>NZ_JBNHHC010000048.1:0-30342 GCF_059091865.1 Arthrobacter sp. B0316-1-20 | reverse complement strand
CCCTGCAGTATGCGCTGATCGGCGTGCTGCGCGTGTACCGCAAACTCGTTTCGCCCCTGTACGGCCAGGTTTGCCGTTTCTTCCCGTCCTGTTCCGCGTACGCATTGGAAGCAGTGACGGTCCACGGCGCTGCCAAGGGCAGCTGGCTGGCCGCCCGCCGCCTGCTCCGATGCCACCCATGGAACCCCGGCGGCGTGGATCATGTTCCGGCGTCTGTATCCTTCAACCTGTGGCTGCAGGAGAACCCTTCCAGAATCCCCCGGATCGTGGAGCTTAACCACCCATTCATTCCGGCCGACGATGAAGGCCGCGGCGCGGCCCGAGGAGCAAATCAGTAATGGACTTCTTAAACACCATCCTGACCCCGTTCACGTGGGTCGTCTCCGGGATCCTGTGGGCCTTCCACGCCGGCTTCTCCTGGCTTGGGATGGACCCGGCCAACGGCTGGACGTGGACGTTCTCAATCATCGGGCTGGTGCTGGTGATCCGCGCGGCCCTCATTCCGGTCTTCGTCAAGCAGATCAAGGCCCAGCGGGGGATGCAGGCACTGCAGCCCGACCTCCGGAAGCTGCAGCAGAAGTACAAGGGAAAGACCGACCAGCTGTCGCGTCAGGCCATGACGCAGGAGCAGATGGCGCTGTACAAAAAGCACGGCACCAACCCGTTCTCGGCCTGCCTGCCGATGCTGGTGCAGATGCCGTTCTTCTTCGCGCTGTTCAGCGTGCTGAACAACGCTTCGCGCGCCAGCGAGAACGGCGAGGGGATTGGCGCTTTGTCGCCCGAACTCATCCGTCAGTTCGACGACTCGTCCATTTTCGGTGCGCCGCTTTCCGCATCCCTCCTGCACGGGGGCGGGGGCGAGCAGCAGGTCGCCGTGGTCATCCTGTCGATCATCATGATTTTGGCGATGACTGCCTCGCAGTTCATCACGCAGAAGCAGATCATGGCGAAGAACATGTCCGCCGAAGCAATGCAGTCACCGTTCATGAAGCAGCAGCAGATGATGCTCTACATCCTGCCTCTCGTGTTCGGCATCGGCGGCATCAACTTCCCCATCGGTGTGCTGATTTACTGGACAACTACCAACGTGTGGACCATGGCACAGCAGTTCTTCGTGATCCGGCGCATGCCCACTCCGGGTTCGCAGGCTGCCCGCGAACTGGCAGAACGCCGTGCAAAGAAGGGCCTGCCGATGGTACCGCTGCTGGGCGAGCGGAAGACCGAGGCGCCGGCGGCCGATTCCCCGGCAGAGGTGAAAGGCCAGCGCCAGCAGCCACAGCGGAAGAACAGGAAGAAAAAATGAGCAGCGAAAGCGTATCCGAAGTGACTGAAGAACTTCCCGACGAAGAGGCTGCAGCGGACGAACAGCAGGAGGAAGCTGTTTCGAATTCTGCCAAACGTCTGGAAGAAGAAGGAGACGTAGCTGCGGACTACCTGGAAGAGCTGCTCGACATCGCCGATATCGATGGGGACATCGACATCGAGGTCCGCAACGGCCGCACCTACATCTCGATCGTCTCCGAAGAGGAAGACAACGACGCGCTCAAGGCGCTCGTGGGACCGGATGGCGAAGTCCTCGAAGCCTTGCAGGAGCTGGCCCGGTTGTCGGTTCTCACGACGACCGGCAACCGTTCCCGCCTTGTTTTGGACATCACTGGCTACCGCGAAGGACGCAGCGAAGAACTACAGAAGATCGCTGAAGACGCCGTCGCCGAAGCCAAGGAGTCGGGCCGCGATGTAGCGCTCGAGCCGATGAGCGCGTACGAGCGCAAGATCGTCCATGACGCGGTTGCCGAGCTCGGCCTGATCAGCGAATCCGAGGGCGAAGGATCCAACCGCCACATCGTGGTGTCGGTGGAGTCCTGATCTTGTCCGGCGGAATGGTCTGATAGGCAGAGGTATGTCGGTAGTTGAAATGACTGTGGCAGAGTCCAGGGCTGCCCACACGGTTTTCGGTGAACGCCTGGGCCTGGCGGAGCGATACGTTGCGCATTTGGCCACCTCAGGCATCGAACGGGGTTTGCTGGGCCCCCGGGAAGTCCCGAGATTGTGGAACCGGCACGTCCTCAACTGCGCCGTCGTCGCACACCTGATACGGCGCGACGCCGCGGTCGCGGATGTCGGAAGCGGGGCCGGCCTGCCAGGACTGACGTTCGCGTTGGCGCGACCGGACTTGCGTTTGACCCTGATCGAGCCGTTGGAACGAAGGGTTGCCTGGCTCAACGAAGTCATAGAGGATCTCGCGCTGGACAACGTCGCGGTGCTGCGGACGCGGGCAGAGCTGGCGGGGGACGACGTCACAGCTGACGTCGTGACGTCTCGAGCGGTGTCGGCACTCGACAAGCTCGCCCGCCTCTCAATTCCACTGCTGCATGGCACGGGCGAAATGCTGGCAATCAAAGGCCGCAGCGCAGCTGACGAGGTTCAGAAGGCCGAAAAGGTCATCAGGAAGCTCGGTGGCCGAGAAACAGAGGTCTTGACCGTCGGGGACGATCTCTTGGAAGAGCCGACGACGGTAGTCCGCATCCGTGTTGATGCTTGACCTGTTCCCCCACACACCCATGCAGCGCCCCGTGAATCCGGCCGCGCAACGATAGGCTAGGAGAGGTCGGTGGCGGACAGTGAAAGCGGGCGGAATCCAAGTGGCGATCAACAACACGGTGTCGGGTTTCACCGGGACCAAAGCCGAAGAGTCGTCGCACCGCGGAGTGGCTGAACAACCGAACATGGTTGCGCTCGTCCCCCCTAGCGGTCCTGTTTCACGTGAAACTTCCCCTGGGAACGAGGCTGAGATAGCCAACTCCAACATGAAGATAGAGGCTACGGTTTCAAACGTTATGGATTCGATTGACGAAAGCACACCGCTCGCGCAGGAATTGGCGAGCGAAAACCGCCGGCGTGAGAGGCTGAAGGCCAAGGAGCTTCCCAGGCCCGCCCAGACCAGGGTGTTGACGGTCAGCAACCAAAAGGGTGGGGTCGGCAAGACCACGACAACGGTCAATATCGCTGCTGCCCTTGCTACGGCCGGCCTGAACGTCCTGGTCATCGATATCGACCCGCAGGGGAACGCGTCAACAGCGCTCGGGGTCGAGCACCACGCTGACGTCGACAGTATCTACGACGTGCTGATCAACGATATGCCGCTCGGGGACGTGATCGCACAATGCCCCGATATAGCCCACCTCGTCGTCGCACCCGCCACGATTCACCTGGCCGGGGCCGAGATCGAATTGGTGTCGTTGGTGGCCCGTGAACAGCGCCTGCGCCGAGCCATCGAGGTTTACGCGCAGGAACGTGAGACGGCAGGACTGCCCCGGCTGGATTACGTCTTTATCGACTGCCCGCCCAGCCTGGGCCTACTAACAGTTAACGCTTTCGTCGCCGCCCAAGAGGTACTGATTCCCATCCAGTGCGAGTACTACGCCTTGGAGGGGCTGAGCCAGCTCCTCAAGAACATCGAGATGATTCAGAAGCACCTCAACGCTGGATTGGTTGTTTCTACGATCCTGCTGACGATGTACGACGGACGAACAAACCTCGCAGCTCAGGTTGCAGCAGAAGTCCGGGAACATTTCCCGAACGAGGTTTTAAGTGCGGTCGTACCGCGCTCGGTCCGCATCTCGGAGGCTCCGAGTTACCAGCAGACAGTGATCACCTATGATCCGTCGTCCAGCGGGGCCCTTTCCTATCAGGAGGCCGCAGCCGAAATCGCCGAGCGCGGCAAGTAACTGTGAAGGCGTACTGCAACGGTAGAATTACGCCTTAAGCGAGCATGTGCATGCTAGCTCGGCGCATGACGGAAGAGGGTCCAGATGAGTGAAAAACGTCGCGGCTTGGGAAGAGGCCTGGGCGCATTGATACCCAGTGCTCCGGCCCCAGCGGAGACCGAGTCCACCGAGGGGCAGGAAGCCTCCGCCAAACGTCGGACTCAGCGACCCGTAGACGTTTTCTTTCCCGCTTCCAGTCGGAGGGAAGAAGGGGACGCCGCCGTCCTCACGACGACTGACTCCGAGACCGTAACCGGATCGAGCGCCGCGCAGGTAGCCGAAGTGTTGCGGGCCCCGCGAAAGCTTGCGACTACTGGCAGCAAGAAGCCGGCGGCAAATAAGTCTGTGAAGGACGATTCTTCCCGAGCGAATGGCAATGGCGCTGCCGGCGAATCGCACGCTTCCGCCAAGGACTCGGCCGAACCGGTTGGCAGGGGTAGCGCCGGAGCTCCCTCGGCTCCTACCGAAGTTTCAGTTCCACGTGAAACGTCGGGGGCCGACCTAGTCGAGGTTCCCGGTGCCACTTTTGCCGAAGTCCTCGTTACTGCGATCCAGCCAAACCGCAAACAGCCTCGCACCGTCTTCGATGAGGAAGACATGGCGGAGCTGGTGCATTCGATCCGTGAGATCGGCGTCCTCCAGCCGATCGTTGTGCGACCTTCCGATGATGGCGGCGCACAGTACGAGTTGGTCATGGGCGAACGCCGCTGGCGGGCCACCAAGGCTGCCGGCCTGGAAACGATTCCGGCGATCATCAGGTCAACCTCCGACGATGACCTGTTACGGGACGCCCTGCTGGAGAACCTGCACCGCAGCCAGCTGAATCCGCTGGAAGAGGCTGCGGCCTATCAGCAGTTGCTTGATGATTTCGGTTGCACGCATGATGAGCTTGCGGATCGGATCGGTCGGTCAAGGCCGCAGGTCTCCAACACTTTACGGTTGATGAAGCTCCCTCCGCTGGTTCAGCGGCGGGTCGCGGCCGGCGTGTTGAGCGCTGGCCATGCGCGCGCCCTCCTGGGACTCAACGATCCTGGAGAAATGGAGAAGCTGGCGCAAAAGATTGTCGCCGAGGGCCTTTCCGTTCGGGCGACCGAGGAAATCGTTTCCCTGAGCGACGGCGTGCGACGGCCCAAACGCGAAAGCAAGCCCCGTGAGGGAGCTCGGCATGAACGGCTGGACTATCTGGCTAGTTCCCTGTCGGACCGCCTGGACACCAGCGTTAAGATCACCTTGGGTGCCAAGAAGGGCCGCGTAAGCATCGAGTTCGCCAGTGTTGATGACTTGAACCGCATCATGGACGTGCTGAACCCGGCGACGCCATAGCCTTCGTTCCACGTGAAACAATGGGCTCCGTTCCACAAGGACGGAGCCCATTGCTTTGCCCTGAGGTGCAACTCCGGGTTGGTTCGGGTTCGCTGACGTGCTTGGTACAGATCGCTTAAGCAAGCCTGTTGCCCTAGTTTGTAGAACCCTCGGCCGAATATCCGGTCTCGCCTGGACTTTTGGCAGCTGCACCCAGTGCGGAGTGTGGGAAGGGGCAGGGGAGTGTCGATTCCCCTCTTCCCATTAGGGATTGGACCCCCGTTCTTGTGAGAACTCTGTTTCCGACTTCGACGTCTGTTTGGCGCGTTCTGCTAGCTCGTCGACGTGGCGCTAGCAAGCCGGGTCGAAACTCTGGCGCCCGGGAGCAACGACACGTGGCATTCTTGGCCTCCAAAACGGTGAAGGAAGGGCCGGGTGCGTAGTAGCAATTGCGCCCGCTCATATGCACCTGCCGCATAGTAGGTTTGGGAATGGCTGGAGGCGGCACATTTCAACGCCCGTAGCAGTAAGAGATATGCACATCAAATCCTGGCCACTACGGGCCGACTAGGTGAGGTTGCAGAATCGGTAGGCTGCATGGGTTCGTCCTCGGAAAGCGTGTTCGGGACGAGCAGGTGTAGTCCTGGCTCGCACGTCAACGTCGCCATTCTTGGGGCTAAGCCTCACCGGCCAGGCTCTGTCTCTTCCCCCGAAGGGCGACGCTGACATCCGACCGCTCCGAGCAACAAGAAGGTGAGCAGGCTCAGCCGAGCAAGGGAGAGGTTAGTTTCACGTGAAACTCCGCTGCAGGCGCTGGATCATGACTGAACCGCCCAGCCCCGCCCCTTCAGGCACCTGGCAATTGTGTCATTTGGACAACTAGCATCCGAGATTAGTGCGCCGCGCTTGAGGCATAAGTTCTTGATATGAGCCTCACCCCCACTGTACCCTCATGTCGTACTTTGCCGGCGGTGAGCAGCGGCCTCCTGTGTTGGAGATGACGCTTCAGCCCCCGTTTCGCAGGAGTGTTCAATGGTGGCAATTGGGCAAATGCTCTTTCCGAATGTGCTGATGGAAGTAGAGCAGCAGCAAGGGCGGTGGATGCTGGGTTATGCAGCGAAGTGTTTCACGTGAAACCTGGGCAGTAGTTGGGATCTTATCCTCGGCGTACCACGTGGTGGCGGCAGTGGAAAGTCCCATACACGTCGGTTGTTCAACTGTCGCCCGGACCGCAGCCCAGTCCTTTCGGGGGCATGCATACTCCGCGTAGTCGCGGGAGCTTAGGTCTAACTGTAGGGGAGGGCTGGCACCGTAACACCAAACCCCAAGGAGAAAAAGCGTGTTTCACGTGAAACCAGGGAGCGGCAGAGCAGAACCGGAAAGTGGACTAGCGAGGCGTCGGTGGTCGCCACTTGCTCTCTGGAGCAACTCTTGACCAGAAGCCCCTCACGAGCACTGCATTTCAGGTGCACGGCGACAGTAGCCGCCAGGCTAGCAGCATCTTGCCTTGCCAGGCAGCCGTTGAGCGGGAAGGAATTCTGGATGGTATCGGCTCTAGTCCGTGACCGTAGCTGCGGACAACCAGATGGAAGGGGTAGACATGGCTCTCCCACTGCTCTTTCCGAAAGAGTCGGGAGAGCTGACCCTTTCTGTTGCTTCCCTATCCCAAATTTCGAGGCGTGCGCGGGGCGTCGGCCGGCGCAATAGCGCTCGTCGGAGTGGCCAGCAGACAATCGATCCTAGTGCGCAGCATCGTTTGGCCCGCAAAGCGACCCCATATGTTTCACGTGGAACGAACCACGCTGGGTTCGGCCAAGTGGGAGGTCCTAAGCATCAATGATCCAGGCCCGACGGCTGGCGGTTTGCCGCATGAAACCCAAGAACGCTCGCCAAAAGACGGTCAGCGTACTCGAACCTGGCGAAGGGCTCGATTGTCCCGAGCGCTAGGGCGTGGCCGCCGGTCGTCTCAGCGACGGAATTACGGTCGCGTGGATGTGCTGCATAGTTGGACGGGCAGGAGATTGAGCGTGCCCACCGCACGCAGTGGATGAAGCGATCGCACTCCAGCTTGTCTTCCTTGAGTGATGGGGCCTGATCCCGGGGTGGCGGCACGAAGGGGCTAGCCCCGGGATCCTCCCAGTGGAACCGTATGGCCTCGACGCTGCCTCACATGCAGGGCCGTTATCGCGCTAATTCGGACGATAATGCTTGCTCGCGTCCTTTCACCACGGGCGAGGTCGAGCGTTCTCGCCCTCCATGCGAGAGCAGGAAGATGTGAGGAGGCACTGGAGAGGCCTCGGACGCCGATCCTTGTCGCATGTCGAAGCACTTAAAAGCCCCAGCCTTGGAAAGGCGTGCAGTCGCGATCCCAGCTTTCGCCGAGGCACGACGGGGAGCCGCGTGCGATGACAGGGACGTCGCTGACCGCTTTGGACACAGAAATGGCCCTTGCTGTAAGTTTCACGTGGAACGATGCACAATCCGGGTCCGCCCGGTGCAGCCGTTTCTAGATGCTTCGTCTGATGAAGGATAGGCGGGATCCGAGGAGGACAGTCCGGACCTGGGGGGAAACGGCAACCGGTTCTCACAGTCGACAGGCCGATAGCGGGGGAGAGGCGAACTCCGGTCACAGGCTTCCAATACCCGCGTATTCGCAGCCAGGCACCTACGGAGGAGCAAGGACGACAGCGACTCCCACTTTTGAGTGCAACAAGAACGATAGTGCCAGACGGATATCCAGTAGCTGTGGAAGTACCCACGTTGTCGTACTTCCCGGTCCGTGGGAGGCAATGGCCTCTGGGTCATACCCCGGGTGCAGCGGGGAGCCGGGACGAGGAAACGGTTAGCGGTACGTTTCGTTTCACGTGAAACGGCCGACAAGGAAAACCTGCCGCCGCTGTTCCACGTGAAACAAGAGACTGAGCCGCGCGGGAGTCAGGTACCCGGATTGAAGCGGAGAACGTCGTCGAGAGCCAAGGTGCCTGTCGGCTCGTCGTCCTCTTCCAGCAGATAAAGCCGCTGGATGGCGATGACAATAGAATCGGCCAAGACCTGCCGGTAAATAGGATCAGCGAGCCGGCGGGAGTCGAACGGGCTGCTCAAATAACCGAGATCCAGCTGCACCGAGGGGGTGCTGGGCAGGCGCAGGATATCCCAGCTGCGACCGTGGATACCCAGGTTGGTAGACCCTGTGCGGGCCACGATCTCCTTCAGGATAAGTTCGCCGGCGCGGTGCCCAATGGGAGAACGCACTTCACCTGATTCAGGACGGCCCCAAAAAAAGGCGCTGACGCCGTTGGCTGCCTCTTGCGGCAACCAGTCACAGTGGAGGGCAATGCTCAAGCTCGGAGAAGACCTTTTGATAAGCAAAGTCCGGTCTAAACCACCGCCGTCGGTTGGCTTGGCAACGATTTCCACGCTGGCACCGAGCTCGGTCAGGATCTTCTTTACGCGGCTGGCGACGTCGCCGGCGACGAGTTTCTCGGTCAGACGACTGCCGGAGGCAACGTCGGGGCTGTCTGCCCAGTGCGCTGCGCCGGCGCCGGGAGCGAGGGTGATAGTCCGGCCGCGCAGTGCCGCAGAGGCTTGGTTGAGCCGTTCGTAATCCCGGAGCGAGAACGCCTGGCTCGGACTGATCGTCCTATTAATGCGCTCCATCGAGGCAGTCAACTGTTGATCCGCGACGCCGGAAGGTTCGAGCCCCAGATTCAGCTGCAGCTCGCGGACCGCGTGGTAGGTCCGCTCCCCATACTCGCCATCGATGTGACCGTAGTAGAAGCCGAGGAACGACAATTGGCGCTGGAGCTCGGTGACGTCGTCGCCACGAAGAGGCGACGCGTCCAGCGTGAATATCAGCGGACGGTCCCCGAGCTTGAACTGTGCCTCCGCCAGGGCTCGTTCGGTCTCCTGACCGACCACGCCGTCAACCATCAGCCCCCGGGCCTGCTGGAAGGTGCGTACGGCCGCATCTACATGGTCGTCAAAGACGGTGGGGTTGTTTACTTGATCCGGCGCTAAATAGGCCATGGAAATGCCAGCGCGTAGTAGCCCTTCACGAAGGGCTACTACGCGTCGACTATCGTCTGAACGGCGCAGGCTCTGGTCTGCAGCGTCGTTTTCCATCTGGCTAGTTAAGGAATTCTGCGAATTCCTGCTCAATGACCTGCTTCGGCTTGGCGCCGATGGATGTCGCGGCCACCGCGCCGTCCTTGAAGACATAGACGGCTGGGATGGAGGTGATACCGTACTGGGCTGCGGTGGCCGGGTTGTCGTCCACGTTGAGCTTGACGACCTCTACCTTGTCGGAATGCTCAGCAGCGATGTCATCGAGAATCGGCGACAGCATGCGGCAGGGACCGCACCACTCCGCCCAGAAATCGACGATCACGGGCTTGGCGGACTGCAGGACATCCGCGTCGAAAGTAGCGTCCGTGACATCTTTTGCGTTGCTCATGCTTTTCTCCTTTTACAACCGGTTCAGACTGTTGCGGGTTCGGCGACGTCGGCCAAGGTGTCTGCGCGCTCAGCGAGATAGTGTTCCACATCGATGGCAGCCGCACAGCCGCTGCCCGAGGCGGTGATGGCCTGGCGGTAGGTGGGGTCAATAACGTCGCCGGCAGCGAAGACGCCCGGCAGGGAGGTGCGGGACGACCGGCCCTCGACGGCGATCGTGCCCTCGGGCGTCAGTTCCAGCTGGTCCTTGACCAGGGAGACCCGGGGATCGTTGCCGATGGCGACAAACACGCCGGTTACCGGCAGCACCGACTCGGAACCGTCGACCGTGTTCTTGAGCTTCAGCGCGCTGACCTTGGTGTCGCCTTCAAGCCCGACGACTTCCGAGTTCCACACGAACTTGATCTTCTCGTGGGCCAGGGCACGGTCCTGCATGATCTTCGAGGCACGCAGGGTGTCCCGCCGGTGGACCACCGTGACAGACTCCGCGAACTTGGTCAGGAAGAGGGCCTCTTCCATCGCGGAGTCGCCGCCGCCGATGACGGCGATGTTCTGGCCCTTGAAGAAGAAACCGTCACAGGTTGCGCACCAGCTGACGCCGTGGCCGGCCAGGCGCTTTTCGTCGGGCAGCCCCAGTTCCCGGTAAGCGGAACCGGTGGAGATAATCACGGACCGGGCCAGGAAGGTTTCGCCGGAGCCGATGGTGACCTTCTTGACCGGACCTTCCAGTTCAAGGCTCGTGACGTCTTCAAACAGGATCTCGGTGCCGAAGCGCTCGGCCTGCTTCTGGAAGTTCTCCATCAGCTCGGGACCCAGGATGCCGTCAGGGAACCCGGGGTAGTTTTCCACGTCGGTGGTGTTCATCAGCTCGCCGCCTGCCTCTACGGAGCTGGCGATGAGCAGTGGCTTGAGATTGGCACGCGCGGTGTAAACAGCTGCCGTGTAGCCGGCCGGACCGGACCCAACGATGATGACGTCGCGGACGGACGGTGTGGTATCTGTGCTCACTGCCTGCGAACCTCTTCCTCTGATGTTGATGTAACCCTAAGGGCCGGCCACCCCAAAGGAGCGGTTAGCCCGGCACTTGTCTCAACGGCCGGTGCCCCCGGCTTATTCCGGGGAGGTTATTGAGCAGCCGCTCCTGAACGGGCTAGGAGACTTCGATCTCGGCCATGCGGATGCCGAAGGGCATGCCGCCCATGGGGTTGGACAGCCTCGGCAACTGCGTGAAGTTGATCAGGACGTACTGCGCTTTGGGCGCCGCGCCGTCCTGTTCAGGCACCGGAATAGTGGTCTTCTGTGCCGTGAAGCTTCCCTGCGCGACCTGGTCGGCGCCGTCCAGCGTCGGTTCATCGTTCAGGAGCACGGAGAAGTTCCCTCCGGTGCCGCTCAGTTGGGTCAACACTACCGAGCTGATGCTTGAGGACTCTTCCAGCTCGACAACCAGCGCCATGTTTCCGGCGTAGCCGCCGAACTGGTCCGACGCGTACTGGTAACTTGCCCAGTAAGTGGCGGGGTTGCCGTCGATGGCTTCGGGCAGTTTGCCGTCGTTCTCCACGTCGAGTTCCGGCAAGTCCGGAACCTGACGGGTGAGACCGGCGATGACCGGCACGACGACTTCATCGGCCGGAGCCGACGTTTCTTCTGCCGCACCGGTCTCTGCGGGGCCGGACGCGGCCGCGGTTTCGTTTCCGCCCTGTGAGCCGCCGGCGACGGGGCCGCCGCGGAACAGATTCAGCTGGCTCACCGCCACCACGATCGCGATCACCAGCAAGACGGCGAGCAGCCCGCCCACCAGCAACCTGGAAGACCTCGGGCTGTTGCGTTCCTCGTCGTCGTATTCGTCGTACTCGTAGTCATCGACCGCGGGTTCGCTGCTGCTGCGTGCGGCGGACGGGAACATGCCGGCCGACCGCACACCGGTCGTGTCATCGTCCCCGGGCCACAAGCTGACTTTGGGCTTGTCTGCCGGAGCCGGAGCCGCAGCCGGCCGGCCGGCCGCCGGAGCCTGCGACACCGGCGCCGTGGCGGGGCTCGCGGCCCGCGGAGCCGGGGGAGCGGAGGGCGGCGGCGGCACGTGCGCCCCGGCAGATGCTGCGGCGGCCGCAGCTCCCGCAGCGGGCCCGGCGCCGGAGGCCGGGGTTCCAGGACGGGCGCCGAACCGGGGCTTGGACGTCCCGTCAGTGCCGTTCCGGCCCAATTTGGGCAGGTCGAGCTTGTTCAGCCTCTCGCGCAGGCTCTGCCGAGGCTCTTCGTCGTAGTCCTCGTACTCGTATTCGTCCTCATACGGCTCCGGCTCCGTGGAACGGGCCTGGCCGAAGATTTCCGAACCGAGTGTGTCGGTGAAGAAGGGCTCTACATACGGCCCGTCCTGCTGAATGACCAGGTCCAGCAGGTCGGCCGCCTGGGCCCCGTTGGTCACCAGGTAGGTGAACCCGTCGGCATTGCCGAGGTCCAGCACCTGGACGTTGCCCGCCCGTTCGCCGGTGGCGATCTCGCGGGCGCTCATGGCGACCTGGCTGGCATTCTCCGGCGCTGCCACCAGGATGCTGACCGGCCGATTGAGCACCTGGTCAATGCCGTCCAGGACCAGATCGTTTTCGGCGGACGCAAGCACTTGGGCAGTGACCTTGTAACGGCCACCAAGCAGCATGCCCACATCAACTGGCTGCGGCACTAGTTCCTCCCGGCGAAATGTCCTGGGCGGGTGCCCGTGACTGGATAATTTGGTTTCCATGCTATCCGCTGCCGGACCCGATACCCGCTTCTGTCAGGCGCGTCCGGGCAACCGATTAAGTAACGGCCGCAGGAAGTCCTGCAGCTCCTCGACCCGAAGCACGCGCAGGAGCAGCAGGTATACCGCGGCCATGACCAGCCCGACGACGGCGATGGTCACCATGGCGGTAGCGATGGACTGCCAGGCGAATCCGCCGTTGGCGTAACCGCCGAACAGCCACAGGACCGCTGCGCCCACCAATCCGGAGCCCAGGCCGGCATAACCGAGCCGGATGTAGGTATCCACGACGCGGCCCGCGCCGTAGTCGCCCAGCCGGCGGCGGGCAAAGTGGTGGGCAAGGACCGCCGAGACCACGTGGAACACCGTGAACAGCAGCGCCAGCGCGTAGACCACCAGGGTGGGATCGATCAACCAGGCGATCAGCACGGCCAGCACCACCGACGCGCCGGAGCAGATCGCCTGCATGATCAATGGCGTTTTGGCGTCTTCCTCCGCATAGAACACCCGGCCCAGGAAGAAGTAGATGCTCATGAAGGGCATGCCGGCCGCGAGGATGGTCAGCACCTGGCCCATCGACGCCGCGGAAGCCGCCGCGGTAGGGCCTGACCCGGCAAACAACCGGGCCAGGGGGCCGGCCAGCACCACCACGGAGGCGGCCCCGAAGACGGTGGCGACGCCGATAGTGCGCAGCCCCGAGTTCACGGTGTGCCGCACGTCGTCCACCGCCCCGATCGATTGCTGGCGGGACAACTGGTTGAACAGCACCGTGGCCACCGAGAGGACGAAGACCGAATGCGGCAGCATGGCGATCAGTTGGGCGGTATTCAGGGCGTACTCGCCGGGGACCGAGGCGCCGGGCCCCGCCAGCTCGGCGCGCGCGGCCGTGGCGCCGGAGGCGATGGACCCGTAGAAGAGGTAGGCGGTGTTGGCGATGACCATGGTGGCCAGGCTCCACATTGCCACCCTTCCGGTGGCGGCGAAGCCCATGCCGCGCCAGCCGAGCTTGAGCTTGAGGCCCATCCCCAGCCGTCCCAGCGGCCACAACAGGATCAGCGCCTGCAGCACGATGCCCAGCGTGGTGCCGCCGGCCAGCACCATCGTCTGGGCGCCGGTCCAGAGCTCCGGGTTGTCCTTGCCGGGCAGGTAGCGGCCGTACAGTGCGATGTACAGCGCCAGCGTGCCGATGGCGACGACGTTGTTCAGGGCGGGGGCCCACATGTACCAGCCGAACCGGCCGTGGGCGTTGAGCACCTGGCCCACCACGGCATACAGCCCGTAGAAAAAGATTTGCGGCAGGCACCACACGGCGAAGACGGTGCCGAGTTCCAGCATGACCGGCGTCCAGCCGCGGGTCAGGACGGAGATGATCGGCGCGGCCAGCAGGGTCGCCAGCAGCGCGATCCCGGCCAGCACCAGCAGCGTCAGGCTCAGCAGCCGGCTGACGAAGTCCGCCCCGCCGTCGCTCTTCTGGCTGGCCTTGATGATCTGCGGCACCAGCACCACGTTGAACACCCCGCCCGCCAGCAGCAGGTAGATGATGTTCGGGATGGTGTTGGCCTTCTCGAAGATGTCGCCCATCGTCGTGTTGGCGCCGATCGCGACCGCCAGCAAGGCGGTGCGGACAAACCCCAAAACGCGGGACACCATGGTCCCGGCCGCCATGATGGCACTGGACTTGGCTGTGCTGTGCTGCTGCACGGACGGGCTGGGGGAGGGGGTCTGGGTCTCGGACATCGTCCTCTATGTTCTCACCTGAAAACGGCCGGATTGCCGGATCCGGCCGGGGCTCAAAGGTGCCCGGGCAGGACTTCCCGGGCCAGGTCCACGATCCGCCGCTCGTTGGGGAAGGACAGCTTCCGGCCCAACTCCGCCAGCGGAACCCAGGCCACGTCCACTGCCTCATGGTCCGGATCATTCTCGATCGTCAACAGGCCGCCGGTGGCCTCAAGCAGGAAATGGTGCACGGTCTTGTGGACGCGGTGGCCGCTGACGGTGAACCAGTAATCGATGCTGCCCAGCGTGGCCAGCACGCGGCCCTTGATCCCTGTTTCTTCTTCGACTTCCCGGACGGCGGCCTCTTCATTGGTCTCCCGGCCCTCGGGGTGGCCCTTGGGCAGGCACCACTCGAGCCGGCCACCGCGGTTGAAGCGGGCGATGATCGCCACGTTCAGGTTTGGGGTCGACGTATCGACCACCACGCCGCCGGCCGAGATCTCCTCGACGGTGGGCAGGGAATGGTGTCCGGGCGCGGCGCTGCCCACTGACGCTGTCAGCGGGGTGCGCTTCGGGGCGCTCGGAACCGGGTGTGCCATGCAGTCCACTCTAACGATTTTTGTTAGGGGCCGATGATGCCGGGGCCGAGCCGCCGGGACTTTGTTAAACATCGCGCCCCGCATCTGGCACGCTTAAGTCACTATGGTTCACCTTTTTGGTTCGCAGTTCGCATCAGCACCCGGTTCCAGCGTCCCGTCCCTGCCGTTGCCGGACGTCGTGATCGAACTGGGAGAACTGTTTGCGGCAGCGGGCCACGAACTCTCGCTGGTCGGCGGACCGGTGCGCGACCTGTTCCTGGGCCGGATCTCCCCGGACCTCGATTTCACCACCGACGCCGATCCGGATGCCACCATCGCCGTCGTCGGGAAGTGGGCGGACAAGTTCTGGGAGATTGGCCGCGATTTCGGGACCATCGGCCTGCGCAAGGGCCAGCACATGATTGAGGTGACCACCTATCGGGCCGAGGCCTACGACCCGGATTCCCGCAAGCCGGTAGTGGCTTTTGGGACGTCCCTGGAGGACGACCTGTTCCGCCGCGACTTCACCATGAATGCCATGGCGCTGCGGCTGCCGTCGCTGGAACTGGTGGATCCGCACGGCGGCGTCAAGGACCTCCACGCGGGCGTGCTGCGCACCCCGGGCGCGCCGTCGGCGTCGTTCTCCGATGACCCCCTCCGGATGATGCGAGCCGCGCGGTTCGCCTCCCAGCTCAACGTGGCCGTGGCACCCGAGGTGGAGGAGGCCATGACGGACATGGCCGCGCGGATCGAAATCATCTCCGCCGAACGCGTCCGCGACGAACTGACCAAGCTGATCAACGGCAAGGACCCGCGCGCCGGCGTGGACCTGCTGGTGGACACCGGCCTGGCGGATTACGTGCTGCCCGAGGTCGCGGCACTGCGGCTGGAGATCGATGAGCACCACCGGCACAAGGACGTCTACCAGCACTCGCTCACCGTGTTGGAGCAGGCCTGTGCCTTGGAGACGGACGACGACGGCGCGGTGCCGGGTCCGGACTTCGTCCTGCGGTTCGCGGCCCTGATGCACGACGTCGGCAAACCGGCTACCCGCCGGTTCGAACCCTCCGGTGCGGTCAGCTTCCGCCACCACGACGTGGTGGGCTCCAAGCTCACCGCCAAGCGGATGAAGAAACTGCGTTTCGACAACGAGACCATCAAGGCGGTGTCCCGGCTGGTGGAACTGCACATGCGCTTCTACGGCTACGGGGAGGCGGGATGGACGGATTCGGCCGTGCGCCGCTACGTCAACGACGCCGGACCGCTGCTTGAGCGGCTGCACCGGCTGACCCGCTCCGACGTGACCACGCGGAACAAGCGCAAGGCGGAGCGGCTCGCCTTCGCCTACGACGACCTGGAGCAGCGGATTGCCACGCTGAAGGAGCAGGAGCAAATGGACGCCGTCCGGCCGGATTTGGACGGCGCCCAGATCATGGCGTTGCTCGGGATCCAGCCCGGCCCGCTGGTCGGCCGGGCCTACAAGTTCCTGCTGGAAGAGCGGCTGGAGAACGGTCCGGCGGCGCAGGAAGAGGCAGAAGCGAAACTGCTGGCCTGGTGGCGGACGCAGCCGGAATACGCGGAGCAGGCATAGCCATGGCCGCGGCCGAACCGCATGATTTCCCGGTGTTGTGGCTGATGCGCCACGGCGAAACCGAGTGGTCGCGCGACCACCGGTACACCGGGTTGGCCGACCTTGAGCTGACTCCCGCCGGGGTCCAGCAGGCCCGCGACGCCGCGGCGAAGCTGGCGGGAGTCCGTTTCCACACCGTCTTGACCTCCCCCTTGGCGCGTGCCCGCCGGACGGCCGAACTGGCCGGCTACCCCGAAGCGGAGGTGGTGGCCGAAGCGCATGAATGGGACTACGGAGACTATGAAGGCCTCCAGAGCGCGGCCATCCGGGCCAAGGATCCCTCCTACCTGATCTGGACCCACGGCGTCCGCGGCGGCGAGTCCCTGCAAGAGGTGGCCGACCGGGCCGACCATGTGATCGCCAAGGTGCTGGACGGCCCTTCGTCCGAACCGCCAGGGCCACGCCAGGTCTTGCTGGTGGCACACGGGCACTTCCTCCGGGTGCTTGCGGCCCGTTGGCTCGGCCTGGAAGCCATCGAGGGCCGGCACTTCGTGCTGGACACCGCTGCCGTCTGCCGGCTGGGGTGGGACAAGAAGACGCCCGCTATCGCGGGTTGGAACCTCTAGCGGCTAACGGAGCATGGCCGGACGCCGCCAGTAGGTGAGCCAGCGCAGCAGCCACTCCAGCGGCCCGTACCGGAACCTCTGCGCCCACCACGCGCTGGCCAGCATTTGCGCCACAAAGAGGAGCACCGCCACGCCAAGCACCGCGGGCGGGGCCAACCGGCCGGTCAACGCCAGCCCGAAACCGGTGAAGACCAGGACCATCAGCACGGACTGTCCCAGATAGTTGGTCAGCGCGAGGCGGCCTGCGGGCGCCAGCGCGGCGCACAGGGCACCGCCGGCCGGAGTGCGGAAGGACAGCAGCAGCACAGCGGCGTAACCGGCCGTCAGCAGCGGCGCGGTCAACGTGGAAATGCCGAAGGCGACTACGGTCGTGGCAGGACCGCCGACGCCGTGTTGTAACCACGCCTGCAACGCTGAAGCGGCCAGCCCGGCCGGCAGCGCCGTGAAAGCCAGGCGGCGGAGCGTGCTTGCTGAGATGCCCCGCTCGAGCAGCCGTCCCTTGGCACACGCCAGGCCGAGGTAGAACGCGCCGAGGGCAATCGGGCTCTGGAGGAGCACGGCATTGGGCTGCGTCAGCGGATACAGCGACGCGTTCTGGGCCAGAACGTCGGCGGGAGAGCCGGCCAGCCCGAACGCCGGCGCGGGCCCCGCGGCGGCGCTGCCGTCGAAGGGTCCCGCGGCCGCCGCGATGAGTCCCAGCAACAGGATGAACACGCCCATGCAGCCGATCACTGCCACTCCGGCCGCGGCAGCGGCCCACGCGGAGAGCGAGCGGGTACCTAGCAACACCAGGCTCAGCAGGCCGTAGGCCAGCAGGATGTCCCCGTGGAAGAGGAGCAGGCCGTGGAGCACCCCGAGCACCACGAGACCTGCTGCCCGGCGCATGGTCCTGACGACGACCGGCTGGCCGTCTGCCACGGCGGAAGCCCACTGCAGAACGAAGCTGTAGCCGAACAGGAACGAGAACAGGATGTAGAACTTGGCCTCGAACAGGAGGCTGACCGCGAAGCGGACCGCGGTGTCCGCACTGGATTGGAACGCCGGGCTGGATCCGCCGGTGACGGCATACGGGTCGGCGAAGTACCAGATGTTCACGCACAGGATGCCCAAGAGCGCGAAGGCCCGCAGGGCGTCAAGCTCGTCGATGCGGGCCGGGGCCTTTGGGGCCGCAGGTCCGGGCACGGGTCCCGGCGGAGCTCCAGCTTCCATGTCGTCGTCCCGTCCAGGGGTGGGTGCTGGCATCGGGGTCCAGTCTAGGGACCCTGCCTGGCTACTGTAACGGGCGGTCAACCGGGCGTCCGGCGGACGGGACGCGAACAAGGGGGTCGCCTAAAGGGGGAGCCCACGCTCGTCAAGGGGTGGCGCCGCCGTCGTTATCCGGCGTGTTGCTGGCGACACGCCGGTGCAGCGGGAAAAAGTTCAATAAGTTCCCGGGCGTGGCTAGGCAGAAGCAGGAGCAATCGGGTACGTTGGATGAGTCCGATTGAACTTTCTCAATCAGGAGCTTCAACCCGGACGGTATCTATTGGCGCTATCAGGAAAGGGAGGTGGGAATCGTGAATATTACCAAGACGCCGGGCGGAGTGTTTAACTCCTTCGCCGCGCTCCGACGACCCGCCTCCGCCATTTCTGCGCAGTAGAACCCTGCTGATTGGGCCGGTTCAACTCTTGAACCGCTGCCGTCTCTCAATCACCGCTCTTCTCTAGCTCTCCCGCGCGGAGGCCTCACTTTCTGCCCTGAGGACTTCGCTAATGAGCACCCTTACCGCGTTACCTGCTGCCGTCGCGGCGACCCCCGCTGCTGCTTCGAGCACGGACACCGGCCCCGCCACGGCAACGGCAACCCCCATGGATACCGCCATGCTTCCTGCCCGAAATCCAGCCCGATCCGGAGAAAACCCCGCCCACCCCAGAGAGGAACCCCTCATGAAACCGCTCGATGCAGCCGTATTGCCTGCACCGGAACGATCCATCCGTCCGCCCGAGCCGGCGCAGGCCCGGGAAACGGAGCGGCGCGGTCACGGCGACGTGATCACCGCCGGAAGCCTGCGCGGCCTTGACACCGGCAGCGACAGTTCCGGCGACGCCGGTGCCCCGGGCGGGGGTTCGGACCTTGCCGGGCCGACTCCGGCAAGCCGGAAACGCTCCGCAGCAGCGGACATGCCGAATTTCTTGGCCAGGCAGGAGGTGAATGCCATGATCCGCAAGCTCCGCCAGAGCGTCTCGCTGTGGGAACGAATACAGAACGTGGGTGTTGACGAACAGCGCTTGGAACAGGTGCGCGATGAATTGCTGTCGCACCGCCAGCTCATCCGCTGAGTTCCAGCCCGCACGTGCAAATAAATACGCCGTCCTGTAGGAAACACATCCGCGAGGAGGATCCGATGAGTCGCATTGGACCCCATGTAGCTTCAGGCCCGCGCCCGGGTTGCTCCAGGCGCGGGCCTCGGCCTTTAAGCACCTCCGCCTTCAAGTATTAGTCGACGCTCCAGTGCCGTGGTGTTTCATTGCTAACCGGCGTTCCGGAGGCCGCGCGCCGACGCCGTCTCAGTGGCGCCAAACCGACATCGCCCAGATGAAACGTTTTGCGTCCGATCACTAAGTATGCTTATTGTGGTTCCATCGCAACCTGAGGAGGCAACATGATCGGTTTCATCATTGCAGGGCTGGTTATCGGAGCACTCGCCCGCCTTATCAAGCCCGGAAAGCAGAATCTGGGGCTCGTGGCCACGCTCCTGCTTGGCATCGTCGGAGCAATCATCGGTGGTGTCATCGCAAACCTGCTGGGCACGGGCGACATCTTTGAGCTGAACGTGCTCGGATTCATCGTCGCCGTGATTGCCGCGGTACTTCTGATCGGTGTGGCAGAAAGCCTGTCCGGTCGTCGGGCGGTGCGCCGCTAACGGCTGCAAATAAACACGAAGATGGCCTGCCGCGTGCTTATCGCGCGGCAGGCCATTTTTGTTCCTCGGACGAAGAGCCGGACGCTTCGAGGCGGCCATTCGCATAGGTGCTTCCAGCCAGCTCACCAGGCCTCGTTCTGCGCTTCTCTTCTCCCCGGAAGGGACCGGTGACGGCGGCCTTCTTGGCTGATACGTTGGCTGTGGCGGTACTGCCGCCATGGCCCTATGCGAGGAAGAAGGACGACGATGTCTGAACCGGCTCCGCTGACCGACCTGGAGATTGCCCGCCGCGCCACTTTGCGGCCCATTACCGCCATTGCCGACGCCGCCGGCATCCCCGCGGACGCTCTCGAGCTTTACGGCAGCTACAAGGCGAAGGTTGATCCCGCCAAGTTGGGGGAGGGCCACCAGGAACCGCGCGGCCAGGTGGTTCTGGTGACCGCCATGTCGCCCACCCCGGCCGGTGAGGGCAAATCCACCCTGACGGTGGGCCTGGCGGACGCCCTGTCGAGGGCAGGGCACAAGACCATGGTGGCCATCCGTGAACCTTCCCTCGGACCGATTCTGGGGATGAAGGGCGGGGCAACCGGCGGCGGCTATTCGCAGGTGCTCCCGATGGATGACATCAACCTGCATTTCACCGGAGACTTCCACGCCATCACCTCGGCGAACAACGCGTTGATGGCACTGGTGGACAACCATATCTATCAGGGCAACGCGCTGGGCATCGACCCGCGCCGGCTGACGTTCCGGCGGGTGCTGGACATGAACGACCGGGCGCTTCGCCAGGTGGTGATCGGTCTGGGCGGGCCGACGCAGGGAGTGCCGCGGGAGGCGGGCTTCGATATCACCGTCGCCTCCGAGGTCATGGCGGTCTTCTGCCTCTCGTCCAACCTCGCCGACCTGAAAGCCCGGCTGTCCCGCATCACGGTGGGCTACACCTACGACCGCAAGCCGGTCACCGTGGCGGACCTGGGTGTGCAGGGCGCGCTAGCCATGCTGTTGAAAGACGCCATCAAGCCGAACCTGGTCCAGACCATCGCCGGCACGCCCGCCTTTGTGCACGGCGGCCCCTTCGCCAATATCGCCCACGGCTGCAACTCGCTGCTGGCCACGCAGACCGCCCGCCGGCTCGCCGACGTCGTCGTCACCGAAGCCGGGTTCGGGTCCGATCTCGGCGCCGAGAAGTTCATGGACATCAAGGCGCGCGCCGGCGGTTTCGCCCCGTCCGCCATCGTGGTGCTGGCCACCATCCGGGCGCTGAAAATGCACGGCGGCATTCCGAAGGAGCAGCTGAAGGAACCGAATCTGGAAGCCGTGCAGGCGGGCATCGCCAACCTTGAGCGCCACGTGGACAACGCGCTCAAATTCGGCGTCACACCCGTGGTGGGCATCAACAAATTCACCACCGACAGCCCCGAAGAACTCGACTGGGTGCTGGACTGGTGCCGGCAGAAGGGCGTCGAGGCGGCTATTGCCGATGTCTGGGGCCAGGGCGGCGGCGGCCCCGGCGGAGACGCGCTGGCGGCGAAGGTGGCGGACGTCCTGCAGCAGCCGCAATCATTCTCCCCGTTGTACGACCTTGACCTGACCGTGGAGAAGAAAATCGAGACCATCGCCCAGCAAATCTACGGGGCGGACCATGTGGAGTTCACCAGCCCGGCCCGCAGGCGGTTGGCGGAGATCGAGGCGAACGGGTGGGGCAAACTGCCGGTGTGCATGGCCAAGACGCAGTATTCCTTCACCGACAACCCCGCGGTCCTGGGCGCCCCGAGCGGATTCAGCATCACCGTGCGCGACCTGATCCCGAAGACCGGCGCGGGTTTCATCGTGGCGCTGACCGGCGACGTCATGACCATGCCGGGCCTGCCGAAGGAACCGGCGGCCGGCCGGATGGATGTGGACGACGACGGCGTCATCACGGGACTCTTCTAGCCCTGCACCGCTGCGGTTAGCTGCGGCTTAAAACAGCCGCCGCAGCACGGGTATCCGCAACGCAACCAGGGTCAGGACGAAGGCGCAGGCCGTGGCCACCGAGAACTTCAGGAACAGGAGCGGCAGCGTCGGCTCGCGGTCCGGGAAGACGTGGAACGTGAGCCACGTCAGGAACAGGTAGTGGCACAGGAACACTCCGAACGAGGCGTTGGACAGCTGGACGAGCAACCGGCCCAGCCAGCCCGGCGGCTGCCATCCGGCCAGCAGTTGGTACACGGCGGCAAAGATGCACAGCGCAGCCGCCGTGACACCGAGCCCCACGTAGCTGGACGGCGTGATGACGTTGAGCAGCGGCGTGGAATCCTGGTTGATCCAGTGCCAGATGTTGAAAACCGAGAGCACGACGGCGGCGCCTCCCGCCGCCGCGGCGGCACCGCGCGGGAGGCGCACCTGGGTGAGCACCCAGCCGGCCATGAAGTACCCCAGGTAGGGAAACCACTGGGTCAGGATGTTCCAGGGGTACTGCCAGCCCCACTCGTACTGGATGCTGGCGGCCTGAAGGCTGAACAGCGCGAGGGTCAGGACCAGCACGCCGCCGGTTGCGGCGGCGGCCCGCCGTAGCGTCACCCGCTGCAGGTAGCGGGCAAGCGGCGGTGCCACCAGGTACAGGCCCAGAATCAGCCACAGGAAGTACAGGTGCGGGTACACGCGGGTGTCGAAGACGGACACCAGCACGGCGACCGGTTCGAGTTCGCGCCCGAGCATCAGGTGGCTGCCCAGGAAAATGTAGGCCAGGTGCCAGGCCACGAGGGCGGGCAACAGCCGCAGGGCGCGTTTGCGGTAGAACGCCAGCGCGCCCTCCTTGTGCGTCCGCGGCGCCAGCACCAGGGCGCCGGAGATGACGACGAAGACCGGCACCACCCAGATGAAGGCTATGTCGATGATCGCCGCCCAGATCCAGTCCGGCTGATGTCGGCGGTCGTCGTCGCCGGCCAGCTCGCCGAAGGAGTGGATGGCAACCACGCCGACGATGCTGACGATGCGCAGGATGTCCAGCGCGTAGTTGCGGCGGGGGAGGGGGGTCGGTCCTCGGAGCTCCCCGGCGGGGGACAGGGAGGGGACGGCCATGAGGCCAATCTACCCGGAAGCCGCCGCCGGCTGGCAACAGAAGAACCGGGGCGGCCCACTGGGCCGGCCCCGGTTCTTGCGGTGCGTCTTAGCGGTCGGAGTCGCCGCGGATGAAGGCTTCGACCTTCGCGCGGGCGGTGTCGTCGTCGTACTGCTCCGGCGGGGACTTCATGAAGTAGCTGGACGCCGAGAGGATCGGCCCGCCGACGCCGCGGTCCAGGGCAATCTTGGCGGCACGGATGGCGTCGATGATCACGCCGGCAGAGTTGGGGGAGTCCCAGACCTCGAGCTTGTATTCAAGCGAGACCGGGGCGTCACCGAAGTTGCGGCCCTCCAGGCGGACGAACGCCCACTTGCGGTCATCGAGCCAGGACACGTAGTCCGAGGGGCCGATGTGCACGTCGTCGTCGCCAAGCACGGCCGACGTGTTGGAGGTCACGGCCTGGGTCTTGGAGATCTTTTTGGATTCCAGGCGCTCGCGCTCGAGCATGTTCTTGAAGTCCATGTTGCCGCCGACGTTCAACTGGTAGGTGCGGTCCAGCACCACGCCGCGGTCTTCGAACAGCTTGGCCATCACGCGGTGGGTGATGGTGGCACCGATCTGGCTCTTGATGTCGTCGCCGACGATCGGAACTCCGGCCGCGGTGAACTTGTCGGCCCATTCCTGGGTGCCGGCGATGAAGACCGGAAGGGCGTTCACGAAGGCGACGCCGGCGTCGATGGCGCACTGGGCGTAGAACTTGGCGGCCTTCTCCGAGCCGACCGGCAGGTAGCAGACCATGACGTCCACTTCGGCCTTGCGCAAGGCAGCGACCACGTCCACGGGCTCGTAGTCGGACTCCACGATGGTCTCGCGGTAGTACTTGCCCAGGCCGTCCAGGGTGTGGCCGCGCTGGACCTTGACGCCGGTGGCCGGAACATCGGCGATCTTGATGGTGTTGTTCTCGCTGGCGCCGATAGCGTCGGCAAGATCCAGCCCCACCTTCTTGCCGTCAACGTCGAACGCGGCGACGAACTGCACGTCGTCGACGTGGTAGGCGCCGAACTTAACGTGCATCAGTCCGGGGATCGTTGCGCTCGGGTCGGCGCCACGATAGTAGTGGACGCCCTGGACCAGCGAGGCCGCACAGTTTCCAACACCGACGATCGCTACCCGGATGGGGTTCTCTGCCACGGTTCTCCTTCGAAACACTTCTGTAGGGCCGCCGCGCCGATGGCGGGCAGCCTATCCAGTCTACGCCGTGTTTCAACACATTGCCGGGCGCGCCCATTCCCGGGACGGCACGCGGCGCGGGTTAATCGCTCAGGCGGGCAGCCGCCGGGCGTTGCGCAGCCGCCGCACCAGCCTCAAGGCCGGCGCGGGCAGGACGGTGCGCAGCCTGGCGCGCAGCTTGCGCCGCTGCACCGCGGCCAGGCGATCCGGATCGGTCGCCAGCTTTCCGGCCCTGGCGCGTGCCGCGAAGTTGGCCAGCATTTCGCCCAGCCGCACCGGCTGGGCGTGGAAGTAGTTGTCCCGCAACCAGCGCGGGTCGGGATGCCCGAACCTGCCGGCCACCAGGTCCTTCAGGTTGCCGACCAGCCCGGAACCGTCGAACACCTTGTTCAACATCTGCTCGGAGAGTCCGAAGTCGTCCAAAATGAGCACCGGCAGGCCGGCGTCGAGCGCTTCCAGGGCCGCGGTGGAGCTGACGGTCGCCATGGCCGCTCCCGGGGTGAGCTGGTCGGACATGGGGCCGGTGCAGAACTGCAGTTCGTGTCCGGCCACCGCCCGCGCCGCCACCAGGTCAGACCACAACTGGTCGAACGGGTACTGCTCCGTGTGCGTCTGCGGCTCCCCCGCCCAGGCCCGCAGCTTCACCCGCACCGACAGCTCCGGCCGGCGCCTGGCCAACGCCGCGAGGGCCTGCAGGATCGCGACGCGCTGCTCCCGCTCCACCGGAACCTTGGCCTGCGGCGCGAACACCACCGAGTCCAGCGGCTTCTGCTGTGGCTCCGGGCGCCCGGCGGAGGCCAGGAACGGCAGCCGCGACACCAGGATCCGCTGCGGCAGCCCCATGGCGTCGGCCAAGTCGCTGAACGCCCGGCACTCGGCGTGGCTGTGGGTGATGAACGCGTCCCCGAGCGCCCGGTAGTTCAGCGCCTTGCGGGTGGCCGGGAAGGCCACTCCCGGCAGCGCGGATACCAGGGCGGGCCGCCGCGGCATCCGGGACGCCT
This sequence comes from Arthrobacter sp. B0316-1-20, assembly GCF_059091865.1. Lineage (NCBI taxonomy): Bacteria > Bacillati > Actinomycetota > Actinomycetes > Micrococcales > Micrococcaceae > Arthrobacter > Arthrobacter sp. B0316-1-20. Next base: position 5,417 of record NZ_JBNHHC010000048.1, on the reverse strand, counting down.
GGGTGAAGATTTCCTCCACGATGGGCCCGGTGGCTGCCGCGAGCACGACGTCGGCGCCCGCCAGCGCGGCCCGCAGGCCGGAGGCGGGGATCACCCGCGGTGCCTTGCCGGCCAGGAAGGTCCCGGCGGTGGCCGCCTGGGTCTGTTCCAGGGTCGGAAGGATGGGGGAGCGCACCAGCAGCACCTCGCGCTCCCACCCGGCGCCGACGGACTCCAGCGTGGCGCAGGCGAACTTCAGGTAGGAGTCGCTGTCGGCGACTGCCAGCAGGCGGAAGGGCCGGACCGTTTGCCGCCCGTCGGCCGCGGGCGCGGCGGTTTTCCACTGCTCCGGGTTCATCGCTCGCCTCCGTCCCGCAGGGAGCTGCTCAGGTGTCGGCGCAGTTCTACCGTCGTCCCGGGCAGCCACCAGTCGTCCGGTACGGGCTGCCCCTTCAGCGGCACGCCGGAAGGGGCCAGGATCAGGCGCAGCGAGGCCAGCACCGTGGAAGGCAGGGCGCGGACTGCCTGCCCGGGCCGGAGGCCTCGCAGGCGCATTTCCACCGGAATGGTGTGTTGCTTGACGCTGATCAGCGGATGCTCCGCCAGGGCGCCGAGGAGTTCGGGTCGTTCGCGGCGGTGCGGGAAATACGCCACCGGGCCATCGTCGGTCAGCGACCGGACCCAGTCCACATAGGGCTCCGCCCGGATCAGCCCGTCGGCGGGCATCGCCGAGCCCACCACGATGGTCGGCTCACTGATGTTCTCGGTGACCGGCTGGGTGCCCAGCCACTCGAAGCGGTGCCGTTCCAGATGCCCGCCGAGGGCCCGGAACTTCTTCTCCACTGCCGGCTGCACGGTCAAGGCCGTGAATACCAGCAGCCGGCCCTGGGCGGCCATCCTCCGCAGGGTCCACCAGGTGGCCAGGCCCAGCGCCTTGCGGCGGGCGGTCGGCACAGCCCGCGGCCGGATCAGCGGGACGGGCCGCACGCTGACGAGCATGTGCAGCAGGCTCAGCGTTGCCAGGCCGTCGTCCACGATGACCAGTTCGTCCGCGCCCACGCCGCGCAACAGTTCCGCCTGGACCTTGCCGGAGTAGGCGTCGCCGGTGACCCAGCGGTCGAGCTTTTTGTTGCGCACCGCCGGGAGGGTGGCCGCCGGCGGCGCGAACCGGACGCCGCTTGGCACTTGTTCCATCAGCGACTGCAGGGTGCTGTCCATGCCGACGGCATCGCTGCGCGGGTAGATGAGCGTGTCCCGGCCGAGCAGGCCGGCACCGTGCGCCTCGACGGCGCTGAGCAACTGCAACGGGGACTCGGCCCAAACGGCGGCCCGGCCAAAGCGGGGGCGCACCAGTTCGCTCCGGCGCCCGCGCTGCGTCTTGGACCCGACGGGTGGACGGGTCGGATAACCGTCCGCCGCCGGTCCCAGCTGGGGAAGGAAGGCCGCGGTGATCGCCGTTTCCGTCATGGCGCCCGCCTCACGATGCTGCCCGGGACCGGAGCTTGCGGACCGCACGCCGGCCCAGCCGCCCGACTTTGGCCAGCGGGCGGGCGGCCACGGCAGCCGGCAATCCGCCCGGCAGTTGAAGCTTGGTCAGCCGTCGCCGCTTGAAGTAGCGCATGTGGGGTCCGTCCTGAATGTGCTGCAGATACGTTTCCGCGCCCGGGCGGCCTGCTGCCAGCGTATCGGCCTGCATGCAGTAGGAGACGGCGTCGACCAGTTGCTGCAGGCGGCCGGCAGGGGGAGTGTCTGCCCCCTCCTGGTCCGGGGCGTGGAAGTTCCGTTCCAGGATTGCGTCGATGATGGTGACCGGCACGCGGTTGCTGTTTTCGTACGGGGTCAGGCGCTCCAGCAGCAGTTCGGTTCCTACGGCCGCCGCGTCGATGCCGAACAGGTACCTGGCGGTCATGAGGGCGGTGGAGAAACAGCTGACCACCAGCCGGGGCTGCAGGCGCTGCATCACCACTTCCGCAGGTACCGGGGACTCCAGGATCTCCAGCCGTACCCCGAGGTCCACCGCCGCCGACTGGACGGAGCGCAGGGATGCCGGTCCGGCGTTGGGATGGGGCTTGAAGATGCAGTGCCGGATCCCCCGCTCCAGGGCCTTTTCGATCATCCCTCGGTGCAGCGCCACTTCTTCCTCGGCCGACAGGATCCCGAGCTCGGACAGGTATTGGCCGAGCAGCAGCGCGCTGCCGGCGGCGGCACCGGGCTGGGACGCCGGAATCACCAGGGGCGGCACCGACCGGTCCAACTCCTCCATCGCGCGGCGCAGGGAGGCCGGATCCACCGGCAGCAGCTTGGGTTCATGCTCGCGCAGCAACTGCGGGCGCAGCCCGGGGACGAGGTCCACGTACAGCAGGGAATCGAGCCGCTGGGCCACGGCCAGCGGGACGGGGTTCCGGGTGGGTCCGTAGCTCATCAGGCCGTCCGAGTGAACCGAGACGGCGGCCTGGGCGAAGGTCCGGGCCAGGGCAATCGCGGGGTTGACCTGGATGGACTCGACGTAGAGATGGACCGGGTCGCTGCCCAGGTCCCATTCCGAGCGCAGCAGCCTTTGCCACAGATCCAGGTCTTGTTCGCGGGGATTGAATTGCCCCGGCCGGCGGGGCCAGAGCAGCTCGCCGAGGTCGACCACGCGGTCGAACCTGCGGGCGGCTTCGGTGAAGCCCGGGGATTCGTGGAACGGGACGGTGATTTCCGGAATCAAGGCGTTGTTCGTCAACACCAGGATGCGTTCGGCACCGGTGGCCGGCAGGGTCCCGTCGTCGACGGCCGCCGCCAGCGAGACGACCTGGTAGAGGGTCGAGACGACGAAAAGTTCTTTCACTGCAGTGGTCCGATCGCTGATTCCAACTTCTGGCGCCGGTTCTTGTCCATGCCCGCCAAACAGCTGCCGACGGCGGGGGCCGGGAGGGCGGCCACAACGGCCCGGATCCCGGACGTCAGTTCGCGGCGGACGGCCCTGGTCATCTTCTCCGACCGCTCGAGGTGATGGCAGGCGATGGCCAGGAATTGCCGGATCGCCTTCGGCCGGAAGCGGTCTGCCTCGCGGTCCTCGGCCACCAGCCGGAAGACCTCGGCGTAGCTGCGCAGGAAATCCAACTGCCGGCGGTCGAAGATCTGGCTCAGGGACGTCGCTACGCCGCGGCGGTAGAAGGCCCCCAACTGGTCCGAAACCGCGTAGGAGGTTGCCTCCAGGTGCAGGCGCCAAATCCAGGGACGGTCCTCGGCGGTATGCAGGCCGTCCACAAAGTGCAGCAGCCCGGCCTCCCGCAGCGCGCCGTCGAAGATGCCGAAGGGCGCGAACGGATAGTCCACCATGGATGAGGCGTCCATGGGTCCGATGTCCTGGCGGGGATCGAGGGCGACGCCGCGCACGGCCTGCGGCGCCCGGTGAATGGTCCGGATTCCCCCGGCGTGCCGCACGTGGTCCACCCGCAGGAAGTCCACCCCCAGCTCCCTGATTTCCGCCGTGATGCGTGACAGGTGGCGGGGCGCGTACCAGTCATCCGGGTCAAGGAAGGCGATGTAGCGTCCCGCGGCGGCGTCCAGCCCCTTGTTGCGGGCCGCGGCCAGGCCGGTGGGGGCGTCGTTTCGAAGGATGTGCAGGCCGGGGAGCCGGCCGGTGAAGGCGGCGGCCAGCTCCCCGGTCCCGTCGGTGGAACCGTCATCGACGACGATGATTTCCATGACCGAGGGATCATCGAACTGGCGGGTCAGGCTGGTCATCGCGTCGCGGATGAAAGGGGCCTGGTCTTTCGCCGGGATGATGACGCTCAGTAATGGCTGGTTCATGGCGTGTGCTTAGCCGTCCACCCGGCGCAGGCGGGACAGCGGTGCCAGCTCGCCCGGGAAGACGCGCTTGACGCCGTCGCCCATGGCTTCTTCCAGGATCCGGATGTCGCGGATCAGCGCCTCGAAGCCCTTCGGCTCCAGCGAGGAGGCCTGGTCCGAGCCCCACATGGTCCGGTCCAGGGTGATGTGCCGTTCCACCGTCACCGCGCCCAGGGCCACTGCGGCCAGCGAGATCTGCAGGCCGCGTTCGTGCCCGGAGTAGCCCACCGGCACCTGGTAGCGCTCCTGCAGCGTGGTGATCATCCGCAGGTTCGCCTCTTCCGGCGGCAGCGGGTAGGTGGAGGTGGCGTGCATCAGGATCAGCTTGTCCGTGCCCAGAACCTCTACGGCCTTGTCGATCTGCTCGATCGTGGACATGCCGGTGGACAGGATCACCGGCTTGCCGGTCTCGCGCAGCGCGGTGAGCAGTTCAAGGTCGGTCACGGAGGCGGAGGCGACCTTGTGGGTCAGCGCGCCGGCTTCCTCCATGAACGCGACCGAGGGCACGTCCCACGGCGAGGCGAAGCAGTGCAGGCCCCGGTCGGCGGCGTGGGAGATGAGCTTCTGGTAGATCGGCATGTCGAACTCGACCCGGTACCGGTAGTCCAGGTAGGTCATCTCGCCCCACGGGGTGGAGCGCATCTTGTCCCGCATGTCCGCGGGGGTGGAGATCTCCGGGGTGCGCTTCTGGAACTTCACCGCGTTGGCGCCGGCCTCGGCGGCGACGTCGATCAGCTGCTTGGCGATCTCGATGTCGCCGTTGTGGTTGATGCCGATCTCGCCGATCACGTAAACCGGCTGTCCGGCACCGACCTGCACGTCGCCAATCACGACGGGCGCCGGGGAACCGGCGGGAACATTGACGGAAACGGTAGCTTCGGTAGTCATCTGTGCACTCTCTCTGGTTGTTGCTGTGGTGGCTTGTTGAAGGCGGCGGGGGCCGCCGGCACCGCTGTGGGCGGCGAGGATGAGTTCGCAGATCTCGCGGACCGCGCCCTCACCGCCGTGATGCTGCAGCACGGTCCGTGCCGCGGCCTTGACCTCGGCGCGGGCGTCGCCCACAGCCACCGGCCAACCAACGACGCCCATGGCGGGCAGGTCGTTGACGTCGTTGCCCACGTAGGCAACCCGGTCGGGGTCCAACCGGTTCACGGCCATCCATTGGCGGACCGCTCCGGCCTTGTCCGAGACGTCCTGGAGGACGTCGATGCCGAGTTTCCCGGCCCGGGCGCTGACCACCTTGTTGCGTTCGGTGGACAAAATCAGTTGCGGAATTCCGGTGCTGCGCAGCCGGGAGATTCCCATGCCGTCTTCGCGGCTGACGCGGACGAACTCTTCGCCCTCGGCGTTCACGAAGGCGTGGTCGTCGGTGTGGACGCCGTCGAAGTCCATGACCAGGGCGTCAACGTCGACGGCGCCGGCCTCCGCGGCGCCCGCCGCGGCGCGGTCCGGACCGGCCAATGCCCGGACCACGGCCAGGTCTTCGGGCGAGTCGATTTCGACGGCCTGCCCCGCGGGCACTTCCTGCAGCCTCAGCCGGCCGAAGAAGCGGTGCCCGCGGTCGAGGAAGCCCTCGGTGCGCATGGCGTAGAACGCGCCTG
>NZ_JBNHHC010000047.1:0-30715 GCF_059091865.1 Arthrobacter sp. B0316-1-20 | reverse complement strand
CTGGTTCCGGGACCTGCCGTTCATGCAGGACTTCCTCACCACCTATCCCGGCGAATACCCCCTGCCTGCGGGCGCGGCCCCCGGGTTCCCCGCGTGGGTGCAGTGGCAGCACTTCTTCAATGTGTTCCTGATGGTGCTGATCATCCGGTCAGGCCTGCAGGTGCGCACCGAGAAACGGCCGGGCGCGTACTGGACGCCGAAGTGGTCAAAGGACGGCAGGGGCAAGATCAGCCTTGCACTGTGGTTCCACCAGTCGCTGGACATCCTGTGGCTGGTCAACGGCGTCATCTTCGTCGTGCTGCTGTTCGTCACCGGGCACTGGATGCGAATCGTGCCGACCAGCTGGGAAGTCTTCCCCAACGCCTTCTCCGCAGCGCTGCAGTATGTATCGTTGGACTGGCCCACCGAGAACGGCTGGGTAAACTACAACAGCCTGCAACAGCTCATGTACTTCCTCACGGTCTTCGTCGCGGCGCCGCTCGCGGCCACCACCGGAGTGCGGATATCGGGGCTGTGGCCGAGGAACGCGAAGACGTTGAGCCGGGTCTACCCGGTCGAGTGGGCCCGGGCGGTCCACTTCCCGGTGATGCTGTACTTCACGGCGTTCATCATCGTGCACGTCGCGCTGGTGTTCGCGACCGGGGCGCTGCGGAACCTGAACCACATGTACGGCGGCACCGACGTGGTGAACTGGGCCGGGTTCTGGATCTTCTTCGCCTCGCTGGCCATCATCGTCGGCGGCTGGATCGCTGCCCGGCCCTTGGTACTCGCCCCGTTCGCGAAGCTCTCCGGCAAGGTCACGGGACGCTGATCATCCGTCTCAGACGACGCAGCCATAAAGCTGCGGGCGCCCGATGGTCACCCGGACCATCAGCTCGCAACGTTATGAGGTGCCTCACCGCTTAGTTGACGACGCATGGAACGCCTCTGACTGAGCGCGCTTCCAACCCATGGCGACTGCAGCCTTCATGCCTGACTGTTGTATCCCTATTTCCGCAGTTTTCCCGAAAGGTAACCCGTGAATCCTAATAGCAGAATTCCTGTCATTCTTGGCGGGGCACGCACCCCCTTTGGACGCTTCCGTGGCGGGCTTGCTTCATTGTCCGCGACCGACCTCGGTTCCCATGCCATCCGTGCGGCCCTGGAGCGTGCCGGGGCCGCCCCGGAGCAAATCGAGGCCGTGATTGTTGGGCAGGTCTATCAGGCGGGCGCCGGGCAGGGTCCGGCGCGGCAGTCGAGCCTGGGCGCGGGCATCGGCTGGGACGTGCCCACTGTCACCGTGAACAAGCTGTGCCTGTCCGGTCTGACGGCGGTGATCGACGCGGCCCGGGTGATCCGGGCGGGGGAGGCTGACTTTGTGGTCGCGGCCGGCCAGGAATCCATGACGAACGCCCCGCACCTGGTCAACGGGCTGCGCGCGGGGGTCACCATCGGGGACACCCCGCTCGTTGACTCGCTCAACCACGACGGGCTGCAGGATCCGTTCAGCGGCGACCTGATGGGGGCCGCGACCGACGCCGGCAACGCCACTCGGGGGATCACCCGCGAAGAGCAGGACCAGGTGGCCGCCCGCTCGCATCAGCGTGCGGAAGCCGCCCGGGCGGCCGGTTTGTTCGATGCGGAAATCGCTCCCCTCACTATCCCGCAGCGCAAAGGACCGTCGCTGGCGGTAGGCAGCGACGAGGGCATCCGTCCCGACACCACAGCACAGGGCCTCTCGGCGCTGAGGCCCGCCTTCTCGACGGCGGAGAACGCCACCATCACTGCCGGTTCCTCCTCCCCGTTGTCAGATGGTGCCGCCGCCGTCGTGATAGCAAGCAAGGCCGCCGCCGAAGCTGCCGGACTGGAATGGATCGCCGAGATCGGTGCTCACGGCCAGACCTCCGGCCCTGACGGTTCCCTGCATTCCCAGCCGTCCCGGGCCATTGAAGCCGCACTCAAACGTGAAGGTTTGAGCGTCGACGATCTGGATCTGATCGAAATTAACGAGGCCTTTGCCTCTGTGGTGATCCAGTCGGCCAATGATCTGGGCATCAACACGGACCGGATCAACGCCGAGGGCGGGGCCATCGCCCTCGGACATCCGGTCGGCGCGTCCGGCGCCCGGCTCGTACTCCACCAGGCGCTCGCCCTTCAACGCGCTGGAAGCGGGACCGGCGTCGTCGCCCTCTGCGGCGGCGGCGGACAGGGCGACGCGCTGATCCTCAAGGCAGCCCAGTGAACGCGGCTGTTTCCGGCATGCCGGCCGGCAACCTCGCCACGTCATTTTCGTCCCTTGAGGAAATCGGGCTGCCCGGCGTGGGGACTTTCGCACTGATCACGCTCAGCGGCCGCGACCGCAAACCGGCCACCTTCGGCCCCGAGTCCCTGAACGAACTCGGCACACTCCTTCGCCACGTAGGGGACCGTGCAGCGGCGGGAGAGTTTGTCGGCGTCGGAATCACGGGGCAGGGCAGAAGTTTGCTGGCCGGCGCGGACCTGACGGCCCTTCGGAGCCTCTCGGACCCGGGCGCCGCCCGGGAAGTTGCCGCCCTTGGTCACGAGGTGTTCGGTATTCTCGCGGCGATGACGGTGCCCACCTTCGCGTTTATCAACGGCGCAGCCATCGGCGGTGGCCTGGAAATCGCCCTCGCCGCCGACTACCGCACGGTCTCCGCAGACGCGAACGGAATCGCCTTGCCCGAGGTGTACCTGGGCCTCGTCCCCGGCTGGGGCGGTGTGTATCGGCTCCCGCGGCTGATCGGCCCGCGCAACGCTGTCAAGGTAATGATTGAGAACGCGCTCAGCAACAACAGGACCCTCAGCGGCACGGCGGCCCACGATTTGGGGATTGCCGACGCCATCTATGAATCAGCCGACTTCCTCGCACAATCCCTCGTCTGGGCGGGCTCGATCATCGCCAACGACCGGCAGGTGATCCAAGCGCTGGCGGCCCGCCGCAGCGAAAAAGCGCACGCCGCCGACGTCGATTGGGACGCCGCCCTCGGGGCGGGCCATGCCTTTCTCACGGCGAGGAACGCCACCAGCACACCCGCGCCGTCCCGCGTGCTGGAACTGCTGGAACGCGGCCGGACCCTAAGCCAGGCCGAATCCGCTGAACTCGAGATCCAGGCGCTCACCGAACTGATCCTGACACCGCAATTCAAGAATTCGGTGTACGCACTCCTGGATCTGCTCCAGCGCCGGTCTAAGAATCCCTCCGGAGCGCCTGATCCGGACCTAGCGCGCCCAGTCCGGAAGGTCGGTGTCGTCGGTGCTGGCCTCATGGCCGGGCAGTTGGCGCTGCTTTTCACCCGGCAACTTCAGGTGCCCGTGGCCCTCACTGACGTCGATCAGGGCCGTGTGGACAAGGGCGTGGAGTACGTCCACGCCGAGGTGGACAAGCTCCTGGCCAGGAAACAGATCTCTGCCGACGACGCCAGGCGCATCAAGACGCTGGTCACCGGCTCCGTCAGCAAGGACGTCTTTGCCGACGCGGACTTCGTCATCGAGGCGGTCTTCGAGGAACTCGCCGTCAAGAAACAGGTCTTTGCAGAGGTCGAGGAGGTGGTCTCAAAAGAGTGCATCCTCGCCACCAACACCTCCTCCCTGTCCGTCACGGACATGGCTTCGGACCTGCTGCATCCCGAACGGGTGATCGGGTTCCACTTCTTCAACCCCGTGGCCGTCATGCCTTTGGTGGAAATCGTTCCGGCGCCCAGGACCAGCAAGGAAGCCTTGGCTACAGCGTTTGTTCTAGGTAAGGCCCTGAAGAAGACCACAGTGCTGACCGGGGACGCCACCGCCTTCGTGGTCAACCGCGTCCTTGTGCGGCTGATGGGTGAAGTCATCCAAGCTTTCGACCAAGGCACTCCGGCCGACGTTGCGGACAACGCCCTCAAACCCATGGGCCTGCCCATGACACCGTTCACCCTTCTGGCTATGGTCGGCATTCCGGTGTATCAGCATGTCAGTGAGTCCCTGCATGCAGCCTTTGGTGACCGATTCCCTGTCTCGGCGAATCTGCAGACGCTGGTTGACAAGGGGATCAAGGGGATCTGGGCCACTAACGACGACGGCCTTCGGCCCATACCGCAATCCACCCTGGACGCGTTGGAGTTCGGCACCACACCATCCACCTCGGAAGAGGTGCTGGAACGTGTTCACCGCGCCCTGGCAGAGGAGATCTGGCTACTGCTGGACGAAGGCGTCGTCGCCGCTCCCGAAGACGTGGACCTCTGCATGATCACCGGAGCCGGCTGGCCCCTCCACCTGGGCGGAATCACCCCCTACCTGGACCGGACTGGAGCCTCCGCAAGGGTCAACGGCAAGACATTCCACCCGGACCTATGAGTGGCTCTACAAGGGCAGCTTGGACTACGCGAACCAAGCGCGCTGGGGTCTGCAGTTCGCCAACCAGGCCGTCCAGGCGCAGTCTAACCTCGACCCGATCTGGACCGCGCCGGCCCAGCCGGTCCCGAAGGGAGTGGCAACCGTCCTTGAACAGAAGTACGGATAGGTCGCCTTCCCGGAGCGTCCGCTGTTCGTAGGCTTCATTGACGATCTGCAGAGCCTCGACCTGATCCGCGACGGCAAGATGGACGCACTCGTGGCGTACCCCATCGATGTCCCGTCCTGGATCGTCATGGACCAGCTGGCCCAGTCGTTCTCCCGAGATGGCGTCAAGGTCGATCCGGATGCTGCGATCAAGAACAAGGACGTCTACGGGACCGAGATGGCCAGCGTCTCCGTCGTGACGAAGGAAAACGTTCCAGCGAAGGGGACGTACGCCCCGTCGCCGGTGGACGTGACGTCCTTCTTCACCACCAAGTGGAACGCCGAGTTCGGCACCGACGCTCCGTAGCTGAGACGTGTTCACGCCGGCCCAGGGGTCGCCGTGAACACGTACCCGACGCCTGCGAGGCACGCGAGCGTCGTAGCTGTTGCACCGCCTCTAGATGAGTAAGTCCTATTGGCAGGCCGGGGCGTGGCCGCTTTTGAAGTGAGGCGGAGAGTGTTTAAGTCTCGTATGTGAACCCAAAACTGAACACTCTCCTGACCACACTGTACGTGGTCCTGACCGATCAGGTCCTGCCGGATCTGGGTGTTTCCCGTGACCGGCGGCCCGGGCGCCGGCCGGTCCTGTCCGATGCGGAGCTGCTGTGCCTGGCGGTGGCCCAGCACCTGCTCGGCTATTCCTCGGAAACCAGGTGGGTCCGTTACGCCCGCACGCATCTGCGGAAGATGTTCCCCGGTATCCCGCCCGAGTCCGGCTACAACAAACGCATCCGGGCCGCCGGACCGCTGATCGCCGCGATCACCGCGTTGGCCCGGGATACTCCGTCCTGGCACGAGATCCTGCGCCTGGTCGATTCCACCCCGGTCCCGTGCGACCAGTCCAGGGAAACCGTCAAGCGCTCGGACCTGGCCGGCCAGGCCGGCTACGGCTACTGCGCCTCGCACTCCCGGTTCTTCTGGGGTTTCCGGCTCTACCTGATCAGCACGCCGGAGGGCATGCCCGTCATCTGGGCACTGGCGAACCCGAAGAGCGGTGAACGCGAAGTCACCCGGGCGCTGCTGGAACGAGACCACCGGCTCGTTCAGGAAGGACAGGTCATCCTCGGCGACAAAGGCTTCGCCGGCCGGGAGTTCGAGCGGTTCATCAGTGAGGAACCCGGCGCCCGCCTGATCCGCCCGGACCGCAGGGACGAAAAGCCCCGCTTCGGTGGCATCCGGCAGTGGATCGAGTCCGTCTTCGACAGCCTCAAAGGCCAGCTCGGTCTCCGAACAGCACGGCGGACGGACCCTCGCCGGCGTCTACGCCAAAGTCGGCGCGAAGCTCCTCGCCCTGGCCGCAGGAATCCGGCACAACTGGCGCATCAACGCACCGCGCAAACGCTCACTCATCGCCTACGACCACTGAATCCAATAGGAATTAATCATCTAGTTCCCGTCGAGAGCGATGAACACCGGTCTTCGTGCCCGGGCCATCTCATTGGAGACACCTCATGACCATGACCGACAATCCCCCGCCCGCGAGCACGTCGAAGAACGTCAGGGCTCATCGACGCTGCGCACCGTCCTGAACCCCGGACCCCACTGGGGGATGATCGTCGCCCTGGTTGGGCTCATCGTGGTGTTCAGCGCCTTGAGGCCCGATTCCTTCGCGACATTCCACACGGCCAAGTCGAGGCTCTATCTTGCTTCGCCCCTGCTCCGGTCCTGAGACGGCGCGCCTGATGTTCTAGTCGGTGGACTCGATCTCGACGTGAGCACGCAGGCGTCCCTGGCCGTCGACCCATCCCTTGCTGGTCGCGTACGCCACCATGCCGTCGAGTTTCTCCTGCCATGACGTGTCGTCGTCGGCTCCGGCCAAGGTCACCAAGCTGTCAGCCGAGATCCATGAATGAGCGGGAGTTGCCAGTACGACTCGGAAACTGGTGAAGTCGTCCTGCTCGTGCAGCTCGACTGCAGGCGGGACGAGGGTTGTGTCCACGCGAATGTACATGGATGCTCCTGTTCGAAGGGTCGGTGCGCCTAGGCGAGGATGGTCAGTCCGTGCTCGAACAGCGGACGGATGGACGATGCGAGGGTGTCGTACAACGGATCGGGCCGACGACCAGTGCGGTGCAGCCGGAGATTGAACGCCACGATCGCAGCGAATCGGTACTCGGCCAGCGCCCTGAACCAGTCGAAGGATTCCACCTCGTGGCCGCGGGCCTGTGCGTACCAGTCATGGATGTCCTTCGGCCGGGCCTTGATCCTGAGCCTGTCCCGGTGTTCGGACCCCCACGGCTGTGGATCGGTCATCATGGCGAGCCAAGCGACATCAAGTCCTTGCAAACCGATCCCGGCGATCTCCCAGTCGATGACAGCTTGCACGGTCCCTGAGCCGTCGTACAAGACGTTGTTGGTCTGGAAGTCGCCGTGGAACAAGCCGATGCTCGGCTGCGCGGGTGCCGTGGCGCTTAGTCTCTCACGAAGCCGCAAGGCCAGCTCGGCGTCTGCTGGATCCGCTGCCTTCTCGACCAGCGCCCACCACCGTTCCAGCTCGTGCTCGATGCCGGTGGGCGCAGCCCAGCCGGGCAGCTCCGCCTGCCAATCGACGCGGTGCACATCGGCCAGGACCGCCGCGGCCCGCTGGAGTAGCGGCTGGGCACCCGATGACGGGATGTCGGCGCTGGACGCCGCATCAAGGAGATGCAGTGGGTGTGCGGGCAGTAGTCGTTGTGCGAGAGCATCGGTTCCGAACCACTGAGGGTCGTCCGAGTGCCAGAGAACGGGCGCCACCGGCACCTCAGCCCGTTCGAGCGCTTGCAACAGCGGCACTTGGCGCAGCACGTCGGTGTTGATCGATCGGCGCACTCCCGGCGGTGCAAGACGCAGAACCACCGCATCGATTGCGCGGCCGGCGCCATCGTTGACCTGGAACCCGAAGCTGAGTCCTGAGTTCCCCGGCATTGGCTTGATGCCCGACGCGGCAGCGCCGCTGGGATACCGGTCCGCGATCCAACGGTCGACGGCGTCGACCAGGTTGACGTCGCCAACGCTGATTCGCTCTGAGACGGACACGCTCACTCCTTCTTTGTTTGTCTTCGTGGGCTCGATCAATCTCCCGTATGGCTGGCAGCGACGGAAGCAGTGCTGCAATCAGATCCACCCGACCGGGCTCGACCGGCCGAGTTGTCCTCGATGGCGACAGGGATCACGCGGGCTGGGTCCGGCCGACAGCTTCTGCGATGGCGGTCTCGGCCGTTCCCATCCCACGCAGACCTGTCTCGACGAACGCCGTGACCACGTCCTCCGCCGTGTTCCGGCCGCCTTCGCGGAACCACTCGTTCGTCCAGTTGAGCATTCCCAGTAGCCCGAGAGCGAGAAGGTGTGGATCGATCGTAGACGTGAACACGCCGTCGTCCTGACCGCTCCGGATCAGGTCCTCAACGTAGCGCGAGTATTCACGACGACGTTTCGCCACCACCTCGTACTGCTCGGGCTCCAAGGACTTCATGTCGTGCAGATAGACACGGAACTTGATTCCCTCGCGAAACAGGAGCTCGAGATGGGCCCGGATGAAGCCCGCCAGCTGGACGGCTGGGCCGCCCTCGATGGCCCGCACCTGCGCTAGGGTCTCGGCGCTGGCGGCGTCGGCCAGCTCGGCCACAGCGAAAAGCAGGTCATGCTTGGTCTTGATGTAGTGGTACAGGCTCCCCTTCAGGATCCCGACGGCGTCAGCGACGTCCTGAACAGTGGTTGCCTCATATCCCTTGTCGTGGAAGATGACGGCGGCGGCTTCGACCACCTCGTTCCAGCGGCCTTGGGGCTTGTCATTCATAGGGGCTCGTTTTCGTCCTCGTCGTGGCATCGATGGAACCCACACTACCTTCCACCAAACACTTGGTGCTACAGCCCCGCCGCCGCTCCATGCTCCAGGAGATTGCTGGGGCGTCAGCGCGCGACGGGCGTCAGCCGCTCAACGTTCTCCCGCGCTTCGCGTTGCCGTTTCAGCTCGCGGCGGCCCAGACCTGCTTTGTGAGCCTCGTCCGGTCCGTCCGCGAGGCGCAAGGTCCGCGTCTGCGCCCAGATGGCCGCAAGCGGGAACTCCTGACTGACACCGCCGCCGCCGTGAACCTGGATCGCCTTGTCGAGCACCCATTCGGCCATCGAAGGAACGAGGACCTTGATCGCTTGGATCTCCGTGTGCGCCTCGCGGTTGCCGACCTCGTCCATAAGCCATGCGGTTTTGAGAACGAGTAGACGTGCCTGCTCGATCCGGATCCGCGCCTCGGCGATCCAGTCGCGGATCACTCCTTGGTCAGAGACCGGGCCTCCGAATGTCCGGCGGGAGTCGGCACGGGCGCACATCAGCTCCAGAGCCCGCTCAGCCATTCCGATCGCTCGCATGCAGTGGTGGATACGACCGGGTCCGAGTCGTGCCTGGGAGATGGCGAATCCATCGCCCTCTCCGCCGATCAGGTTCTCCGCCGGCACGCGCACCTGATCGAACTCGACCCTCGCGTGTCCGCCGTGGGCGGCGTCGTCGTAGCCAAACACGCTCAGGTGCCGCGTCACAGTGACGCCAGGAGTATTGATGGGTACCAGGATCATCGACTGCTGCCTGTGGCGAGGTCCGTCCGGGTCCGTCTTGCCCATCACGATCAGGATCTTGCACAGTGGACTCAGCGCACCCGTGATCCACCATTTGCTTCCGTTGATGACGTAGTCGTCGCCGTCGCGGGTGATCAGGGTCGAGATGTTGGATGCGTCCGACGAGGCCACGTCCGGTTCAGTCATGGCGAATGCGGAACGAATCTGGCCGTCCAGCAGCGGATCGAGCCACTGGGCCTTCTGCTCTGCGGTGCCGAAGTGTGCGAGAAGCTCCATGTTGCCTGTGTCCGGTGCGGAGCAGTTCATCGCCTCGGGTGCCAGCAGTGGGCTGCGACCACTGATCTCGGCCAACGGGGCGTACTCCGTTGTGGTCAGCTCACCACCGATGTTGCGGGTGAGGAACAGGTTCCACAGTCCTCGCGAACGTGCCTCGGTCTTGAGCTCGTCCATGATCGGCCGGGGTGCCCACGGCGTGCCCGCGGCCGCGAGCTCAAGCGACTGTCGTTCGAGCACCTCCTCGGCCGGGTAGACGAACTCGGCCATGAAGTCGCGGAGCGTCTTCGCCAACTCTTCGGACTTGGGGGGCAGTGCGAAATCCACGTCAAATTCCTTCTGTGATGTTCTGGACGACGGCGCCGTCGGCGACGAGCCGATCAATGTCCTCGGGGTTGAGCCCCAGCTCGGCCAGGACGCTGCGGGTGGAACTGCCAGGAGCTTCGGCTGGGGCGCCGGCTAGGCCGGGCGTGCGGGAGAATCGGGGGGCCGGCGCGGGCTGGAACCCACCCGATGCCTTCAGGTGTGTCTCGCGCGCACTCAGGTGGGGATGAAGGGGGGCTTCTGTCAAGGTCAGAACCGGGGCCACGCACGCATCGACGCCCTCGAGCAGGTCAGTCCACTCGGCTTGGGTCCTGCTGCCAAAGGTCTTCGCCAAGAGTGTTCGCAACTCCGGCCATGTGCTCTTGTCCCACTGCGTATCGGGATCGACCGGCAGTTCCATGTGTGCCACGCACGTCCGCCAGAACTTCGGCTCGAGGGCGGCAACGGCCATGTATCGACCGTCCGCGCACTCGTACGTGTCATAGAAAGGGGTGCCGCCGTCGAGCACGTTGCTCCCGCGCTCCAAGTTCCACTGTCCGGAGTTGAGCATGGAGAAGACCGACGAGAGCAGATACGTGGTTCCGTCGATCATGGACGCATCGATGACCTGGCCTCGACCGCTGCCCGCTCGCTCGAACAGGCCTGCAAGGACCCCGATCACCGCGAAGGCGCCACCTCCACCGAAGTCCGAGATCAGATTCAGGGGCGGCACTGGCTTGCGGCCCGGTTCGCCGATCGCGTCGAGCGCCCCGCTCAATGCGGTGTACGTGAGGTCGTGGCCGGCGCGGGCAGCGAGAGGCCCTTCCTGCCCCCACCCAGTGCACCGAACGTAGACGAGCCGTGGGTTGACCTTGGAGCAGTCCGAGGGTCCGACGCCGAGGCGTTCGCTCACTCCGGGCCGGTGACCTTCCAGAAGCACGTCGACCTCGGCGCAGAGGTCGAGGATCAGATCACGCCCGGACGGCTTGGTCAGGTCCACGCAGATTGAGCGTCGGCCGCGGTGCAGTATCTCGTCCTCGGCGTCGAAGATTTCCGCCCCTGATGGCGGCCGATCGACGCGAATCACGTCGGCCCCGAGATCCGCCAGCATGGTCGCCGCGAACGGCACGGGTCCTAGGGCGGCCAGTTCGATGACGCGAAGCCCCGCCAGCGGTCCTTGCTTGTTTGGCATTGGATCTCCTCTTGCGTCTCAGACAACCAAATGATCGGTTGAATCACCCTAGCAGGCAACTGGCCCTGACGGCTACATCTCGTCCCGCTCGATGGTGACGCGGGGCATTGTGGGGACTCTATGGTGCCGAGCGCTTTGCGGCTCCTGCGGACGGCCGGGTGCTGTGCGGGATGCAATAGGGCCCGGGGGATCATGTCAAGATGCCCGCGTAGATTGATTCGTGGAATCATTTGATTTTGCCCGCATGACAGGTTGGGGTCGTCCGCCTTGTTTTGCTGTTGTCAGGATGAGCAGTTCGGCGCAGAGGGCCTGGACCTGGCGCTGGATGGCTGCCGGGTTCAGGGGCGTGTTTTCCTTGTCAGTCTGGTCCTGACGGCCTTGCGGACGGTGCCGGCATCCGTGATCATCCGCCGGTACGGCGTGGCCGGAGCGCCGTATTTCTTGCTGACCTTCGCCTCGTTTCTGACCTTTTCGATGAGCTTCTGCTGGGGTGCGAAGTGGTTGGCCGGCAGCCGCTGCAGCGCCCGGATCCGGTTCAGCAAGTCCAGAGCCGTTGCCCCGGGCCGATGCCCAGGATCGGGAACGGGAACCGCGCGGTGGCCTCCTTGAGCGCGGCGAACACCCATTTCTGGGCCTTGTTCTTCACCGAGACGGTCTCGGTCCAGCCGGTCGCGATGTCGGTGATATAGAGGGTAAAGCAGAACTCGCCCTTGCTGTTGCCGCCTTCGTGGCCGACCAGATCGATCTCCATGAACCCGGGATTGGCATCGTTCCACTCGGCCCAGGTACGCATCGGAATCGAGTCCTTGAGCAGCGTCCCGGGTTTGGTATGCGAGCGTCCCCGCGGATCCGGTTTTGCCCGATCGGCCTTGAGCCGGCGGTCGATCGTTGCCGGGGCGATCTTCAGCAGCAACTCCGCGGTCGCGTCATCGATCCGCAGTTCCTCAAACCGGCGCAGGCGCGGCACCAGGTCCGGCAGCGCCGCCGCGAGCAGCCGCCCGCACGGGATGCCCTGGACGGCCCGGCAGAACCGCAGCGCCTCGATCACCGGCTCCGGGTAGAGCGGCGGCCGCGGTTTGACAGGTTTGAGCACCAATGACTGCCGCAGCGCCCTGCGTGCGTGGTCCCGGTGTCAGCCCGTCAACGCGCACAACTCGTCCAGGATGGCCTTCTTGGCCGCCCGGTCCGACCGGGCATACCGGAGAGCAGTGGTTTTGGTGACAGCCCTGCGTTCACCCATCGACAGCTCCATGCTCAGCATGCCGGGCCGACGGACGCCGCCCCGGCAGACACGCCGCTACGCGGGCAACCTCAAATGATTCTTCGATAGCAGCTGCGCGGGCATCTTTGATGAGTCAACGCGTAGGGTTGACTCGTCGCAGGCCTTCTGCGAAGATCAACCAATCGACCGGTTGATTTTCGGCGATGTGAACGGCATGTTGCGCGAACAGTGTCGTCCACCATGAACCCACTCGCGCCGGACGGGAATACCCGAGAAATGGAGCAGCTCGCACAGTGTCTACGAATCATTCCGTGATTGCCTCCTGCGACCTAGCGGGCGGCGGGACCGGCCTCGCTGAACAGTTCCGGTCTCTCACTGCCGACGAGCGGCGGGTTCTCGCCCAGGTGTGCGCCTGGTGCGACCACGCGCAGTTCCCCCCGATGCTGGCGTGCAGCAGCTGCCACTCGATGGACCTGAACTGGTGCGACGTCGGCGGCGATGCAACGGTGACAAGCTGGGTCACTGTCACCGGCGGTGAGGCCACGCCCGGTTACTCCGTGCCCAGAAGGCTTCTGGATCACATGCCGTATGCGACGGTCTTCGTCCAGCCGAACCTGATCGAGGAGAGCTTCCACATTCCGACCCTGATGACCGGACCCGACGTGGCGGATCTTCGCCCCGGGCTGCCGGTAAGGACGATTATCGCGGATGTCACCGGATCACCCGTGGCCACGGTCGAGCCGGTGGAAGCGGTTCGATCTTCCTGAACGAAGCCGCTCTGACCGGATGGTCTGGGCACGCAGCATGATCGTGGCTTGGCTCTCGTGGGCCAGGCCGAAGTGAGCTGCCGAGGAGAGGATTGAGATGAAGGTCTGGTTCGACGACTACGAGCAGGGTGAGACCATCCGTAGCCCGTACTTGAAGATTCGTGGAGATGGGGTGCGCGCCTACGCGAGCTACACCCACGATCTTCGGCCATTGCTCATGAGCAGCCCGGAGGACGATGCTCCGGAGCGTTTCGTGCCCCCGTTGTACACGCTCGCGGTCGGCATGTGTCTGTTGCAGCAGGCCCCCGGACGATCGTTCCTCCCAGAGAAGCTCGTGGCGTTCCTCCAGTTCGACTTCGTGGAGTTCCGCAACGAGCTGAACGTCGGAGACGTCATCTACAGTGCGGCGGTGGTCGAGGACCTCATTCCCAAGGGTAAGCGTGGCGAGATCGTGTTCTCGCATTCGACGTTCAACCAGCGTGACGAGGTCATCGTTTCGACGCGTTACGGCATGCTCGCGGAACGGAAGGGCGAATAGCATGAAGGATTACCTTGAGGACTACGCAGTCGGTGAATCGGCCAGCACCTCTGGGCGGACCATGTCCGAAGCGGACTTCCTAACGTGGGGCAGCATCGAGCACGACTTCCCCGCAATCCACTTCGACGCGCACGCGATGGCATCTTCCAGATCGGGCCAGCGCATCGCGGCCGGCTTCATCGAGATGGCCCTCTCGGTGGGTATGTTCGCACAGCACGACTGGAACTGGTATTGGCCGACCGGCGCAGTGGCCACCGTCAGGTGGGACGAGTTGCGATTCACCAAGACCTTGCACATCGGTGACACCATCTATTGCCATCGTGAGATCGCCGACGCGATCGTCGAGGACGATGCGTTCGGCATCTTGGTTCACGCCGTGGAGGTGCGCAACCAGGACGGCGACCTGCTGGCCTGCGGACGAGAGAGCATTCGCGTGCGTCGGCGTCCCAGCACCCATGCAGCCGATGGCGAGGCCGCAGCGACTCCGGCGGCAGTCAAATGACGCCCCGCGCGACGGGCCGCGTCGTCGTCGTGACAGGAGGTAGCCGTGGCATCGGCCGCGAGCTTTGTCGAGCCTTCGCGTCGGACGGCGACACGGTCGTCGTCGCGAGCCGTAACGGACAGGCGTGCGAAGAGCTCGCGACATCGTTGCAGGACGAGTTCGGGGTGCTCGCGCTGGGCATCGGGTGTCACGTCGGGCGATGGAACGACTGCGACTTGCTGATCGAGCGGGTTCTCGCCGAATTCGGACGCATCGACGTCCTGATCAACAATGCGGGCATGTCGCCGCTATACTCCTCGCTGGTAGACGTCAGCGAGGAGCTGTACGACAAGGTCTTGGCGGTGAACCTACGCGGAGCGTTCAGGATCGCCACCCTCGCGGCGAAAGCCATGGCGGACGCGGACGGAGGTTCGATCATCAACGTCTCGAGCGTGACCTCCATCCAGGCCAGCCCGATGGAGCTGCCGTACGCGATGGCGAAGGCCGGTGTCAACGCACTCACGGTCGGACTGGCACGTGCTCACGCGCCGGCCGTGCGTGTCAACACGGTCATGCCTGGCCCCATCAGGACCGACGTGTCGGAGAACTGGCCCCCGGAGCTGTGGGAACGGCTGTCGTCGAAGGAGACCCTGCCGATGGGACGCACCGGCGAGATTGGCGAAGTCATCGGCGCCGTCCGCTACCTGGCCGGTCCCGATTCATCGTTCACGACCGGGTCCACCATCCGGGTGGACGGCGGACTCGTGTGGTCGGCATGACCACCGCTCGGGGCGACAACCAGCAATACAGCAGAATCTGATTCATCACAACCACTACCTGAACCGGCCCGGGTTCTGTAGGGGACTGTTTTCCGAGGAGGACGACAGTATGCCTAGGCCGAAGTTACGAGGGGCTGATCGCTCTGGTTCCTAGTGGTTCCGGGCGGTCAGCCCTCTTTTGTACCACCGTTTGTAGCCACTAAATTATTGGCGTGCCGTCCGAGTTATGCGGGTGGACAGGTCTGCTCTTGTGGCATGGCGAAATCGCAGCAGGCCGTGCACGTAGCCCGGACGAAGTCGCGGCGGGTGAACAAGGCCGGCGAAACGGTCGAGTACGAGTCGGTGCTGCTGCGCCGGACCTACCGGGACGGGGGCAAGGTCAAGCACGAGACGCTGGCGAACCTCGCAGCCCTGCCCGACCAGGCGGTCGAGGACCTGCGTGCGTCGCTGGCCGGCAAGACGCTGATCGAGGCGACTGCCGGGCTGGAGATCGTCCGGTCGCTGCCGGCCGGGCATGTTGACGCGGTCACCCGGATGGCCAGGGGACCGGGGTTCGAGGCAATGCTCGGACCGGCCTGCCGTCAACGCGAGATCCGGCCTGGGCCCTGTGTCCACGGACGAGGCCTATGCCGCGATGGACTGGCTGCTCGCCCGGCAGGAGGGCATCGAGAAGAAACTGGCCCGCCGCTGGCTCGGCGCCGAAGCCAACCCGCGGAAGCTGGCGCTGTTTGATCTGTCCTCATCCTGGGTGACCGGGCACCACAATCCGCTGGCCGCCCGCGGCTATTCACGGGACCGGAAGAAGGGCGTCGAGCAGATCGAATACGGCATGCTCGCCACCCGGGACGGAGTCCCGGTCGCGGTCCGGGTCGTGCCCGGCAACACCGCGGACCCGGCGGCTTTCACGAGGATTGCCGGGCAGATCAAGGACCTGGCCGGGGTCGAGGAGATGGTCATGGTCGGAGACCGCGGCATGGTCACTACGCCCGCATCCGGGCTCTGCAGGAAACAGGCGGCCTGGGCTGGGTGACCTGCCTGCGCGCCCCGGCGATCCAGGACCTGGCCGCCGACGACGGCCCGCTGCAGATGAGCCTGTTCGATACCCAGGACCTGGCCGAAATCGCCCACCCGGACTACCCCGGCGAACGCCTCATCGCCTGCCGCAATCCCGCCCTGGCCGAAGATCGGGCCCGCAAACGGGCCGAACTGCTCACCGCGACCGAGGCCGAACTGGCCAAAATCGAGGCGTCCGTGGCCGCCGGGCGCATCACGGGAGCCGGGAAGATCGGCATCCGGGCCGGCAGGAGCGTCGACAAATACAAGATGGCAAAACACTTCATCCTCACCGTGGAGGACAACTCCTTCGCCTACGCCCGCGACGAGGCCTCGATCACCACCGAGGCGGACCTCGACGGCATCTACGTCATCCGCACCAGCGTCCCGGCGGAGACCATGGACGCGGCGGAGACCGTGCGGGTCTATAAGTCCCTGGCGAACGTGGAGAAGATCTTCAAGTCCCTCAAATCCGTGGACCTGCGCATCCGCCCGATCCACCACCGCACCGAGGACCGCACCCGCGCCCACGTCTTCCTCTGCCTGCTCGCCGGGCACCTGACCTGGCACCTGCGCCAAGCCTGGGCGCCGCTGACCTACACCGACGAGCACCGGCCCGTCGCCGAGAACCCGGTCACCGCCGCGACCCGCTCCGACAAAGCGCAGGCCAAAGCATCCAAACGTGTCCTGGCCGACGGGACCCCCGCCCACAGCTTCCGCTCCCTCCTCGGACATCTGGCCACGCGCACGCGAAACACCCTGCGCCCGCCCGGCACCGAGAAAACCTTCGAACTCACTGCCCTGCCCACCCCCGCCCAACGCCAGGCCCTCGAACTGATCGACCGCTACATCGAAAACATCGCGAAGTAGCCAGACAACAACCACGCAGAAACGCCGGAATCCCCGCCACCCCGGGGATTCCGGCGTCTCAAACCACGTAACTTCGGCTTAAACGTAGAGATGCCGGGTATTGAGCGGATGTAACGGACGGAGAAGGTTCAATAGGGGACGACTGTTCGCTTCTTCAGGGTTCGTCGCTGTCAGCGGGCAGCGGCTGGGTCCATACCGGCAGACTGCCGTGCACTCGTCAGCAGCCGGGGCACGCCGGCCTCCAGGGCAGGGCTGAAGTTTGTATCGTGCGGCCGTTCGCCTTTGAGCCACCGGGTGTAGATGGCCTCGCAGAAGATGGCGGCCTTCCACAGGGCCAAGGTCTGGTACCAGGGCAGGGCGTCCAGGTCCAGGTCCATCCGTTCCCGGTACCGGGAAATGAGCTGGGCACGGTTGAGGTAGCCGGGTTCGCGGGTGACCGGGGTCAGATCCAGCGGGGTGGGGATGCTGCCTGGGTCGGCCCAGGTGGCGGTGAGGTAGCCGAGGTCGGCCAGCGGATCGCCGATGGCGGCCATTTCCCAGTCGAGCACGGCGGTGACGCGGGCCGGAGCCTGCGGGGAGAACATGAGGTTGCCTGCCCGGTAGTCGCCGTGGATGACGGCCGCGGTCTGGCTGTCCGGGACGTTGCGGGCCAGCCAGTCACCGATTCTGGCAACCTCGGGCAGGACCCGGGTGGTGTTGACGTCCCACAGCCCGGAGAACCGCTCAACCTGGCGCCGCAGGTAACCCTGCGGCCGGCCGAAGGCTGCCAGCTCGCCGGAGCTGACGTCTACCTGGTGGAGCCGGACCAGGGTGTCCACGATCGCTGCGCTGGTCGCCTCGCGCTGTTCCCGCGAGTCGAGGTGCCCGGGGATGCTGTCCGTGATGACGGTTCCGTCCAGGAAGGACATGAGGTAGAAGGGGACGCCGAGGACGGACGCGTCGTCGCAGACCGCCAGAATCTCCGGTACCGGTACCCCGGCGTTCCTGACCAGCTGCTGGATTCTGGCTTCGCGGACCATGTCGTGCGTGGATTTGGGCAGTGGCGGACGGGGTCCGCGCCGCAGCACAAACACATTGCGGCCGCGCTGGATCCGGTAGGTGATGTTGGACTGGCCGTCGCCGATGCGGGACCAGGACAGCGGCCCGCTGCCCAGGTTCTGTGAGTCCATGAATTCGCTGACTGACTCCACGATCAGCAGCGGCGGCGACTGCAGCCGGCCAGCGTCCGCACGCGTGGCGACGACTTCCTCGCCGTCGGGAACCGTCGGCGTCAACGGAGGGGCAGACATCAGCGTACCCCTGCCGCTGCATTGTGGCCGTCGGGGGCCTTTTCTCCCTGGTCTGAGCACGCCGGCACTTCGGCCCCGTCAACATCTGCCAGGTACGGTTCGCCGCCGGCGACCGCGGCCCGGCGCCGGGCGGAGGCCCTGCGCGAGATGGCCCATTTGTGGGTCTCGTTGGAGCCGTCGTAGATGCGGAAGGGCCGTACCTCGTTGAGGTAGGACGCCAGGGGCAGTCCGTCGGAGACGCCGTCGCCGCCGCAGATCTGGATGGCCCGGTCGATGATCTGGAAGATGGCCTCGGAGCAGTGGACCTTGGCCACGGAGGACAGCGCGGACCCGGCCTTGGGGTCGGTGTCGAGCAGGAACCCTGTTTTGGCGATGATGGCATCGGATGTCTCGATGTCGATGACGGACTGGGCGATCATCTCCTGGGCGATTCCCAGGTCCTTCATCGGGGAGCCGAAGAGCTGCCGGCGCTCGGCGCGGTCCAGGGCGATGTCCATTGCCCGGCGCGCCAGGCCCAGCCAGCGCATGCAGTGGGTCAGGCGGGCGGGACCGAGGCGAACCTGCGCGTACTTGAAGCCCAGTCCGGATTCGCCCAGGACCGCCTCGTCCGGAACGAAGCAGTCCTCAAGGTAAACGTGGGGGTGCCCGCCGTCGATCGCCCTGTCGATGGTGTGGATTGGTTCCCCGAGCCGGATTCCCGGGTTGTCCATGTCGACCAGGAACATGGTCGCCCCGGCGGCGGAAACCGTGTCGGAAGTGGCTGCCATCACGATGCAGAATGCCGCGCCGTCGGCGCCGCTGATGAAGCGCTTGTGGCCGTTGATCAGCCAGCCGCCGTCGACCTTTGTGGCCTCGGTCAGCAGGGCGGCCGGATCCGAGCCGGCGCCCGGGTGGGGTTCGGTCATCCCGAAGCAGGAGCGTGCGGTGCCGGCCGCCTGCGGAGCCAGGTAGCGCTGCTTCTGGGCCGGCGTGGCGATGAGGTTGAGCAGGTGCATGTTGCCCTCGTCCGGGGCCATGCAGTTCAGCGCGGACGGACCGATGGGGGAGTAGCCCGCTTCCTGGAAGACGGGGGACCAGTACTGAATGGGGACGCCCTGTCCGCCGAACTCCTTGGGGACGTGGGGGGGGCGAATACCCCGGCCTCCCGGGCTGCGCGCTGCAGGCGCTCCCTGGTCGCCTGGTCCAGCCGCTCGCCGGGTCCGGGCTCGGCGGGCAGAACGACGGCCCGGATGAATTCACGGGTGCGCAGCCGCAGGTCTTCCACCTCGGCCGGCAAAGTGTGGTTGCTCATGTGGTCCTTTCGGAATCAATCGGAAATCAGGCAGTGCCGCCGGCGGCCAGGAGCCCGCCGTCGAGGTCGAGAACCTGCCCGGTGACCCAGGCGGCGTCCGGGGACGCGAGGAAGGCGACGGCGGCGGCGATATCATCCGGGCTGCCGAGACGGCCGAGGGGATACTGGGCAGCGACTTCGGCTTCCCTGCCCTCGTACAGCGGCTGGGCGAACTGCGTCTTGACCACGGCCGGGGCCACGGCATTGACCCGGATTTTGGGACCCATTTCCACCGCCAGGGTGCGGGTCAGGTGTCCGATCGCGGCCTTGCTGATGCCGTACATGCCGATGCCCGGCGACGGGACCTGCCCGGTAACGGAAGACAGGTTGATCACGGAACCGCCGCGGCCGGCGAAATCCAAACCCTGGTACCGGTAGGCCTCCTGGATCCAGGCCAGTGTTCCCAGGAGGTTGACCTCGATGATCTTGCGCGCCGAGTCCAGATCCAGCTCCATCAGGGGACCGTAGACGGGATTGATGCCGGCGTTGTTAACCAGAATGTCCAGCCGGGCGAATTTCCCGGTCACGGTTTCCAGCACTTCCCGCCGGTGGTCGGGGTCGTCGGCCTTGCCCGCCACTGTGACGACGGTTCCTTCCGGAAATCCGGCCGCGGCGTCCTCGAGGGGCTCCTTCTTCCGCGCGGTAATGCAGACTCTGGCGCCTTCGGCCACCAGCCGTTGCGCAATGGCCAGCCCGATGCCCCGGCTGGCGCCGGTGACGATGGCCGTCCTGCCCTCGAGCCGGCGGGCCTGGATGTCTCGGCCCCACGGCTGATTTTTCCGGCCCGCGCTGCGTGGGATAGGGGACTGGGTCATGAGATGCCTTTCGATGTGGTTTTGGGGCCGGCCGCGTTGCCTGCCTCGCGCAACTCGCGCCGCCTGATCCTCCCAGTTTAGGTCTTGGGCAGATCATCCATGATGTGGATGGTCCGCCGGGGACGACTCCGGTTAAAGCCCCAAGTCTCGGCCTATGAGTTCTTTCATGATTTCGTTTGAACCAGCCCAAATTCGAGTGACCCGGGCATCCCTCCATGCCCGGGCGACGCGGTACTCGTTCATGAAGCCGTAGCCGCCGTGCAGTTGCACGCAATGATCGAGCACGGAGTTCTGTGTGTCGGACGACCAAAGCTTCGCCTTGGCGGCGTCGATCGGAGTGAGTTCTCCGACCTTGTGGGCGGCGATGCAACGGTCGATGTAGGTTTCAGCAACTTCGATCTGGGTGATGAGTTCGGCGAGCTGAAACTTGTTGTGCTGGAGAGATCCGATGGCTGATCCGAATGCCTTTCGGGTTTTTGTGTATTCGATCGTCTCAAGGAGGATTTGCTTGGCATGCGCGACATTGGAGATGGCGGCGCTCAGACGCTCCTGAGGCAGCTGTTGCATCATGTGGATGAATCCGCTGTCAACTTCGCCGACGACTTCGGCGTCAGTCACGCGGACGTTGTCGAAGAACAGCTCTGCGGTATCCGACTGATCCTGTCCCACTTTGTCGAGTTTGCGCCCGCGGCTGAACCCCGGAGTGGCTGACTCGACGGCGAAGAGGGTGATGCCCCTAGCTCTTTTCTCCGGACTGGTTCGGGCGGCGATGATGACCAGATCCGCCGAGTAGCCGTTGGTAATGAAAATTTTGGATCCATTGATTACCCATTCGGCACCATCTCGCACCGCAGTGGTTTTCATCGCGGCGAGATCAGAGCCCCCTGACGGCTCCGTCATGCCGATGGCGAGCAGCAGTTCACCGGAGGCGATCCTGGGTAGCCAGCGCCGTTTCTGCTCCTCGGTGCCCAATTCGACAAGGTAGGGCGCCGTGATCTCGGCGTGAATGCTCACGCAGGACGCGTAGGCCGCAGCCACCTTCGACAGTTCTTCCGTGAGCACCGCTGTGAAGCGGTAATCCCCTGCGCCGGACCCACCGTACTCTTCGGGGATCTCTAGGCCGAGCAATCCCTGTGCGCCTGCCTCAAGCCAAAACTGGCGCGGCAGACCATGCTCAGCGATGTGGCTTTCCTGTTGTGGCAGAACGTAGCGGTCGAGAAACGCCCGCACCGAGGCACGGAATTCCTCGTGGTCGAGATCATAGATGTTTCGCTTCATCGCGGTCCTCTTCTTTCAGGTATAAGCATTGTCGTGGGGTGGGACAGTGTGCCGACGCAGCATTCGAACTGCGAATTCGGCGTGCTGCGAGGCGATCGCATGCTGATCGGGTTGACGTTCGGGGTCGAACCATCGCACAAGGTCGATGGAGATCGAAAGGAGTACGTCCGCCGCGCCGTCAACGTCGGTCACCTCAAATTCCCCCAACGTAACTCCACGCTCGATCGCCGAACGCATCACATGTTGGACCTCACGGCGCAGAGCGGCGATCTCCGCGCGGTGCTGTTCTGAGAGTGCATTGAACTCGTACTGCGCCACGCGACCGAGTTTCGCGTTCTGCATGTGCCACCGGCTGAATGCGTAGACCATTCCGTGCACACTTTGCACAGGATGTGCTTCCGGCTCAGAAGCAGCCGAGAGGCAGGCCAACGCTTGTCGATGACCCAGCATGCTGATCGCGAACAGGAGATCTTCTTTGGTCGCGTAGTGGATGTACACAGCCGCAGGGCTGCGATTCGCCTTCGCCGCGATATCGCGGGTCGTAGTGCCCCCAAAGCCGGACTCGGCAAACACCTCGACCGCCGCCTCCAGCAGCCGCTGCTGAGCGGTGGAAAGCCTGGGCGGCATCGCTGATGCGCTCTGGTTTGCGGGGGTGGTACACAATACGACTCCTGATTCAGGATACTAAGCGCTTGCTTACATATGCAAGCGCTTACATTCATCAAAGTCAAGTCAGGAGTTCGTTATGCCCGAAGCCCGCCGGCCCCCGCGATGCCCAAGGTCTCGCCCTGGCTGACATCGAACGAAACGTCGTGGGGCCTGGCTGCCGGCGGAGGCGGGCCTCAGATGACGGACGGGAGTTGTTCGAGCCGGGCATGCACCGATCTGGCACGTCGACCCGCCAGCCTGCTGCCCGGCTGGTTCTCGACCAACCATATGGTTGACATCTCCTGCGGGCGGTAATAGCCTGCTCAGGTGGCCCGGGCGCAGGCCTGGCCCCGGCCGGGATTGGGAAAGGATGGGCGACCAAGAAAGCAGCCTCCGGGTCCGAAGGGAAGCTCACGACGAACATATGGTCGGCCGCGCCGCTGCGCGGCTCACACCTCTAACAAACAACCGAACGGTGATCCGGTGCTGAGAACCGCGCTTTTCAATCGTGAGAGTTGAGCGGTAGCCGGGACAAATCAAAGGCAATGAAAGGTGAGACTATGAGCTCATACAAAGATGTAACGCCAAACCGCATGCGGCAGATCATCGAAAACTTCTGCTCTGGAATCACCATTATCACAGCAATGACTCCGGCGGGCCCGGTGGGTTTCACCTGCCAGTCGTTTACCTCCCTGTCAATGGAGCCGCCGCTGATCACCTTTAATCCGATGCGGACATCAACCAGCTGGCCCGAAATCCGGGACACGGGCTCGTTCTGCGTAAACATTCTGTCGACAGAATCCCAGCACCTGTCGGGAACCTTCGCGAAGTCCGGAACGGATAAATTCGCAGACGTCATATACTCACTCTCTGAACTGGGCAACCCGATCATCGACGGGTGCCTGGCGTGGGTGGACTGCGAACTGCACGCCGAGCATGACGGCGGTGACCATACCATCGTCGTTGGCCGTGTTGACAACATGCACGCCCGGGACGATGTCGATCCGCTGCTCTTCTTCCGCGGCCGCTACGCCACCATCGAGAAGGCCAAAGTCGCCTCAGGTCAATGAGCCCGCGCTCCGTGCAGCGGGGAGATCACCGGCCGCACCTGGAGAATCCGAGACCGGCGACGACAAGCGCCACGCTCGTAGGCGGACATGGCAAGTGCCCAATCAGCTGCCCCTCCAGTCACTGGCATTGACCTCCCTGTGGCAACTTATCGAGGAAGAGTTATTCAAGATGGACGTTTCAACGTTTCCTGCCTCCCAGGAGGTTTCGCCGCGGACCCCGCGCGGACCCCGCGCGACCGCGTATTCCGCTGCCCTCGGCGCCCTCCTGAAGGAGCGGTACAGCTGCCGGGCATATCTGAAGCAGGAAGTGCCCCGGGAGGATATCGAGCAGATCCTGGCGCTGGCCCAGCACACGCCGTCGTGGTGCAACTCGCAGCCCTGGCAGGTCATCGTCACCAGCGGCGCGTCAACCGAGCGCCTGGCCGCCGACCTGCTGGCCGCGGCGCGGGCCGGAACCTTCCGCCCCGACTTCGAGGGACCTGCCGAATACCACGGCGTGTACGGGGAACGGCGCAGGGAGGCCGGACTGGGGCTGTACCGGCATGCCGGTATCGCCCGGGAGGACAAGGAAGGCCGCCGGGAACAGATGCTGGAGAACTACCGCTTCTTTGACGCCCCCCACACTGCGATCATCACTACTGACAGCCGGCTTGGCACCTACGGGGCTGTGGACTGCGGCGGATACATTTCCAACTTCATGCTGGCCGCGCGGAGCCTGGGCGTCGCCAGCGTTCCCCAGGGCGCCGTTGCCATGGTCTCCGACACCGTCCGTGCACACCTGAACATTCCCGAGGACCGGCTGATCGTCTGCGCCGTATCCTTTGGCTACGCGGATACGGAGCACCCGATCAACGGTTTCCGGACCAGCCGGGCCGACATCGACGGGACGGTCCAATGGGTCTGAGCACACCGGCCCCCGGGGCCGCCTGGTCCGGGCAGCCGGTGCAAGCGCACCGTTTGGCCGGCAAGAGCGCCATCGTCACCGGCGCCAGCCGCGGCATCGGGCTGGCGATCGCCATGCGGCTGGCAGCCGAAGGAGCAGGCCCGTTGCGGCTCCTCCCGGTGGACCACCGTAGCTGCCGCCCTAAAACATTGACAACCACAAAACTACAGACATTATCTGCTTAGTATCGAAAGGTTATGAAATGACCAATGCCGTTATTATCGACGTCGTCCGACTCGCCTCGGGCAAAGGAAAGCCGGGCGGTGCGCTCTCCGATACCCATCCGGTGGAACTGCTCGCCCACGTATTGCGCGCCCTGGTCGACCGCACGGGAATCGATCCCGCCCAGGTCGACGACGTCATCGGCGGCTGTGTGCAGCAGGTCGGCGAACAGTCCCTGAATATTTCCCGGCAGGCACTGCTCTCGGCCGGATTCCCCGAAAGCGTGCCTGCCACAACCATTGACCGCCAGTGCGGTTCGAGCCAGCAGGCGGCACATTTCGCTGCCCAGGGTGTCATCTCCGGCGCGTACGATATGGTCATTGCAGCCGGTGTGGAATCCATGAGCAGGATACCCATGGGCACGGCCTCCATGGGCCAGGATCCCGGGGGCCCCGGGATCGCCGCCCGCTATCCCGCGGGCTTGATCAACCAAGGCATCTCCGCCGAACTGATAGCCGCCAAGTGGAAGCTGGACCGGCTGGAGCTGGACGATTTTTCGGCCGAATCCCACCGCCGTGCCGCGGCGGCCCAGGCCGCCGGAAACTTCGCCAACGAAATCGTTCCGATCACTGTACAGACGGCCGACGGTACCTTCACTCACGCAGTCGACGAAACGATACGTCCGGCCACGACTGCTGAAGGCCTCGCCGGCCTGAATACTTCCTTCAACACCGCCGGCTCCATGGAGCGTTTCCCCGATATTGATTGGAAGATCACGCCGGGGAATTCCTCGCCGCTGACCGACGGCGCCTCGGCCGCGCTGATTGTCAGCGAGGAGACAGCCAACAGGCTCGGCCTGCGCCCGCGGGCGCGCTTCCATGCCTTCTCCGTTGCCGGAGACGATCCGATCATGATGCTCACCGCACCGATCCCGGCCACCCGGAAGGTCCTGCAGCGCAGCGGCCTGGGCATCGAAGACATCGATGCCTACGAGGTCAACGAGGCCTTCGCCCCGGTGCCCCTCGCCTGGGCCCGCGAGTTCGACGCCGACCCGGCCAAGCTCAATCCGCGCGGCGGTGCCATTTCCCTCGGACACGCTCTGGGTTCCTCGGGGACACGCCTGCTGGGCACGCTGCTCAACCACCTTGAGAGCACCGGCGGCCGATACGGACTGCAGACCATGTGTGAGGGCGGTGGAATGGCCAACGCCACGATCATCGAACGCCTCTAACGGCGAACTGCATTGGTGCACACGGATCAAAGGAAGACTCCGTGTGTACCAATGCAACAGGCCCCACCCACTGGCGGCGCCATAAGCCGCTGCAGCTGAGCAACCTGCTGGAGCACCCCTCGAGGCGTTTTACCCGGATGGCTTCCATAACCGATTGGAACTTCAGTGATGAGCCGTCTCGGAGAAAATGCCCGGATCGGCACGGACCCCCCGGACGATCCAATGGTGGAGGCGGTGCCGGCCCGGTCACCCTTCGGCAGACGCGCGGCCGCCGCGTTGATCACGCTTAACCGGCCGCAGGTGCGAATGACAACTCACCATGGCACCTCGTAGAGCAGCACGTTTCGAAGGCAAGATCCTCGTCGTCACCGGTGCAGGATCGGGAATCGGCCGCGGCATCGCCTCCGCATTCGCCGCCAAGAAAGCAACGGTGATCATCAACGACATACGCGAGGAAGCGGCAAAGGACCAGGGCTGCTGACGGGGACCAACCCTGATTATCCAGGTCCAACAAGCTTTTCCATTGTCCAATCTAGAAGCTAAGGAATTGAGAATGACTCAGACTGCTGGCGCGCAACTGACGCAGACCGAGCCCGCCGCCACCTATGAGGTCCGCGGACATGTGGCCGTTGTGACACTGAACCGCCCCAAGGCACTGAATGCCGTCAACGCTGATCTGTCCGCGGACGTCGGTGCTGCCCTGGAGCGTGCCGCGGCCGATATTGAGGTCCGGGCGGTAGTGATCACCGGGTCCGGACGCGCCTTCTGCGCGGGGGCGGATCTGAAGGAGATCGCCGCGGGCCGCAGCGTGTACGCGCCCGAGCATCCCGAGTGGGACTTAGGCGGTATCGTGCGCCACTGGATCGACAAGCCGGTCATTGCCGCGGTCAACGGCTTCGCCATGGGCGGGGGCACCGAGATCGTGCTGGCCTGCGACCTGGCAGTGATTGATGAGACCGCCACGCTCGGACTGCCCGAGGTGCGCCGCGGACTGCTGGCCGCGGCCGGCGGAGTGATCCGTCTGCAGCGCCAGGTCCCGGTCAAGGTTGCCGCGGAAATCGCGATGACCGGTGAGCCGATTTCGGCTGCGCGCGCCTATGAGCTGGGCCTGGTCAACCGGATCGCCCCGGAAGGCACTGTCCTGGAGGCTGCCCTGGAGCTGGCCGGGACCGTGGCAGCCAACGCGCCGCTGGCCGTGCAGCAGACCAAGCGGGTCCTGCACGAGTCAGTGGCCGCCGGATCGGACTGGGGCCCGGAGGTGTGGGCCATCAACGCCGACGCCATGCGTACCGTCTTCACCAGCGAGGATGCCAAGGAAGGCCCCCGCGCGTTCGCGGAGAAGCGCGCTCCGAAGTGGTCCGGCCGCTAGCAGCACCCCTGCTTTCGGAAGGGTCGAAGGACCGGCCTGGATTGATGCGGGGCAAGAGCCCATGAGAACCGAAACATTCTAACGAAGGATCACAACTATGGAGATTTCAGGAACCAGCGCTCTCGTTACCGGCGGTGCCTCCGGCCTCGGCCTGGCCACGGTGACCACCCTGGTCAAGGGCGGCGCACGGGTTTTCGCCCTCGACCTGCCCTCGGCGGACACCGCGGCCCTGGAGGCACTGGGGGAGTCGGTGACATTCGTCCCGGCCGACGCGACCGATGAAGCCTCCGTCACCAGCGCCGTCGAGGCTGCCAACGCCAACGGGGATCTGCGCATTGTCGTCAACTGCGCCGGCATCGGCAACGCCATCAAGACCGTCGGCAAGGACGGCCCGTTCCCGCTGGCCGACTTCGAGAAGGTCATCAAGGTCAACCTGATCGGCACGTTCAACGTCATCCGCCTGGCCGCGCATGCCATGTCCAAGAATGCCCCCGTGGGCGAGGAGCGCGGTGTCATCGTCAACACCGCGTCCGTGGCAGCCTTCGAAGGACAGATCGGCCAGGCCGCCTACTCGGCCTCCAAGGGCGGAGTGGTCGGCGCAACGCTGCCCATCGCCCGAGACCTGGCATCGCTGCTGATCCGGGTCAACACCATTGCCCCGGGCCTGTTCCGCACCCCGCTGCTGGGCGCCCTGCCGGAGAACGTCCAGAGTGCTTTGGGCGCGCAGGTGCCGCACCCCAGCCGGCTGGGGGAGCCGAGCGAGTACGCGCAGCTGGTCGAAGCGATCGTGACCAATCCGATGCTCAACGGCGAAACCATACGCCTGGACGGCGCCATCCGCATGGCCCCGCGCTAAGCGCTCCTTCACACCAGGCTGTGTTGTTATCCGCACCGGCACGACGCGGGCATTTCGAGCAGGTGCCCGGGTGCATCAAGGCGGACCTGGTTGCGCGCTGCGAAACCGGTCCCGCAGAAACCGAGGTGCCGGACGACCAGGACGGGTCTATGGGCCGGTCACCGAACCAGCCTGGGTAATGGATGAATGGAAGTATCACGCAATGGTGATGGATAAGACGATCTCAAACCCGGTCGAGACGGTGCGGGCCATCCCTGATCGCGCGTCCACCGCGGTCGACGGATTCGGCTTCTGCGGCTACGCCATGGGTCTCGTTGGTGCGGGTTTCGATCGCAGGGACTCATGACAGACGCCGAGCGGGTTAACCAAATGGCGGCCAGGGCCCGCAGCGGGCCCGCCAGGAGGGCTCGTTATGGGCGTAGTCGTTCATCAGGCACGCACCCCTTGGCAAGGCGCCTACCGGCCGCCTGCACACATTCGAACCAAGACTTGGCTGAACGAGGAGCCCTTGCGGCTCCGCATCAATCCATTGCGACAGCCGTCGCGAAGAAGGCGGCGAAAGGAGATGTCCATGAAGATCATCGTGCTGGTGAAGGAGGTCCCCGACACTTACGGGGACCGGAAGCTCGACCTCGAGACGGGGCTCGCGGACCGCGCGGCGGGCGAGGTCGTGCTCGACGAGATCGGGGAACGCTCGCTCGAGGTGGCGCTCTCATTCGCGGACAGGAACGCCGACACCGAGGTGGTGGTGCTGTCGATGGCGCCGGAGAGCGCCACCGCGACGTTACGCAAGGGCCTCGCCATGGGGGCGACATCGGCTGTGCAGGTGGCCGACGAGGCACTCCGCGGGGCTGACCTCGGGCTGACCGCAGAGGTACTCGCCGCTGCGATCCGGCGCACCGGGTTTGACCTCGTGATCGCGGGCAACCTGTCAACCGATGGCAGCGGCGGCGTGCTGGCGGCGATGGTCGCCGAATTCCTCGGTGTCCCGCACGCGACTTCGCTGACGTCGATCGAGATCGCCGCGGACGTCGTGACCGGCGTTCGCGCAACGGAGAACGGCACGATGCAGGTGACCGCGCCGCTGCCTGCCGTAGTGTCGATCACGGAGGCGTTGCCGGATGCGCGGTTCCCCAACTTCAAGGGGATCATGGCGGCGAAGAAGAAGCCGATGGAGATTCTGTCCCTTGCAGAACTGGCTGTCGATCCCGATGCCCCGGAGTCTGCGCGGTCGATCATGACCGCGATAGCGGAGAAGCCTGCCCGCGAAGCGGGCGTGAAAATAGTCGACGAGGGCGATGCAGGCGGAAAGCTCGCGGAGTTCCTCCTGCAGAACCAACTGGTGTAAGGGGCACAACCATGGCCGAATACGAAGCGGATTCCATCCTTGTCCTTGTCGAGCTCACGCCTTCCGGCGGACTCGCGGGCAGCGCGGCAGGCCTGCTCGGCGCCGCCGCGCAGGTCGGCACGCCGGTGGCGCTGGTGGTGACCGCTGCCGGCGCCGGTGCCGCCGCGGCGGATGCCGCGGGCGCGCTGGGCGCCGCGCATGTGGTCGTTGCCGAGACGGCTGATCCGGGCATCCTGACCATGCCGGTGGCCGATGCGCTGGTCGCCGCCGCGGACACAGTGCGCCCCGACGCAGTGCTGATCCCGAACTCGATCGCGGGCCGGGATGTCGCGGGCGTGTTTGCCGCACGCACCCGGTCCGGCCTGGCAGTCGACGCGGTCGGTATCTCGCGGGATGCGGAGGGCGTGGTCGCGCACCACTCGGTCTACGGCGGCGCCTACAACGTCGACTCTGCAGTGACCCGGGGTGCGCCGGTGATCACGGTGCGGCAGGGTTCCATCGAGGCGCGCGCCGAGGCGCGCGTGCCCACGGTCACAACCCTGCCGGTGACCCCATCGGGCAAGCCCGCGGCATCCATCGCGTCGTTCGAGGAGGTCGTCAAGGCATCGAGCCGTCCCGAGCTGCGCGGAGCGGCGAAAGTCGTCTCCGGCGGGCGCGGCCTCGGTTCCGAGGAGAAGTTCGTGCTCGTCGAGCAGCTCGCAGACGCCCTCGGCGCGGCCGTCGGTGCATCACGCGCCGCAGTGGACGCCGGCTACATTCCCCAGTCGCATCAGGTTGGGCAGACCGGCGTTTCCGTGGCACCGCAGCTGTATGTCGCGCTCGGGATATCCGGAGCTATCCAGCACCGTGCGGGCATGCAGACGGCGAAGACCATTGTCGCAATCAACAAGGACCCGGATGCCGAGATCTTCGAGATCGCGGACTTCGGTGTCGTTGGGGACCTGTTCACTGTTGTGCCGCAGCTGATCGCTGCCCTCGACGCCCAGAAGGCGTAGCGGCGATGGCGACATACCTGCGGTCGATACGCCAGGGACTCCCGCGCATCCCCGGCGGTAAAGCCTGGCCGCCCACCGGTGATGCGCCGGTCGCGGCGGCTGCGCCCAGCGCTGACGCCGGCGCACCCGAGCAATCCTCGGTGATGCCGGCCTATCCCGCCGCGACCGCGTCGGCGCTGACTCGAGAGACGGCGACCGCGCCCACCGGGATGGAACCGGATGTGGCGGAGACGGTTGCAACCGCCGCCCCCGCCGGGGGCTCTCGACCAATCCGTCGCGGGTTGCCGCGCATTCCTGGGGGTGAGCCGTGGCCGCCTGCCGGCAAGGCAGCCGGGCCAGCCCTGGCATCGGTCCCCGCTGCGGCACGGCACGCGGCTACCTCGAATGCGGGCGCAAGGCCCAACACGGCCGGGCAGACTCCCGCAGCAGCGACGACTCCTGCCGTTCCCGCGGGCCCGGCTGAAGCGGGTCAGGCTGCCGCAGCATCCGACCGCCCGCTTCGTCGCGGCTTGCCGCGCGTGAGGGACAGCGAGCCGTTACCGCCAGCGGAGTCCGCACCCGCACGCATGGCTGCCGAATCCGGGGGAGCGGCACCGGCGGCAAAGGACGAAACCGCACCCGCGGCGGCATCCGTTCCCGCTCCCACTGCCAACCATGCTCCGGCACAGCCGGTGCGCCCCACCACGCCCCGCTCCGTCCCGGCTCCTACACTCGCACGGGAGCCGGGACCGTTCGGCTCCTACACCCGCAGGCAGCTGCTGGGATTCGCCGTCCTCGGCGGGTTCGCGGTGCTGGGCGCCGCCACCGTCGTGGTGGTCG
>NZ_JBNHHC010000046.1:0-30794 GCF_059091865.1 Arthrobacter sp. B0316-1-20 | reverse complement strand
GGTCATCGATCGCATCGGGCCAGTACGTATCACGGACCCCTTCGATATCCATCCGGTCCGCGGCGCGACAGTACCGCATCAGGTTGTCGCGCAATAACTTCTCGTCGTACAACTCCATCAATTGAGCGTCGGTCAGGGTCATGTCCGGTTTTCGTTCACTTGACATTTCTGGCTCCTTATCAGCTTCAGGCATATCGCATCCTCTTTCTTTCGTCGTGACAACATTGCGATCCAACCAACGATTGGCGCTCCAAACGTGAGGCCCCCGTCCGTCGATCAGTTTGGGCAGTGGAAAGATTTTCAGCGTCCGTCAGCTCGAGGCAAACGGATGAACAGGGCGTGGCACGCGATCATGATGAGGTGGTCGCGGTGTCGGGTCGCTGGTCGCCCAGTCCTTATAGATGGGGTCATCGGGGTAACGCGCCGCCCAGTTAGTCATCTCGGGAAGTCCATTGAGGCTCCAGTCGGGCCTCAACTTCCTGACGTCACACCAGTCCCAGACGCAGGTGCGGTACAGAACCTTCCACTCGCCGTCACGCTTCTCGCACAGATCGCGATAGCGTCCGCCGTGCATGACCGTCACATCCGGCTCGCGAATCGTATTCAGACACAAGAACATACTCTCGCGCTTCGCCCGATCGCCATCGATCGAGTCTGGCCAGTACGTATCACGGACGCCTTCGATATCCATCCGGTCGGTCGCGCGACAGTACCGCATCAGGTTGTCGCGCAGACCCTTTTCGTCGTACAACTCCATCACCTGAGGCTTCGGTCAGGGGCACGTCCTGGTCTTTTCGTTTGACGTCGACACGATGAATCAACGGGGGACGACACCGCGGGCTGCCCCACGTCAGTCACCACACACCGTCCGCCGGTTATTGCAGCTGCCACAACGTCTTCATCTGATCTCGCCAGTCGGCGGGCTTGTCGTAGTTGATGTCGACCTCGAAGTCCACGTCATTGGTCAACAGCTGCTTGATCACGCCACCACCGCCGGGTTCGATGTCCATGCCCTGCATCTTGCGCAGCACCATGTCGACGGCGAGCCACTCCATGTAATCGACTCCCAGGATAGTGGTTGCCGCCTCCTTGCCGGTCTTGATGTTCGTCTGGATGGTCTCGTCACCGACGCCACTGGTGATCTTGACCCGGTCGCCCAAGCCCGCGGCGGCGAGCGCAGAGACGACACCTCCCGCCAGCGATCCGCTGGTGCTGTAGACGTAATTGACCTTCGGATCCTTCTGCACGGCCGCCACGATGGTGCCGGCGACCTGCCCGGCCACGACCTGCGGGAGCGTGTTCTCAACGACGGTCACCGTGCACTTCGGGCAGTTCTTCTCCATGGTCTCGGTAAAGCCGTCCAGGGTGGTGCCGTTGAGCGGGTAACCCGGAACTGTCTGCGCCACCACGTGGGCCTCGCCGCCGGAGTCAGCGATCACATAGTTGGCCATCATCTCGCCATGGTCGGATGTGTTGTCGTTCGCGCCACCAATGACCGTCTCGTCATACTCCATCGGACCAGCGGCGGTCGGCACGATGTAGACACCCGCGGCCTTGTAATCCGCAACGACGGTCCCCCACACCTCGCGACCGATACCGGCGAGGCTCACCGCGACCGGGTCCAGCTCAAGCGCCCGCTTCATTCCGTCGACCAAGGTCGCAGGATCTGCCGATTTGAACGGGATGTCCCGGAAGTTCCACCCCAGGGCGTCGGTGGCCTCCTTGAGAGCGGCCGCCTGCCGATCGCCATGGACCGTGTCGTTCTTCATGAAGACGAAGGTCTTGCCCGTCGGGGGCTTCTCCTTCAACGGTTCAGTGAGTGGAATCGATGTGGGCTCCTTGAGGTTCTCGGCGGTGGCCTCCTCCGCTGCCTTCAGACCCTCGGAGACACCGCCGCCAACTGACCCGGCGCCGCTCGAAGCATTGCCCCCGCATCCTGCAGCAGCCACCACTGCGATGACGGCAAGCGCAGCAAACGCCACTCTCGGACGCTGACCGGCGTGCAAGCCGGGAACTTTACGCAGCATTTCATTCTCCTCAGATCGGGAAGTATTTGGCGAACCTCTGGGACACGGCGTGGTCCAGGCACCAACCATTCGGTTGATCCGACGGTACGGGTCGGCGAGAAGCGTGTCAATAGTCACAAACGCGCCTTTCGGTGGTGTTGCCACCGATGGCCACGCTTCGTCGGTCGCGTCCAGTACTTCGAGAGTCAGCCGGGCACGGTTCTTGAGGCTTTCCCCCGTACCGGCGGTTCACACATTGCTGGGCTGAGGCAGGAGATATCCGTGAGCGGCTTGGGATCTCGACGATGTCGAAGTTCGCCTCGCGAGGGTTCTTGGGGCGCGGCCGTAGTCCGCTAAGACGCTGGCGACCTCGTCGGTCCCCAACGCGCGAGGAGTCGGGCAGTTTGCGGACTCGGTGCGACCGTCGGAGTCCCGTAGCACGGTGCGGTTGGGGGTACGGCACTGCGCTGGCCGAAAGGGGAGTTCACCGCCTCACGGTAGGGTCGCGCGGATGCTCGCGAGGTCGCATCCCAAGGTCGCGGGCGTGCTCGACGACGCCAAGGAAGCCCTGCTGGCATTCGCCGGATTCCGGCAGAAACTCTGGCGTCAGATCAGGTCGACTAACCCCCTGGACCGGGTCAACAAGGAGATCAAGCGCCGCACCGACATAGTCGGTGTCTTTCCGAAGGCTGCAGGGCTCCTGCGGTTGCCGGCGCCGTCCTGAGGGAACAGCACGATGAGTGGGAAGCAGTGATCGGCCCTACTTCTCCGAAGACTCCACGGCTGACCTCGCAACCATGGACAGGCCCCATCGAGAAGGTGGATGCGGCCTTGCCCGAAATCACCTCGGACAAACTGGCCCGCACGGGTATCGAGAAGACTCCATCACCCAGCGGGACGTCACCGGCAACCACACTCCGGTAGCCGTGCCACAGGAGGCCCCCAGCGGCCACGGGACACCACCGTATCGGCGCATCCGATCTCGGACCCCACCCGCCAGAAGACCGCGAACAGTGGCCCCGAAGCCAAGGCCGTCCCCTCAACGAGGAGAGTCTTCGGGTCTGGGAGGGGAGCGTCCACCCACCAGGAGCGTCCTGGATCACAGCAGTTCCAAGATGGTGGCGTTGGCCTGCCCACCACCCTCGCAGATGGTCTGGAGGCCAAAACGGATGCCGTTGTCGCGCATGTAGTGGACCATCGTGGCCATCAGGCGCGCGCCTGAGCCCCCGAGCGGATGACCGAGCGCGATGGCACCTCCATGAGGATCGACCTTATTCACGTCGACGTCGAACTCAGCGAGCCAGGCGAGCGGCACCGATGCGAACGCCTCGTTCACCTCGAACACGCCGATCTCGTCGAGCGACAGGCCGGACTTCGTCAGCGCCTTCTGCGTGGCCGGCATGGGCGCGGTGAGCATCATGACCGGGTCGGCGCCCGCCACGACGGCCGTGTGGGCCCGAGCCAGGGGCGTCAACCCGAGCCGCTCGGCCATGCTCGACGTAGTCATGAGCAGCGCTGCCGAACCGTCGGAGATCTGCGACGCATTACCGGCGGTGACGACGCCGTCTTCCTTGAAAGCAGCTCTGAGTCCGCCGAGCTTCTCCACACTGGAGTCGCGGATGCCTTCGTCCTGCTTCACGTCCCCACCATCGACGGGTACGGGCACAATCTGAGCATCGAAATTCCCGCCAGCGCGGGCCGCTGCGGCCTTCTCGTGAGAGCTCACCGCGAACTCATCCAACTGCTGTCGAGACAGACCCCACTTCTCGGCGACCATCTCGGCGGAGATGCCTTGATTTGGGTCGACTCCGTATCGGTCCAAGAACGCCGCCGGCATTGCCCCCCACCGACGTCGAAGTCCCCATGGGGATACGGCTCATCGGCTCCACACCACCCGCCACGACGACGTCGTAGTGTCCGGCAATCAGGCCTGCTGCAGCAAAGTGCACAGACTGCTGGGATGAACCAAACTGGCGGTCGATGGTCACCCCCGGCACGGTGTCGGGTCAACCGGCGGACAGCACCGCGGTGCGACCGATGTCCAGAGTTTGCTCCCCGACCTGCTGCACGCAGCCCCAAAGAACGTCGTCCACCAGACCGGGATCGATCTGGGTCCGCGAGATCAAGGCCCGCAGCACCTCAGCCGAGAGCTCGGCCGGATGCACCCCTGCCAAGCCACCGTGTTCCGCTTGCCCACTGGAGTGCGCACTGATTCGACGACCACTGCGTCCCGCATATTTCGATCCCTTCGTCCCGCTGACCGGAAGCGCTCCGTTCTGTAGACTTATCATTCAACTCCAACCACCCGTTTGGTATCCCTCATCGGATCGCACGCCACGCCCGAAGAGTAAGGGAGGTCCTGATGGCCGATCGCACATATCGTGTGACCGGGATCGTCGGCACGTCAGAAGATGGCTTCGACGCCGCCATCAGCGCGGGTTTGGAACGCGCAAGCAAGACCCTCCAAGATGTCAACTGGTTTGAAGTCACGGAAGTCAGGGGTTGATCCGGGATGGACGGGTCGAACAAACCCAAGCAACGATGAAGATCGGACTTCACGTAGAGATCCCGGAGACTGAGACTCATTTCCGGGCACGGAAGGCCGGCAGCTTGTCAACACCCGACGCGCACTCCAACACCACCGCGCTCAACCAGGAGCGCCCGGGCAACGCATGAACTGAGGCGCTTGCCAGCGAGGCATAGCGCAACGCCACGAACGAATCGAGACACATCCCATGAAAATCGCCATTCTCGGCGCTGGATCGATCGGCGCCACCCTTGTCTCACGCCTCAGCGCGGCCGGTCACGATGTGAGGGTCGCCAACTCTCGCAGACCCGACACCATCGATCCGGCATTGCTGGCGTCAGGTGCGAAGGCCGTGAATGCCTCCGATGTCGCCACGGACGCCGAGGTCCTCATTACCTCCATTCCCTTCAGCCGCGTACCGGACATTGCGCGACTCGTCAAGAACACCGCGGCGGGCACGGTGGTCATCGACACCTCGAACTATTACCCGCATCGTGACGGAAACATCGCGGATGTGGACCACGGCCGAGTCGAGAGCGTCTGGGTCTCGGAATCGTTCGGGCGTCCCATCGCCAAGGCGTGGAATGCGATCACTGCCGAGTCCTTCGCCGAGAAGGCGCAGGCTGCGGGTGAACCGGGTCGAATCGCCATTCCGTTCGCTGCCGACCGGGACGAGGACCGTGCCACGACGATGCAGCTCATCGATGAAACGGGATTCGACGCCTTCTTCACGGGAGCCATCGCTGACTCCTGGCGTCAGCAACCTGCCGCGCCCGCCTACTGCACCGACCTGACCAGCGAGCAGATGCCGGCGGCCCTCGCTGCGGCTGAGAAGGACCGACTTCCTCGACGTCGAGATCTCACCATGAACGTCATCACCGAGCGGACCGATAACTTCACGAACCTCGGCCCCGGTTTCGGCGAATATCTCGTCCGCCTCAACCGCGCGATCTACATGTGAGCATCGACGGGGGCCACCGCGGCGCGGCGCTCCTGACCGTCCGGTACGGCTGCTGCCAGTCACCCTTGGGAAGCAGCTGGGCCGCAGATTAGGAGGCCCACGTCGTGACCACCGTTCCTCATGGCCACAGCATGTGAAGGATTGGCCACGCCCGCGGGAGGGCCGGGAACGACATCCCAGCTCAAGACCTGAGTGATTCTTCGTCGCGACTCAGGGCGGCGTGGCGGACACGGACCTTGTCAGGAGAGATTATTCTTTCTATGCTTCATACCAAGCGTTTGGTGGCGCACCGGTCCGGGCAGTCGCGATGGGCCTGAATGAAAGAAAGGCAGTCGGGACAGTCCGCGGTGAGCGCGCTCACCAGTCGGTCTAACGATCAAGGAGTCACATGAGCATCAGCCTGGAGACATCGCCGGATGGACGCAAGGTCTGCCCGATAGACCACCATTCTGTGGCGTACGGACAAGACTTCCGCGAGATCAACCGGGAGGTTCGGGAAGTCGGGCCGGTCGTCTGGAGTGAGCACCACGGCGGCTTCTGGTATGTCACGGACTACGATTCGGTCCGCTCGGCACTTCTGGATGCCAAGACGTTCACCGTGAATCCCGTGGAGGGCGCGGACCAGTTCGGCGTGGTCATCCCGCAACTCAAGGAAATGCACGTGTTCCCTGAGACGCCGGGCTTCTTTAGTTTTGTTGACGGCGAGCGTCACGACATCCCCAAGGCAGTGCTGAGCGGGCCCTTCTCGAAACGGCGCTTGGCAGCCAAGGCCGACATGATCAGCTCACACGTCGATCGCGTGCTCGACAGGGTTCTGCCGCGCGAGGAATTCGACATCGTCCATGACGTTGCCACGCCGGTAGTTGCTGGCGTGGTCTGCGAACTGTTGGGCCTTGACCTAGATGACCCGGCTGCCATCCTGGGCGTGCTCCCGGGCCCGCCGGGCCAAGTCGCCCGGCAGGACGACGCGGACGGCTCCGAGGCCGCGCCGATGTCGCTGGCTGAAGGCTTGGCCTTCATCAGCGAGTTCGTTCAGGCCCGCCAAGAGGAGCCACGAGACGATCTCATCTCCCTCATGCTGCAGGCCAACGGAGGGCAGTTCTCGGTCGAAGAAGTTGCAGGTATGTGCCTGCAGATACTCTTTGGCGCTCTGGAGAACCCCCAGTCGTTGGTGGGGAACTGCATGCTCTACTTGGAAGATCGGCCCGAAACGCGAGCCCACCTACGGGCTAACCCGAGTGAGATGCCCGCCTTCATCGCGGAATCGATGCGTTACTTCAACGTCACGGTGACGGTCTCGCGTACCGCCGCGCGCGACGTCGAGCTCGGTGGAGCTCAGATTCGCAAGGGTGATCGGGTACTGATTTCACAGTCGGCAGCGAACGCCGATCCCGCCGTGTTCGAACGTCCGGACGAGTTCGACTTCCAACGGGGGCCGCAAGCTCAGCACCTCAGCCTCGGGGCTGGCGCGCACTCCTGTCTGGGCGCGAACCTGGTGCAGGCCACGGTCGAGACGTTGCTGCGGAGTCTGCTTGAGCGAATCGAGGAGTACTCCTTCGATCTCGACCACGTGGTCAAGATCGCGGACAAGTCTTCCAATGATCTCTTCGAGGAGGCTCGGATGCGCGTCACCGCACCACGAACTCCAGACGCGCATGGCTCGATTCGCGAACAGTCACAGACCGCCGGTGCAGCCACTGGGTCTTGATTCCACGGTCGCCACCTCAGTTCCGCGGTGGCCAAGTCGAGGTCGGTGCGTGTACCCGCGCTCCTGCCCACTCGGTGACCCAAGCGACGCGCGCCTCGCGGGTGCTCGCCTAAGACAAGGAAAGACGATGACACATCTGGAGCAGATCGAGTTACACACCGGAACGGTGACCATGGAACTCGCGGAAGCAGAGTTCGACATGGTCGTGGAGGAGCGCGCGCCTCACGCCGAGGACGTCGTTGTCCTCACGTTGCGCGAGGTGCATGGCGCAGAACTCCCGCCTTGGGAGCCAGGTGCCCACATCGACCTGTTGATCCCCGACGTTGGACCGCGGCAGTACTCACTCTGCGGAGACCCGTCGAACCGGCGGGAGTGGCGCGTCGGCGTCCTCAATGTGCCCGCTGGGAACGGCGGTTCACGATACGTTCACGAGAGCTTGGCGGTCGGATCGACGATCCGCGTACGTGGACCTCGCAATCACTTCCGCGTGGTGCCGTCAGACGATTACCTCTTCATCGCCGGTGGCATCGGGATCACCCCAATCCTTCCGATGCTCGCCGAAGTCAACCGCAGTGGGGCCAACTGGCGACTGGTCTACGGAGGTCGACACCTTCGCTCGATGGCGTTCTTGGATGAACTCGCAACATATGGAGACCGGGTCACCTTGTGGCCGCAGGACGACAAGGGCCTCATCGACATTGACGGACTGT
Organism: Arthrobacter sp. B0316-1-20; assembly: GCF_059091865.1. Classification (NCBI taxonomy): domain Bacteria; kingdom Bacillati; phylum Actinomycetota; class Actinomycetes; order Micrococcales; family Micrococcaceae; genus Arthrobacter; species Arthrobacter sp. B0316-1-20. The sequence goes on along the minus strand of NZ_JBNHHC010000046.1, from coordinate 22,882 downwards.
TGGGCGAGGCGGCGGGCGACTCCGACGTCTACTGCTGTGGCCCCGGCCCGCTTCTCGACGCGGCCGAGCAAGCTCACGCTTCCAGGTCCTCGGGAAGGCTGCACCTCGAGCGATTCGCGGCGAGGACGAATCTCGAGCCAGTGAGCACCGAATCGTTCGAGGTCGAGCTCCGGAGGTCAGGGAAGGTCCTCACCGTCCCCCCAGAGCGATCCATTCTCCAGGTGGTGGAACAAGCCGGTGTGCACGTGTCGTGGTCATGTGGAGTTGGTACCTGCGGTACGTGCGAGACAGCTGTCCTCGAGGGGTCCCCCGAGCACCGCGACTCGGTCCTCGATGCAGCCGAGCAGGAAGCGAATGACTGCATGATGATCTGCGTCTCTCGCTGCTCGGGACAGCGACTGGTGCTGGACCTCTGAGACAGAACCGGGGCAGGCGTGCTTGGCGGGCGGCGCGTAGTTCCGTGTTTGGGTGCCCCCAGCGACGCCGCGCACGGCGTCCCGACCTGGAGATCGGACACGGTCCATGCCGCCGCGACCGGGCGGATCGCTTCCAACTGCGGTAGATTTCCGTCCGGCGATCTAACAGCCTTTCTCGCGTTTCAGTTGCGGATCTCGATGTGAATCGCCGCGGGTCTGGTGGAAGGTCTGAATCCCGAAAGGGGGAATGACCATGCCGGCACCGAGGAAGTATCCGCCGGAGCCTCGGGAGCGTGCGAGGCGAGGAAGGCAGATCCGGAGCTGTCGTTGAACACGGCGGTGGCCAGGGTTGGACAGCGGACTGGGGGGCCAACTCCGACACGCTGCGTGGGTGGGTGCACGCAGGAGAGCGAGGGGCCACGACGACAGGCGCAAAGAAGGTAGGGTCCGGAGCTGAGGTTCGTGTGTCGGCGGCCATGAAAAACTGCCCATAGGCGGCCACGGAATTGCCCGCTGGGGCGAGTTCTAGCGATCGATGCAACACCTCCGAATAATCGGGAGTTGCAACACCCATGGAATCACCCTCAGGAAATAGTTTTTCCTTGAAGAAAAATCTCCTTCCCGGAGAAATCGGCGCCCCTGGCCGGTGCGGCCGGCAAGCGTTCTCAGCAGTCCCATTCCCGTGCCCAAAGGCAGGATTTCCTTTCCGCCGTTGCTCGCTTGGGAAGTGTTGCCGCGGCGGCCAAGGAGCTCGGCATCAACAGAAGCACGTGCCAGAAATGGGCGAATGCCGCCGGGAACAGTCCAACGCTTCGGCACCGACACCGATCCCAAGATCCTCGACCTGCCCAAGGACGCCTAGATCAACCAACCCGCAGCACCCGCTGAATCAACTGATCAGGCCGCTGCCTGACACCCACTGGCCTCATTCACCTTGACAAATTCCGATCCCGCGAAAAGCAGACTAGACCCGTCGCCGGGCACCGCGTCTTGCTACCAGGCAACGACGCCGCCGTCGCTCACCATCTCCATCGCCGTCGTCCACGTGGACTCGTCCGACAGCAGGCAAAGGACCCCGTTCGAGATCTCGACCGGGCCCATCATGCCCTCACTCTGCTGGAAGTGGTCGAACATGCCCAGGAAGTACTCCCGGCCGAGATCGTACGCGTCGGATTCGGACGCCTTGGAGGTTCCGCAGATAGGTCATGGGCGTCGGTTGGGCCGGGTGTCCCCACGGCGGGAAGTCCAGGCGAAGCGTATCAATCTGCGGACGACGATAATCGCGTTGGCGAGCGCGATGAGTCCTTCGATGACTCGGGCTCGGCGTTCGGTGCAGATGGCGAGTTTACGAAAGCCTCTGTTGTGCCAAGAGTTCGTGCGCTCCACGACCCATCGGGCGCCGGCCTGCAGTGGGTCCTTGGGACGACCACACACCCGATGGGTTTCCCGGTGCCGTCGGTCAACAGTGACCGCTTGGTGCCCTGTTTACCTTGATTTTCCGGCCGCTTGCCCACCCACGGCGCTTTGACGATGCAGCCGTCGACCGTGACATCTTCAAGGTCGAGGCTCACGATTTTTGGTCATAGGCCTCCAAGTAGATCTGCTCCAGTTCGTCGAAGACTCCGGCGTTGATCCACTCATCGCGGCGGTTACGGATGCTGGTCGCCGAACACGCACTGTCCGCAACCCATTCAAAGGCTGCGCCCAAAATCCGGGTCTGAACGATCTTGTCGAAGATCACCCGATCGGGAATCCGAGGACGGTGACATCCCCGCAGATGATGATCGAGAATCGGTGGAATCAGCGTATTGAACTGGACCCGGAGCGGTTCGATGATGAATGATGGCACGGCAGGCACAAGCACCTCGTGGGGAAGAAACGAGAACTTGACACCTCAATTCCTACCGGCGCTCACGCCTGCTCTACCTCGGCGACTCACACCTATCTGCGGAATCTCTCACTCGGTCCCGCTTGGTTGGCCACATTGCCGAAGCCCACATCGCGACCGGGCGGGGCCGAGGTGTCGTGCATGTCGAGGGACTCCGCGGTGCAGGGAACGACCTCGACCCCAGCCTCGCGGCCGGGAGTCGAGGTCGTTCCCATGGTCACCAGGCGGAGACGCCGCCGTCGATCGCCATCGTCGTTGCCGTCGTCCATTTGGACTCGTCGGACAGCAGGTAGAGGACGCCGTTCGAGATCTCAACCGGGTCCATCATGTCTTCACTGAAGTAGTGCTGCGTCATTCCGACCAGGTATTCGTTGCCGACCGAAATCGCTTCGAAGTCGACGTGGCGCGCCATGTCGGTGTCGACCGGTCCCGGGAGCACAGTGTTCACTCGGATGTTGTGCTTGCCCAGCTCGGCGGCCAGTGTCTTGCCGATCCCTGTGACTGCGTGCTTGGATGCGGTGTAGGGCATGTTGAATGGGCCTCCCTTGACTCCGTACCCGGACGAGATCAGGACGATCGACCCGCCGTTGCCGGCCTCGACCAGCACCGGGGCGGTCGCCATCACGGTGTTCCACACGCCCATCAGGTTGATCTCGATGACATCGCGGAACGCTTGCTCGGTGAACTTGTCCCATGGCCCGTAAATATTGATACCCGCGTTGGCGACGACTCCGTCCAACCTGCCGAATTCGGCCACGCCGGCGCTCACGACCTCCTTAAGCCGTGCGAGGTCCCGGACGTCGGCTTGCTCGGCCACGATGACCCTGCCGAGGCCTTCCACGAGCGCGACGGTCTCCTTCAGGTCCTCCCAGGTGGCGCCGGGGTACGAGGTGACGGTGGGGATCGACTCGCAGATGTCGACCGCGATGATGTCCGCGCCCTCCTCCGCCAATCGGACCGCGTGGGACCGGCCTTGCCCGCGTGCAGCGCCGGTGATAAAGACGACCTTGCCGTCCATGCGTCCTGCCATGTTGATGCTCCGATCTCATAGGAAAGTTGCCGGGGCCGGGACGGCTACCCGGTGTCGTGCCCGGTCGGCTATGCGTCGACCTCTGTCGCCTTGAACATATCCACTTCGGCATTCGGGGTGTTCTACGTAGTGGCGCTGCAGCGTGCCGTTGGTGCAACAAAGCCCCTGACCCACTCGGTCACTACTGTCACTTGGAGTTCCGGCAGATGTTCGGTCATTACCGGACCTTCCACAACTTCTTCATCTGCTCGCGCCAGTCGGCCGGCTTGTCGTAGTTGATATCGATCTTGAAGTCGTGGTCATTGGTCAGCAACTGCGTCGGCATTCCCCCGTTGCCGGCTGGGTCGAAGTCCATCCCCTGCATCTTCCGCAACGTCATGTCGACCGTGAGCCACATCGCGTACTCGGTTGCAGCTCCGGTGGTCACAGCCTCCTTGCCGGACTTGATGTTCGACTGGATGCTCTCATCACCAGTGGCACTGGTGATCGTGACGCGGTCACCCAACCCTGCCGCATCGAGACCAGAAACGATGCCACTCGTGAGCGCTCCACTGGACGTATAGACGTAATTGATCTTCGGGTCCTTCTGGACGGCCGCGACCATGGCGCCCACTGTCTGCGCGCCCACGACCTGCGCGATCGTGTTTTCGACCACGGTCACCTTGCATTTGGGGCAGTTCTTCTCCATGGCCCCGATGTAACCATCCAGGTTGGTATCAAGGACCGGGTAGCCCGAGACCGCGTGTGCCACCACGTGGGCATCGCCGCCGGAATCGGCGATCGTCCAGTTGGCGACCATCTCGCCCCAGTTGGCCTGCTCCGGACCAGCCTGTCCGATCACCACGTCGCCGTACTCCATCGGGCCAGAGAAAGCCGGAACAATGTAGACACCCGCAGCCTCGTACTCGGGGATCACGGTCTGCCAGACCGCCCGATCGATACCGGCGAGACCCACGGCAACCGGGTTGAACTCGAGCGCCCGCTTCATTCCGTCGACCAAGGTCGCAGGATCGGCCGACTTGAACGGAATTGTCCTGAAGTTCCAACCCAGAGCTTCGGTGGCCTCCTCGATGGCATCCGCCTGCAGTTGGCAGTGCGGGTTGTCGAGGCACTTCATGTAGATGAAGGTCTTTCCCGTCGGTGGCTTGTCCTTCAAGGGTTCACTCAGAGGAATCGATATCGGCTCCTCGAGGTTCTTGGCGGTAGCTTCCTCCGCGGCCTTCAATCCCGCGGAAACGTCCGCATCAGAGGCATCGCTACTAGTTGACTCGACCGAGCCAGTACCCCCACGTCCGGCAGCCACGACCGCTAGAACCGCTAGAGCGGCCAACGCCGACTTCGGTCGATGGCTGGCGTTCCCGCCCAAAATCCTACGTGGCATCTTCAGTCTCCTCAATGTCGACATAAGTTACTCGAACTCAGCCATCAACCGGTCGGTTGGTGGCAAACCTAGGGGACGTGTTTCCGCGTGTCAATGGGCACCAAGATCAATCTGGACCAAAGTTTTGGCTCGGAGTCGGGGGCATACGCGGCGGCGATCGGTCGGTCGGCGACCGCAAGTCGCTACAGGGTCATGCCCGGGGCGGCTGGGCGCGCCCATGGTCCTCCTGAAGGTACCAGGGCCTGTTCAGCCTGTGATCCTTGACATAGACGACTTGCCCACACTATCGTTCAAGCCAACCGACTGGTTGGTCCACTGATTTGATGCCTGACGTCCACAGTGCAGTGGGGCAAATCCCAATGAACACTTCCAACGAGGGATGAGACTCCTGGAGGTCGGTTCAGGAGTGAGGCATCCAAGCTTGAGAGATCGACGGAATGTTCAAGGAGGAGCATGAGCATCAACATCGAGGCATGGACCGACGGGCGCGTGGTCTGTCCAATCGACCATCACTCGCCGGAGTACGCCCAGAATTATCGCGAGATCAACCGGGAGATCCGTGACGCCGGACCGGTCGTGTGGAGCGACCGCAACGGTGGATTCTGGTACGTCACGGACTACGAATCGGTCCGCAAGGCCCTGTTGGATCCCGAGGCGTTCACGACGAATCCCGTGGAGGGTTCGCGCGATTTTGGTCCAGTCATCCCGCAAATCGAGCAAACTCGGGTGTTGGCGGAGACGCCGGGATTTTTCGCCTTCGTCGACGGTGAGCGCCATGACACTCCGAAGGCTGTCTTGAGCGCTCCCTTCTCCAAGCGGCGCTTGGCGGCGAAGGCCGACATGATCCAGTCGCACGTGGACCGCGTGCTCGACAGGGTCCTGCCGCGAGGGGAGTTCGACGTCGTCCATGATGTAGCCACGCCGGTCGTGGCCGGAGTAGTCACCGAGTTGTTGGGTCTCGACCTGGAAGATCCGGCCGCGATCGTGAATGTGCTCCCAGGCCCCCTAGGCGAGTCCGGTCGGTTGGACACGGTGGCATCCGATGGGGTCAACATGTCACTGCCGGAAGCCTTGGCCTACCTCGGCGAGGTTGTGCAAGCCCGGAAGGAGGAGCCGCGCGACGACCTCATCTCCCTCATGCTGCAGGCCAACGACGAGCAGTTCTCCGTCGAAGAAGTCTCCGGCATGTGCCTGCAGATCCTCTTCGGCGCTCTGGAAAACCCGCAGGCCCTCATCGGGCACTGCATGGTCTTCCTCGAAGACCGGCCCGAGATGCGCGCTCAGCTCCGCGCCGACCCGAGCCAGATCTCCGAGTTCGTTGTGGAAGCGGTGCGCTACTTCAGCGTCTCGGGGACGGTATCGCGGACCGCCGCGCGCGATGTCGAGCTCGGCGGGATGCAGATTCGAAAGGGCGATCGTGTTCTGTTTTCGCTGTCATCGGCGAACGCCGACCCGGCCATGTACGACCATCCCGAAGAGTTCGACTTTGAACGGCCGGGGCCTCCAACTCAACACCTCGGCCTTGGTGCTGGCACCCACACCTGCCTGGGCGCGCACCTGTTCCAAGCCACGGTCGAGACGTTGCTACAGGGCCTGCTCGAGCGGATTGATGAGTACTCATTCGACCCGGACAAGGTGGTCAGGAATTCGGACAGGGCCACCAATGATCTCTTCGAGAGTGCTTGGATGCGCGTCACAGCCCCGCGGACTCCAACCGGGCGGGACGCGTCATCATAAGCAGTCGCAGTCGAAACTCACTGTGAAACTGGCGTGCACCTCAATTGCACGGTGGCGCCCTCGGCGGCTCCGCAGGGGCAACGGGCAGAGCCCCGTGAGTCATCTCGGAGCCAGTGAGTCATCTCGGGAAGATTGCTGCCCCGTCCGGTGCAACCTTCCTGGCGTCACAACAGTCCCAGACGCAGGTGCAGTAGAGGACCTTCCAATCGCCGTCACGCTTTCCGCACAGATCGCGGGAGCGTCAACCGTGCAGGTTACGGTCACATCCGGATCGCGAACCGTGTTCAGGCACAAGAACGTACTTTCGCGTTTCGCGCGATCGCCGTCTGTCTCACACAAGACATTGCTTACATGATGACTACCGGCAATATGTACCGCATCAAGTTGTCGCGCAGACATTTCGCGTCGTAAAGCTCATCAGTTGAGTCAGTCCACCCCGGCATTCGGAGTGTTCACATAGTCGCGTTGGGCGCCCGAGGCATGCCCGGGCACGGGCATGGGCACGGGCACCGGAGTCGATAGGCAGCACTCCGATGCCCGGCACCGGGCCCGTCAGCCGTTCGTTCGTTGTTCCCTACCAGGCGACGACGCCGCCGTCGATCACCATCTTCGACGCCGTCGTCCACGTGGACTCGTCGGACAGCAGGTACAGGACCCCGTTCGAGATCTCGACCGGGTCCATCATGTGCTCACCCTGGTGGAAGTGGTTGAACACGCCCTGGAGGTACTCGTTGCCGACCGAGAGCTTCTCATTGTCCACATGCCGGGCCATCTCGGTGTCGACCGGACCCGGGTGCACAGTGTTCACCCGGATCTTGTGCTTGCCCAGCTCGGCAGCCAGTGTCTGGCCGATCCCCGTGACTGCGAACTTGGATGCCACATAGGGCATGTTGAACGGGCCGCCCTTGAGTCCGAACCCGGACGAGATCAAGACGATCGACCCGCCGTTCCCGGCTTCCACCATCACCGGGGCAGATGCCAGCACGGTGTTCCACGTACCCATGAGGTTGACCTCGATGACGTCGCGGAACTCATCCTCGGTGAACCCGTCCCACGGCGCCCAGGTCGCGATGGCGGCGTTGGCGACGACACCGTCCAGCCTGCCCAGCTCGGCCACGCCGGCACTGACCACCTCCTTGAGCCGTGCGAGGTCCCGCACGTCAGCCTGCTCGGCGACGATGCGCCGGCCCAACCCCTCGACCAGCGCGACGGTCTCCTTCAGATCCTCGGGGGTGGCGCCGGGGTACACGGTGACCGACGGAATCGACTCACAGATGTCGACCGCAATGATGTCCGCGCCCTCCTCCGCGAGTCGGACCGCGTGGGACCGGCCTTGCCCGCGTGCAGCGCCGGTGATGAAGACGACCTTGCCGTCCATACGTCCTGCCATGGTGATGCTCCGTTCTATGGAATTGGTGAGCGCCCGAAGGGCACCCGGAAATCCGGACCCGACTACGCGTCGGTCTCGGAAGCCTTGAACATGTCCACCCCGGCATTCGGAGTGTTCACATAGTCGCGTTGAGCGCTCTTCGGCAGGTATAACTGCTCGGTCTCGGTGACGTACTCCATCGAGGGCAGACCGAATGCTCCACCCCATCCGATGTCGAGGTCGGTGCCGTCATCGCGCTCCAGCGTCTTCAAGTACTCCGCGAATGGCCTGCCGTCGCCCGATTCCTTGATGTCCAGTAGCAGGCGCCACACCTCCCGGATCCCCGGCAGGACGAACGGCACGATGTCGATGGCCTGTCCCATGGCCGTGAGCTCGGCCCGAGTCCGCTGACCGATCAGGCTGGGCTTGGGGATGACATAGGCAGGTCCCGGCGTCTCCTTGAGCGCGAGTTCCGCCTGCTCCCACGTGTGTAGTCCCTCGTAGAAGATGACATCTGCGCCTGTCTCGTTCGCGTAGAGCTGGCCACGGCGGATCGCCTCGTCGATACCGCCACCCGCGGCACCGAACCCGTCGGTGCGGGCTACGAGCACGAAATCAGGATCCAGTCGGTCGCGAGCCGCCGCGGCGGCATTGAGTCGTCCGATCGCCTCCTCGTCGGATACCAACTCGATTCCTACTGCGCCCCCTGCCTTCTTGGGCTCGCGCTGGTCTTCGATGTGAATCCCAGCCACGCCGGCGTCGATGAACTCCTCGACCGTGCGCTGCACGTTGATGGGAGCACCGAACCCGGTGTCGGCGTCGCAGAAGATCGGGATGTCGACACTGCGGGCGATGCGCTTGGCGTGCGCCACCACCTCGGTCAACGTCAACCATCCGACGTCGGAGGCACCCTCGGCCCACCAGGCCGACATGCCGCCGGACACCTCGAAGGCTTCGAAGCCAGCGTGCTGGGCCATCTGAGCGTGGATCGGAAGCGTGCCGAACGGCATCGTGACGGTCTCGGGTCGCTCGAACACGTCTCGCAGTGCCGCACTGGGCGATGTCAAACTCATGAACGCCGGCCTTCCGTGGTGCCGAAAACCTGACCTGACATGACTACTCCTTGATGTTGTTGCCGACGCTGAACCGTCAGTCGCGATCCGGGCATCGGCCTAGGCCTGGTTGAAGCCGATAGTGACCACGATGTAGACGCAGTCCTCGTCGTAGGGATTCCTCCACGCGTGCGTCACACCGCCCATGACCAGGAGGTCGCCGGGACCGAGAGTGCGGACCTTCCCACCCGGGAGTTCCAGATCCACCTTCCCCGAGATCACGACCTCGTAGTCGATGGTGTCGCTCGCGTGCATCGCGGGATCGCCGCCCTGTCCGGCGTCCATCGTCGGGTCAATCTCGTTGATGTTGATCTCGTTCTGCGCGGACCGGGCTGGAAAGCTGTTGACCCCGAAAGTCGAGCCGTTCGCGCCCGCCAGCCGAACATCGCTGGGGGGACGGCCGATGTTGTCCTTGCTGTGACCGCCGTTGACGGCCCAGTAGAACGCGCCGTCAACGACACCCGGCACGTTGACCACTGCCGGACCGTCGACCTCCAAGAAGTCGGGCTCGCCTGACTCGTTGGTCCCGGCGACGACGAGCCGGAACTCTGTGGGGTGCGGAAAAGTCATTTACCTCTTCTTTCTCGTGATGATCGGTGTCGTGAGACCAGCGAGGCCGGTCGGTCGATTGACCGCTCGGACCAGGTTAGGCGCGAAGCCCGGCCTCACGCATGAGCGGGAAGATTTGCTCGTGCAGGCGGTCCAGACCCTCGTCGTAATCGACAAACGCCGTGCACATGCCATCGATACCCGCGTCGGACAGCTTTTGCATGCCCTCGACGATCATTTCCGGAGTGCCCGTCAGGGGGACGAGGCTGGCCCTGATGTGGGCACGGACCGCTTCGTCGTTCTTGAAGTCGGCGTTGTCCCGCTTGTAGGCGCTGTAGTCCATGCTCTGCGATCCCGTCTCGGAGATGTTCAGGTAACGCACCATGGCTTCCCAGTCGGCGTTCTCCTCGAGGTAGGCAAGGTAGTCGTTCGCTTCCTTCTCTGTGTCCTTGCAGACGATGTGCGTCCCCGCCCACAAGTTAAGGTCAGGCCTGCCCGCTGCGTCGGCGCTGGCGCGAAGTTTGGCGGTCCCCTTTGCGGCATGGTCCACGCTCGGGACGGCCACGAAGAGGATCTGAGCGTGCTTGAAGGCAAACTCCTGACCCGCTGGGCTGGAGCCGGCGCTCATCACCACGGGGCTGGGAGCCTGGACCGGCTTCGGGTACGCCTCGGCGCCTTCCAAGTTGAAGAACTCTCCCGAGAAGTCGAACTCGGTCTCGGCGTCCGACCAGAGCCGCTCGACGACGTGCATCCACTCCTCGGCGATCTCGTAGCGCTTGTCGTGCTCAGGACGCTCGATTCCGAACATCTTGTACTCCGGCCCGTGGTAGCCGGCGACGACGTTCAGACCCACCCGACCGTTGCTGATGTGGTCGATCGTGGTGATCATCTTCGCTGCGAACAGCGGGTGGATGTACGGGACGTGAGTCGTGGCGAAGATCTGGATGTCTTGAGTCGCTTCGGCCAGGCCGGCCGCCCACGTGAGCGTTTCGAACTGTCGACCCCAAGGATTCTCGGGACCAGTGAGCCCTTGCCAACGGGCGATGGGGATGAACCCGTCGACGCCGTACCTGTCCGCCTTCTGCGCAAGCCCTCGGATCTCGTCCCAGTTCCCCAGCTTGATCATGTTGTCGGCGAATGTCAGCCCGCCCTGACCTGTCGAGACGTTCGCCCCGAAAATCGCGATCTTGAACTTGTTCTCGTCACCGACAATCGGCCTCTGAGCACGTTCAACGGTGTAGTCAGCGACGAAGTCCCGCGGCTTCGCGCTGGTGTCTTCAGGCTGTTTGGTCATGAGATTCTCTCCGGTTCATGAAGGCGTTGGTGTTGGTATTGGGAGCCAATGTGACTCAGATTCCTCACGCCGCGAGCGTCGTCAATTCCCGGGACACGGGTGAGCAACGTCAGGAAGCGTCAGCCCGGCGATACGCCGACTTCACGCGCCTTGACGGTCGGCGGGGGCGGATCAGAGTCATCGTCGCCCCCCGCGACGATCGCTTCGTTGCTCTCGGTCTTGCGCTTAGCGGCGACCGCCTTCTGGCGCCACACGGCGAAGCCGACGGCGAGCACGAGTGCCACTCCGTTGAACATGTCGTTGAGCCACTGCACCGTCGTGACCAGCTGGAGTCCGCGGACACCGGTAGCTAGGACGTAGACCGCAATGACGGTGCCCCAGACGTTGAAGCGTCCCGGCGTGAGCTGGGTCATGCCGAGGAATGCGGCAGCGTAGGCAGGCAGCAGAAGCCCTGCACCGAAGACCAGGGAAGGCCCGTTGAGCGAGCAGTAGAGCACACCCGCGAGACCGCTGATCCCTCCGGCCAGGATGAAGGTGAGTGCCGTCCACTTGCCAACTCGCACTCCGGTCAGCCTGGAGGCCTCCGCGTTTCCGCCGATCGCGAAGATGTATCGACCAACTGGCGTGCAGGCGAGGAGCCACCAGATGATCAGGGCAAGCGCAAGAAAGTAGAAGACGACGATCTGGAATCCAAACACGTCACGTTGAGCAAGATCGGTCCACGCCTCCTCAGTCGGCGGAAGCGGCTGGGCTCCATTTGCCACGATCGATTGCACTGCGGCCACGATGGTCATGGTCGCCAAGGTGGTGATGAATGAACTGATACCCATGACCACAATGAGAAATGCATTCACTGCACCGACCACAACTCCGGACAGCACTGCTATGGCGATCGATGACCACATATCGAAGCCATGATTCGTCTGCAGCACGGCAACCGTGACCGCCGATAGGTTGATTGTCGCCCCCACCGACAGGTCGAACTGTCCGCAGGCCAGCGGCAGCAGTACCGCGAGCGCCAACATTCCGATAATCGCCTGAGACGCAGCGATGGAGTACCCCGTGCCCGGCGTCAAGAACAGGTCAGGCACCCAGAACCCGAATATCACGATGAACAAAGCCCACACATAGAGAAGGCTAAACCTGTCAAATCCGAAATTGATCCGTCGTTTGCTCACGCCGCGATCACTCCTCTCTCGGCTCCGAGGCATTCACGCGCGATGTTGACGAAAGTCAAATTGGCGCCCGAAAGCTCACTTGAAATTTTTCCGTTGCGAAGGACGATCACTCGTTGACACAACGCGGCGAGTTCATCGACGTCGGATGAACTGACCAGAACTCCCGCGCCACCAGCGGCCGCACCAACGACAAGACGGTGGATATGCGCTTTCGCGCCGATATCGACGCCTTGTGTCGGCTCATCGAGGAGCAGCACCTTGGGTTCGCGGCGGAGCCACTTGGCGAGGATCACCTTCTGCTGATTTCCGCCGCTGAAGGTCATCAGCTTGGCGCCGGCGGAACCGGACGGCCGGACGTCGAGCGTCTCGAACCATGACATGGCCTGAGCCATCTCCAACTTTCGGCGGAGGCGGAAACCGTTCCAGAATGGGGCCAGATCCGACAGCGCGAAGTTCTCGGCGGCAGAGAAGTCCATGATCCCCGCCAACAACTTCCTGTCCGGGGGCACATAGCCCATCCCCTTCTCCATCGCGAGGTCTGGGCGGCTCGGCTCAAGTTCGGCCCCATTGATGCTCACCGCACCGCCCTCGCGGGCGTTGGCGCCGAACAGCGCCCCGAGAACGGTCTCCCTCCCCGATCCGGTGATGCCCGCGATGCCGACGATCTCACCCGGCCTGACAGCGAACGAGACACCGCGTATCGGCCCCGCGTCCAGACCCACGACTTCGAGTACCGGCGTGGCCGCAGCATCCGCGTGCAAGGTTTCGGCAACCTCATGAATGTCGTCCAGTTCGCTCCCGAGGAGAAGATCGATCAATTGTGAACGATCGAGGTCGCTGGTCTTCTCGGTCGCCACGAGGTGGCCATCCCGCAGCACACTGACTCGATCAGCCACTTCGAAAACCTCGTCCAGGCGATGCGTGACGTACAGGACTCCGACTCCAGTACTCGCCGCCTGTCGAACGATCTTCAGCAACTGCTGCACCTCATTGTCGGGAAGCGTCGCCGTCGGCTCGTCGACCACGAGCAACCGGACCGGAGTCTCGGGCTCCGCACGAAGAGCGCGCGCCACCGCGACGCCGGTCTTCGCTGCCGGCGTGAGGGTGCCCACCAGCGCCCGCGGATCGATGTGAGCGAGACCAACGCGCTCCAGATCGGCCTGGGCCTCGCGGAGCGCCTCGCGTCGCCGAATCATGCCCCAACGTGTCGGGAAGCCGCTGGTGAGGTACAGGTTGTCTAGGACTGACGAGTCATCGACCAAACCCAGGTCCTGATGCACGAAACGGCCACCCAAGGCGTAGGTCGATTCCGGCGCTCCGAGCGTGATCTTGTTCCCATTGATGCGAACCTCGCCACCCGGGTCCGGCTCGTGATAGCCCGACAGCACCTTAATGAACGTGGACTTGCCTGATCCGTTCTCTCCAAGCAGCGCGCGCACCTCACCCCGCTCGATGGAGAAGTCCAGACTCTGGAGGGCGACAGACCCCGCGAAGGACTTGGTCACTCCTGTCGCTTGGAGCACCGGCAGCTGATCTGTCATGATCCGACCTGCCACAGCTTCTTCATCTGATCCCGCCAGTCGGTCGGCTTGTCGTAGCTGATATCGATCGAGCCACTACCCCCACATCCGGCAGCCACGACCGCAAGGAGTGCGACCGGGGCAAGCGCCAGTTTGGGACGACGACCCGCGTACACCCCAGGAACGCTTCGCTTCATCTTCATTCTCCTCACCGCCAAGTCCGTGCAGCCGACCACGGAAACCTCGCCAGGCTGTCGTAACACCAACCATTTGGTCGGCCGCTATGAACCGTATGCGGAACCAGATGATGTGTCAAGACTCACAATTGCCATCACCCAGAGCTTTCCGCTACTGGAGAATGGCGCGTGGGCGGGACGCCCGCACGGGCATTGTTGAGACAGACCAGCACTGCTTCGGCGCTGCACATCTCAGACCCTCCCCCAGATCCGGGGCGCTTCAGGCTGACAGCGCACGTGCGCTCGAGCGGCGTGGTCGCTCACTGAATCCTCATTTCGGCTCCCGGCGGACAGGTGGCGCAGGTCACCTTTAGCTAATCTACCATTCGTTTGATGGTCAACGTTCATGATTCGGTCCTGTCGACTCTAAGGCCACGCGGACCTCGCCGAGGCAGCCTCGCCCCCTTGACGGTCCTCGACCACGGTGGTTCGATGGCCTTGGCCGCCCCAACCGACCGTATGCTTGAAATTACCCTCGGGGCGTCATCGACTTACACGAGAGAGGCTGAAACCCATGTCGCCTTCTGGACATCGCTGCGCTGACTGCGCGGGTGAGACGTCCGCCGTCCTGGACACCGTGACGCTTTACGCCAAGCTCATCGACCGTCGACAGTGGGCTCATTTCCGCAGCCTGTTCGAAGACGAATTGGACTTGCACTACCCCGAGGTCACGGACGGACCGCGCGGCCGCGCGTCCGCCGATCAGTGGGTCGATGTGGTGAGAGCCTCCGTCAGCGGTTTCACTGCCACGCAGCACGACTTGGCGACGCCCGTCGTGGAATTCGACGACTGTACCCACGCGTCGGTCGACGTGAACCTGGTGGCGCGGCACGTGCTGACGCTCGATGGCACCACGGAGATACTCACCGTCGCGGGATTCTATGATTTCGGCTTGGTGAAGCGGGACGGACAGTGGCGCATCTCGACGAGTCGCCTGACCTCCACATGGGACGAGGGCGATCGCGGGCTGTTCGAGAAAGCGCACCCCTTCGCGGAGATCCCTATGCCAACGCTGATCAACCAACTGTCTGGTTGACTAACGGATCCCTCCGAAGTAGTGTGGCATGTGACAAGGGCGTGAGGCCCATCACACGACTACATGGCCGGCGCCACTATACCGGCGTCAACCGGTCAGCGACGAACGGAGAGACATGCGAGCGGTGCGTTTCCATGCGGCCCGGGATTTCAGGTTCGACGACATCGTCGAACCTGAACTCGGCGCCACCGAGGTTCGAGTCAACGTCGCTTACAACGGCGTCTGCGGCACTGATCTCCATCTCTTCTACGACCCCGAGCACTCGGGCATGAGATTCGAACGGGATGCCGACGGCACCATCTTGCCCAAGAGGGTCGGGCACGAGTATGCGGGCACAATCGCGGCCGTCGGGCCTGCAGTCGATCTGTGCAGCGTGGGTGACCGCGTTGCCGTGTATCCGATCCCGAACTGCGGCAAGTGCACAAAGTGCGCGTCAGGCGCCCCGACCTTCGCATGCATAGACCTACCCGAAGGCAACGGAGGCGCTGGTCAGTCCGTCACCATCGACCAGCGGTTCGTGCACCGCCTGCCCGATGCCGTGTCCCTGCTCCAGGGCGCGATGGTGGAACCGCTCGCGGTCTCGCACCACACCGTCGGCTTGGCCGAACTCTCCACTGATGACTTCGTGATCGTCGCCGGAGCCGGGCCGATCGGCATCGGCATCTTCCTCGATCTGCGGGCGCGAGGAGTCACCAACGTCATCGTGTCTGAACCCAGCGCGGATCGGCGTGCCGTGATCGAGCGGCTCGGCGCGCGCGTCGTGGACCCGAGCAGCGAAGACTTGTCCACGATCGTGGACGAGCTTTCCGGTGGCCTCGGGGCGGATGCCTTCTTCGACGCGGCCGGTTCCGCCGCGGCCTTCTCGCAAGGCCTCGATCTGCTGGGTGCCTACGGGAGGCTCGTCGTGGTCGCCATCCACGGGGAGCCGATCGCCCTCGACCTCTGGCCCATGCAGGCCGCAGAGAAGCGCATCATCGGCGTGATGGGCCACAGCCAAACCGACTTCGACGAAGTCATCGATGGTCTCGCACGCGGCGCCTACCCTGCCGACGGCTGGGTCGCAGTCCGCCCTTGGGAGGACATCCTTGAAGTCATCGAAGAGCTCCGTGACGGCCGGGGCACCAAAGTGATCCTCGAGATCAGTTGATCTCATGGCGGCAGCCACCAGTGCCGCCGCCCGCATCGTTCGGAAGTCGCCCCAAAGGAAGAGATTCGATTGTCCACCAACAGAAGCGTCGAGAGTCAGACGTTCTTCACCCAGAGCCACCCCACCACGTTCGGAACGTACGAACTCGCTGATGAGGACCTGCATCGCGAGCACCAAGTCTCGAGCCCGCACTACTCGCTCACCGAGACGCAATACATGGGTTTCAGCGTGCCGGAGCATGACCTGCGTTGTTACGTCTGGACGTGGTGCCATCCGAATCTGGGAGTGGTCTCCAGCGCTGTCATGGCGTGGCAGGGAGTCCAACCGAGCATGCTGGCCAGCCCTCTGTTCGACTTCCGTAATTTCATGAGCACCGACGTCCTGGCCAACGGCTTCACCTACTACCAGCTCGACAACGGCCTGCAGGTCGAGATGACAGTACCCGGACGCGAGTTCCGTCTGCGTTACCTCGATGAAGCTCGTGGGAACAGCTTCGACGTCGTCCAGACTGCGGTGTCAGATCCTCTCGTGTGGCCGACCAACAACCACTTCGAGCAGGTGCTGCACTGCGTGGGCCAGATCACCCTGCGTGGTGAGAGGTTCGAGGTCGACAGCTATACCGTCCGGGACCGGTCGTTCGGCGAGTACCGATCCGAACATCCCGTGGAGGCTCCCCCGGCGTCATGGTTGACCGCGGTTCTTGACGACGTCACCCTGTGCGTCGTGGTCACCGACGACCCCGCCCTCGACCCGGTGTGGAAAGGCGAGTACGAAGTCGATGAGGATCGCCTCGCGCACTTCGGGTGGGTGCTCGCAGACGGACATCCGTCCGTCATCGTCGAGGCCCACGCATTGACGCGATTCGACGAAGATTCACTGTTCCCCACATCGGTGTCCCTCGAGGTGGTCGACGCTGACCAGCGACGGTACACCTTGGAAGGGACAGTCACCGCGGCATCGCCCCTGAGTCCGATGGCCAACCAGCGGCTCATCACGGGCTTGATCAAGTGGAGTCATGAAGGCGGCAGCGGGTACGGGGAAATGCAACACTGGCAGTTCACGGACTTCGTCCACGCGCACGCGGCCAGGCACTCGCCGAGGGTTGCCACGCCTGAAGGGGGACGACCGGCGTGATTCTCTCCGATACCGAGACCTTGGATATCGTCAACACGGTGCTCCGACGCGACGTCATCCCACATGTCACCGATCCGGCCGTCGCACGTTCGCTGGAGCAGATTAACGATGCCCTGAGGTTCCTCCGCGCACGGCAGGCGTTGGGGCCGGGCCTGGGGATCGAAGCTGCTACCGGGGCAGCCGAGGTCGCTGGATCAATGGTCGACTGCCTGAGCGCCCTGGGGGCGGGCGACGAAGCGTCGGCGTTGAAGGAGCGGATTGCCGCTCTCGGCCCCCACGCGATGCCCGACGACTGGGGATCCGTGCTCGATGACGGCGCCTCCCAGCTCTTGTCATTCCAGAGGAAGGCCGGGTATCGGGAGATGAAGGAGCGCGTCTCTGACGTGCTCGCCGCCGCCGCAGGGTGGGAGGGACGCTTCCTCGACACCTCGCGGAACGCCCCACCCCCCGCGACGGAGTCAGCCTCGATGTCGCCGACGCCCGCCGGCCCCGCCGCAACGGACCCTGAGGCGGGGCAACTGACCGCCGCTCGGCTCGAGGCCATTCTTCGGAGCCACCCGGACGTCGATCCGGACGCGACCGTCTCCGCGTTCGAGCGGGTGACCGGTGGACTGACCAAGGAGACCTACTTCTTCACCCTTTCGCAGCAGGGGCAAGATGAGCGGCTCGTCGTCCGCAAGGACGGCTCCGTCGCGCTGCTCACGTTCGACGCATGGGCTGTGCCGAACGAGTTCGAACTACTCCGCTGCGTGCATCGGTCCGGCGCGAAGGCGCCGGAGCCCTTGTGGATCTTCCCGGACCCGCCTCAGGTCGACGGCGCCTTCATGATCATGCGCCGCGTAGCGGGATCGGTTGCCGGAACCAATGGAGCACTGTTCGACGACTCCCAGGCCGACGTCCTACTGCGGAGCCTCGCCGAAGAGCTGGCGCGCCTTCACTCCACCCCTGTGTCGGAGTTCATGACCTACGCCGACCGCTTGGGCATCGACCGCGCCATCGTGAACTCCGACCTCACGGAGATCGTCCAGCGCCAGGTCGAGCAATGGCACGAGCAGTGGCTGACGTTCGACCGGAAGCCGTCGCCCAGCGAAGCCTATATGTTCGACTTCCTCTTCAACAACGTCCCGACGACCTCAGACAATCCTTCGATGGTTCATTCCGACTGCGGATTCCACAATCTCTTGCGTGACGGGGGCCACGTGACGACCCTCCTCGACTGGGAGTCCGCACATCTGGGCGATCCGGCGGAGGACCTGGCCTACGTGCAGGAGGCGGTGGCCAAGTACATGGACTGGGACGAGTTCCTCGACCATTATCGCCGCGTGGGTGGCCCCGAGGTCTCCCCCGAGCGGATCAAGTACTTCAAGGCCTTCATCGGCCTACGAAATGCCAGCGCGGTGAACAAGAATGTCACGCGCTTCCGCCAAGGCTATGTCACTGTGCGTCATCTCCCGTTGGCGTACGAATTGGCACCGCGGTTTCGCGACGACGGGATGCGAGCCATCGCGGATATCAAGGGAGAGTGACGGGACTCTCACCTGCCCTAGGAAAGAAGCTGGGTCCGTTGGTGCTTGCCACCGGATATCTGTGTACATAGCGTCGCAACCAAACGATCGATGTCCTGCCTGGTGCGTGATTGCCGGATGTGGAAAGTCGAGCGGCCACCGCGTTTGCGGGCAGAGAGACCGGCCCAGCCGGTACAAACGTAGGAGTCGAAGACGCCAACGAGCCGACCGTAATCAAACCGGCGCTGCGCACTGAACCGGCCGGTGCGCGGACTCGTCGTCAGCAACGCGAATCCGGTCCCCCAGCACCGGCCTGTACACTCCACCGCGTTCCTCCATTAAATCAGCCAGAACCTGAATCGTCTTCTGGTACTGGCCGATCGTCGATTCCATATAGCCAGCCGCGCGTGTTGGCGGTCAGTGGAAACTGCCCACCGGCGGTCAACAGGATTTCTGCCGATTTGGCGCGTCACGACGCTGCCGGCACCGCCGGTACCCGTGACAGGATGAACCGCCCCGGGTTTGATGGACACATCAACTACCCGGAAGGATGGAGTCCGTGCCAGCACAACGGAAATACTCGGTCGAGCTCAGGGAACGTGCCACCAGGATGGCAATCGAAGCCAGGAAGGATCCGGCGACCCGCACCGGCGCGTACCGGCGCATCGGTGAACAGCTCGGGGTCAACCCCGAGGCTCTGCGGACCTGGGTGACGCGGGCGGAGACCGATGAGGGCCTGCGGCCGGGCACCACGACCGCCGATGCGGAACGGATTGCCGAGTTGGAGCGCGAGGTCCGGGAGTTGCGGCGGGCGAACACTATCCTGAAGCAGGCCTCGGCTTTCTTCACGGCGGAGCTCGACCGCCCGTCGCGGTGATGTGCGCCTTCATTGAGGAGCATCGAGAGGAGCACGGGGTCGAGCCGATCTGCCGGACCTTGGAGATCGCCCCGAGCACGTACTACGCCCGCCGGTCCCGGCCGGCCTCGGCCCGCAGCCTCCGGGACGCGGAGCTGGCCGGGCAGATCAGGGACATCCACAAGGACAACTACGGTGTCTACGGCGCCCGCAAGATCCATAAGGAGCTGCAGCGCCAGGGCATCGAGGTGGCCCGCTGCACGGTCGAGCGGCTGATGCGCGCCGAGGGCCTGCGCGGGATCTCGCGGGCCAAGGGGCCGCGGACCACGAAACCTGCCGCGGAGACCGGCCGCCCGGCGGATCTGGTCGAGTGCCGGTTCACCGCGGACGCGCCGAACACGCTGTGGGTCGCCGACATCACCTACGTGCGCACCTTCGCCGGCTGGGTGTATGCGGCCTTCGTCATCGATGTGTTTTCCCGCCTGGTCGTCGGCTGGCAGGTCGCCACGAGCCTCTACACGGACCTGGCGCTGGACGCCTTGGAAATGGGTCTCTGGTCCCGCACGAAGGACGGGGCCGACCTGTCGGGCCTGGTCCACCACTCCGACCGCGGGGTCCAGTATCGTGCCGTCCGCTATACCGAGCGGCTGGCCGAAGCCGACGCGGTCGCCTCCGTGGGCTCCCGCGGGGATTCCTACGATAATGCGATGGCCGAGGCCTTCAACTCGCTGTTCAAGGCCGAGCTCGTGCGCAACAAAGGCCCCTGGCGGGACATCGGCCACCTCGAGGTCGCCGTCGCCGAGTACATCGACTGGTTCAACCACCGGCGGCAGCCACGGCATCGGTGATGAAATCACCGGCCTGCATCCCGGCCCAAAAAACCTGCAAGAGATCAGGCCTTAGATAAATTGAATACCCCGCCATGACAACACCCATTCGCTAAGTGTTGCAATCACCGCAAGAACCCAAGGATGCTTCATCGAGACACCTGTCCGGACATACTCACGGTTATCGGCGCAGAAAGCCTGCGCGAAGTTGGGCCAACGCACCGGAAGCGGCAAACACGTCGTGCGCGCGGTGAATGCATGGGATTGCTCACCCGGTTGACGGACTTTCTGACCGACCCCCTCATGTCCGCGCAGCCGTGGGATGGCGAAGCCTACCAAGCCGTGTCCGACTGATTCGATCAGGTCGGTATCGTTGAGCTTTGCGCGGTAGTTGCCCACGTGTTGCGGGCAACCATGCGGGTGTTGCGTCGGCGCGCGGCTGCCACCCCACTCGGACATCCACGGCCTCATGGCATGCCTCTATAGCTTCATTCGGTGAATCAGTTGCGTTCTCGGATGGCGGTTTCTGCCGGTTCAGGGGCTGGCTCCTGCCCTGGCGTTGCGGGGGCATTGACCGAGAGGCCGGCCAGGCTGTTGCCCAGTGTCCGGCGCAAGGTCAGAACGTCGTCGGGCTCGCCGGGTCCGCCGTGTTCGGGGCGGGTGCTCAGGGTATCCAGGGCAAGGGCGAACAGCCGGCGCGATGCCGCCACGGCCTCTTCCCTGTCCCGGCGGATCAGGTGCTCATTGACGAACAGGAGCAACAGGACGTCCTCAATCCACCGGTCGGGACGGAAGGCGCCCTCGGCCTTGGCGCGTTCGATCAGTTCCTCGAATCCCCGCAGGATGGTGGTGCGCAGCCGGTCGACCTCCGCGGATTCACCCTCGGGTACTTCCCGCAGCGCGCTCATGTAGCCCAGGTTGTTGATCTCTTCGAGGAACAGCTGCTCGAAGTACATCCTGAACCCTTCCCACCCTGTCCGGCAGCCCAGCGCCTCGATGATGGCCTCCTGGTGCCGTTCCAGGTTCACCAGAAGCGCCTCAACGATCAGCCCGCGCCGGTCCGGGAAATGCCGATACAGCGTGGCATTTCCCAGGCCCGCGCGCCGGGCAATCGTATCCAGGGGAACGTCGAGGCCCTGTTCCGCGAACAGGGCGCGCGCCGCCTGCACAAGGGCCCGGCGGTTGCGCAGCTGGTCCCGCCGGGGGGTGTGCAGCCGTCCGGAATGCTCATGTTCTGTCACGCTGCCACTTTATGCCAGAGTCCGCTGCGAAAACGTGGACCAATCCCCGTTTCGTCGCTAAGGTGGCTTTCACGGGTTCCGCAACCTTGGGATCCCGCCTATTCAATGGTGAACGCGCATGGACGGCAGGCAGGCCCGGCACTCCCGCAGAGGAGGTGACCGGTTGCCCAAGTGCGATCAGGAAAGGACACTCGCGATGCGGGCTGCTGTACTCGATGCCATTAACACCGTCCGGATCCGCGAAGATGTCACGACAGTGGAACTGGAACCCCACGATGTGCGCCTGCGCATGCATGCAGCCGGAGTGTGCCGGACCGACCTCTCGGCCGTAACCGGAGCCTGGCCCACGCAGCTGCCGACCGTGCTCGGCCACGAAGGCGCCGGTGAGGTCATCGAGATCGGCCGCGACGTCACCAACGTGAACGTCGGCCAGCGCGTGATCCTTGCGGCACTGGCCGGCTGCAACGCGTGCTTCTTCTGCTTGAAGGGCGAGGAGTTCCTGTGTGTGCGCAACGACCTGGAAGGCGGGGAACTGCCCAAGTTCCAGGTAGCGCAAACCCCGAGCTACGGCATCGTCGGACTCGGGACATGGGCCGAGGAGATGGTGGTTCCGGACCGCAACGTGGTCGCGTTCGATGAGTCGATCCCGTACGAGATTGCCTCACTTGTCGGCTGCGCGGTGATGACCGGCGTCGGGGCCGTGATCAACACGGCCAAGGTCGAGCCGGGCGCCTCCGTCGTCGTCATCGGCGGCGGCGGCATCGGCTCCGCCTCCATCCAGGGAGCCCGCCTGGCCGGAGCCGGAATCATCATCGCCGTCGACCCCGCCGTCGGAAAGCACCCCCTCCTCAAGCAATTCGGTGCAACGCACACGGTCACCCCCGAGGAAATCGACGCCGCCAAAGCCCGGCTCACCGGCGGATACGGCTTCGACTACGCCTTCGAGAACGTCGGCCGCCCCGAGACCATCCGGGCAGCCTGGGACGCCACCCGCCGCGGCGGCACCGTGATCGTCACCGGGCTGGGCGGACCGACCACGCAGGTCCCCTTCAATGCCCACGAACTGGCCATGGACGGCAAGCACCTGATCGGCAACGTAGGCGGCTCCGTACACTCAAGCCGGGACTTCCCCCGGTACCTGGACCTCTGGCGCCTGGGCAAGCTCGACCTCGAAGGGCTCATCACCGAGAGGATCGGCCTGGACGGCATCTCCGACGCGATCGATGCCCTCAACAACGGCGCAGACGTTTCCCGGCAGGTCATCGTGTTCGACTAAGAACTGACCAGACGGCCACCGGTCCGCGCCCGTGTGAACCATGCACCGCGCGCCGACAGGCCGGCCGGACCGAAGCCCCCCGGCCCGCCCCCGAAACCGGCCAGGCACCCGGGCCTGTCCGCCCCTGCCCGGCAAGGACCCCCAACCGTG
>NZ_JBNHHC010000045.1:0-36014 GCF_059091865.1 Arthrobacter sp. B0316-1-20 | reverse complement strand
TGATGACGAAATCGCCCATGTCCATGTGAGGAGCAAAGGTCGGCTTGTGCTTTCCGCGCAGCAGTGTTGCGGTCTGGCTGGCAAGACGACCCAGGACAACGTCGGTGGCGTCAATGACGTGCCACTGGCGGTTGATATCGCCGGGCTTCGGAGTGTACGTACGCACGGTTTTTGCCTTCGTTTGGTGTTCTTAGGTAGCGGCGCATTCTTCGCAGAACGCACGCGCAAAGTTGGTGATGCGCTACCGGAACTTCAGGTGAGGACTGAAATCTGACCAGTGGCCCAGAGAGTCTCGGCTATTTCCGTGGATCAGGTTGGCCCTGCAACTGGGCCGTCTCACGGACATAGCGTATCGAGGTTGGACACGCACAACGACGATTAAGAATATCCTGCCGCGCCGGGTTAGGTCAAAAAGACCACGACGACGGCGGTGTCCCGCCCCCATACGAGCCGCAGAACCGGCCGTCGGTTGTCGGACCGCACTGCCGTTTCCGGCGAGGGCGGGCGATGGTGGAGGCGCTTCAGCGCACGTGAAACGGCCCGTAGCCGGTCGATGTTTGAGAGGTCAGCTTCCGCTGGCTTCGGTGTTGCCGGGAGCATGCAGGCCCAGCAGGGCCTTGATGCGCTCTTCGGCCTCCGGCCCGCTCTGCGCGGCAGCCATATTAGCTTCGCTGACGGCCTGGACCACTTCATCGCGCTGGATTTTTACGCCGCGCGGGGCCTCGATGCCGAGGCGGACGCCGTCGCGGCGGGCGTCCAGCACGGTGATGACAATGTCGTCACCGATCAGGATCCGCTCTCCGGGTTTTCGTGTCAGCACCAGCACCCGTCAACTCTATCGCAGGTAAAACGCGGTTCGGCCGGGCCATGACGCACTACTACCCGGCTGCGGTGAATACGTTAAGCAATGGCCCACCACCTGCCCGCCACTGCGTGCCGCATGCCCGCCGCTGCGCCGCCACCTGCGCCCTGCCTCGCGGACGTCAGAGCCAGGCGGCCCCGGACGGCTCCCCGTCGATCCAGCCGACCGGAACACCCAAGCCGTTGACGGTCTTCGGAGTGCTGGTGTGCCGGCTTCCGGTTACGGCCAGGCCGTCGGGAACAACAACACGCTGCACAGCCTGCACCCAGCGATCGGTGTCCTCGGACTTACGCCCGGCGTCCACGGCAAGCCAGATCTGGTCAGCTCCAAGTGCCGGCAGGATCGCGAGCATCTCCAGGGACGGCGTGAGCGTATGGCCCAAGCCAAACGCCACGAAGACGCTCTGCCCCCTTTCCACACCACGGGCGCGCGCACCGATGGCGCTGTTGCGGTCCTGGACCGGGCGCCTGACCTCGGCAGCATAGGCTCCGGCCATCCTGACCATGTTCCCGCCGCTGGAGATCCAGTCGGCAGCCTCCGACGGCGCGCCGTTGACGGCAGGCGCGGCGGCGGCCATGGACGTGGCCGCCGCCACGGCATTGCCACCTTGGCCGATCACCAGCACCAGGTCCCCCGGCCCATAGAGCGGCGCAGGAATGTCCAGCACTGCCGCCGACCCCAGACCAGAAACCTGTCGCGTCTCGTCCGGCTCCACCGTGTCTGGGCCGTGCAGCACGCCGCTGCCGATGACGGTGCCCGCCACGGCGTCGTCCGACGAGCCGCCGGTAGGCGCCGAGCGGTGCGGCGCTGGTCCGCGGGCCGCCTTGCCAACTGCCCTGCGGGAGGGCCGGTCCGACGTCTTTGCCTCCGGGGCGGGAAGGGCCACCGACGCGGCGGGCGGCCCGGCTTGCGCAGCGGGCGTGTCAACCGAAGCAGCCGGAGTTTCAGCCGGCTCCGCCGGCGTCCCGGCAGCAGCGGCACCCGGCTCCTGCCCCTGCACGGCTCCTGCGGATTGTGGCGGGTCTGGGGCGGCTGGTTTTGAGTCGGTTCTCCGCCGGCCAAACCCGGGCCTTGCCGGAGGCTGCCCGGTGCCCGCAGCCGCGCCAGCCTCCGGCCGGGGTGTTGCCTGCGCGGCAGGCTCGGGCCGCGGCTCCTCCAGCTTGGCTCCTTGGGGCAGCCGCGTGGGCCGGGCAGTGTTGAACGTCAGGTTGTCCATGATGACCGCGAACTGGTCCGTGTGCGTAGACACGTGCAGTTCGGGGGCCTTGCCGTGCACCCGGGAGCCGTGCATCTGGGATTCGGCAAGCTCGGCGTCCGCCAGTAGTGCGGCGATCCCGGCGCGGGCCTTCTGGTCCAGGGCATGCTGGCCGCGCACCGACGGGGCAGACAGTTCCACGGTGACTTCGTAGTGCTCGCGGGCGAAGAATCCGCGGATGCCGCCGACGGTGACTTTCTCGGCGGCGACGATTTTCGCGTCGGGTCCGTGCTCGGCCAGGACCTGGGCTTTGAGTTCCTGCAGTGAAGCGCCTTTAAGCTGCAGCCGTCTGGCCGACACGCACTACCCCCACGGTCTCGATCTTCACGTTGGCGGAGGTGACCTCCTGGTAGGACAGTACCGGAAGCCCCCCGGCCTGCGCCGAGACCAGCCGGCGGATGGCCGGACGGAGCGCGGGCGCACAGACGAGAACAGCGGTGAGACCGTTCGCTTCCACCTTCTCCAAGGCACCCCGCAACGAGGCCAGCACGGCTTCGGTCCGGTCGGCGGACAACAGGATCTGCGTGCCCAGTTCGGACGGCCGCATGCCCTCCAGCATGGACTGCTCCAGCGTGGGATCGATCATGATGACCCGCAGCAGCTGCCCGTCCAGGTATTGCGCTGTCAAGGCCGGCCCCAGTGCCTGCCGGGCGGCCTCGATCAGCCCTTCCGGATCGGTGGAGGACTTGGCCTTGAGCGCCAGCGCCTCGTAGATGCGCGGCAGGTCGTTGATCGGGATCTGCTCCGCCAGCAGCCCCTGCAGCACCCGCTGCACCTCGGCCAAGGACAGCAACGACGGCGTGAGTTCGTCGACGGCGGACGGGTTCACCGACTTTACGCCCTCGGTCAGCACGCGCACGTCCTCGCGGGTGAGCAGCCGGGCCGCGTTGGCCGAGATCAGCGAGGACAAGTGGGTCACCAAAACTGAAACCCGGTCGATCGCCGTGGCTCCGGTCATCTCCGCACTGTGCCGCATCTCTGCCGGAACCCACTTGCCGGCCAGCCCGAACACCGGCTCCACCGTGGCGATGCCGGGCAGCGAGTCCAGGTTGTCGCCCAGCGCCAGCACCTTGCCGGCCGGGGCCTCCCCGCGGCCGGTCTCCACGCCGGCAATCCGGATCGCGTAGGTGGACATGGGCAGGTCAATGCTGTCGCGGGTGCGCACCGGCGGCACCACAATGCCCAGTTCCATCGCGATCTTCCGGCGCAAGGCCCGCACCCGGGCCAGCAGGTCGTCCGACGCACCGGAAACCAGGTCCACCAGGTCAGGTGCCAACTGGATCTCCAGCGCATGCACCCGCATCTGCTCGATCAGGTCCTCGGTGGTCTCCGAAGCGGGAGCCGACGGACCCGCTTCGGCGGCAGCGGCGTCGTCGTTCTTGGCTTTGGCAGCTTCCGATGCCTTGAGCCGTTGCGACATGAAAATCAGGAAGGCCCCGACCAGGATGAACGGGATCTTGGGCATGCCGGGAATCAGCGCCAGCAGAATGGCCGCGCCGCCGGCAATCATCAGCGCCTGCCGGGACTGGGTCAGCTGGTCGGAGGCGTCCGACCCCATTTCCGAGTCCGCGTTGGACCGCGTCACGACCATGCCGGTGGACACGGCCATCAGCAGCGCCGGGATCTGCGTGACCAGGCCGTCGCCGATGGTCAGCAGCGTGTAGGTGCTGACCGCGTCGCCGATCTCCATGCCGCGCTGCAGCATGCCAATGGCGATGCCGCCGACGATGTTGATGATGATGATGATGATGCCGGCGATCGCGTCGCCCTTGACGAACTTGGACGCACCGTCCATCGCACCGTAGAAGTCGGCTTCGGCGGACACCGCGGCACGGCGTTCGCGGGCCTGCACATCGGTGATCAGGCCGGCGTTCAGGTCGGCGTCGATCGCCATCTGCTTGCCGGGCATCGCGTCCAGCGTGAAGCGCGCACCCACTTCGGCCACGCGCTCGGCGCCCTTGGTGACCACCACGAACTGGATGACCACCAGGATCAGGAACACCACCGCGCCGATAATGATCGAACCGCCCACGGCCACATTTCCGAAGGCTTCGATCACCTGGCCCGCGTACCCGTCGCCCAGCACCAGCCGGGTGGACGCCACGTTCAGGCCCAGCCGGAACAGCGTGGCCACCAGCAGCAGCGAGGGGAACACGGAGAAGTCCAGCGGCTTCTTCACGAACATGGTGGTCAGCAGGATCACCAGCGCCAGCAGAATGTTCACGATGATCAACACATCCAACAGCCCGGCCGGGATCGGCACCACCAGCAGCAGGATGATGCCCACCACGCCCATGGGGACAGCGAGCTTGGAGAGGTTGCGGTTCATCAGTCACCTCCAGGCGACGGTAAGGACAAGGCGCGTCGGCCCTGCGGGGTTGAAGCATGGGCGGCAGCGTCGGCATCGGTCATCGCCGGCTCCGCCATGGTGTGGACGCCTGCGGCCGTACTGGCCGAGGCACCGCGGGCCTTGAGGCTCATCACGAAGGCGAGCACGCGGGCCACCGCGTTGTAGAGCTCCAGCGGGATTTCCTGCCCGATCTCGCACGCCGCGTGCAGCGCCCGGGCCAGCGGCACGTCGCGCACCACCGGCACCTGCGTGGTCTCCGCTTCCTCGCGGATGCGGGCCGCAATCAGGCCGGCCCCCTTGGCCACCACGCGCGGCGCGGATTTGCCCGGTTCGTATTTCAGCGCCACCGCGTAGTGCGTCGGGTTCACCAGCACGACGTCGGAGCCTCCGACCGCGGCGATCATCCGGTTCCGGCTCATCGCCAACTGCCGCGAACGCCGCTGCGACTTGATCAACGGATCGCCTTCGCTGTTCTTGTTCTCGTCCCGGACTTCCTTCTTGGTCATCCGGGTCTTCTTCCGGTTGCGCCGGATCACCACCATCACGTCCAGCGCGGCCAGGATCAGGCCGGCGATGATCGCCGTCTGCAGCAGTCCGGCGGTGCCGGCACCGGCGGCGTCGAGCAGTGAGGAGACCGAGAGCCCGCCGGCGGTCATCAGCACCGGAACCAGTCCCTGCACCACAAAGTACAAGGCCAGCCCCACCACCACGGTCTTCAGCAGCGCCTTGACGCCCTGCCAGAGCGCCTGCATGCCGAACACCTTCTTGATCCCGTTGACCAGGTTGAACTGCTGGGTCTCCGGCTTGAACTTCTTCCAGTGGACGCCGCCCTGCAGCGCCGCGCCGGCGATGATCACGGCCACCACGGCCAGAAACATCGGCGTGAGCGTGTACATGATGGTGCCCAGCCCGTCCTCCAGCGCCTTGACCACCAAACCGGGGTCGGGCGAGGCGATCATCCGCGTGACGGTGAAGAGCTGGTCGGTGCCTGCCTGCGAGGCCCTGTCGATGGTCATCGGCAGCATCACGGCCGCGGCGCCGATGCCGAGCCAGGCGGTCAGGTCCTGGGACTTGGAGAGCTGGCCCTTTTGGCGGACCTCCTTCATCCGCTTGGGCGTGGCTTGCTCTGTCCGTTCTCCGGAGGTTTCCTGCGACACCTAGCCCACCCCCGTCAGCGCCGTCACGGCCTGGCCGGCCAGGGACGAGACAATCCGCGGCAGCGCCACGAACACCACCCCGGCCAGCATCAGGGTCAGGAAGATCTTCAGCGGAAAGCCCAGTGCAAACGCGTTCAGCGCCGGGGCCACGCGGGTGAGCAGGCCCAGGCCGGCGTCGGCAAGGAACAGAACCACCAGCAGCGGCCCGGCGATCTGCACCGCGGCGAGGAACATCTGGGTGACGCCGGTAATCATCAGCTGCACCGGCTCGGCCAGGTCCACTCCCCCGGCCAGCGGCAGCGCGGTGAAGCTGCGCGCCAGCCCGCCGATGATCAACTGGTAGCCGTCGGAGGCGAACAGCAGCGCCAGCGCGGCCATCTGGAACAGCCGGGTGAACTGCGCGCCGTTGACCATCGACTGCGGATCGAACGCCTGCGCCATCGAGAAGCCGCCGAACAGGTCGATCAGCGTACCCGCGGACTGCACCGCGGAGAACACGATGAACACCAGGAAGCCCAGCAGCACGCCCACCAGGATCTCCAGCACCAGTGCGCCGAAGAACCCGGCGGTGCTCAGCGGCTCGTACCCGTTGACCACCCGCGGCGACACCGCCAGGGCCAGTCCGACGCCGAGCATGGCCTTGATCCGGGCCGGGATGGCTCCGTACGAAAACGGCGGGGCAATGAGCAGGAAAGCCACCATGCGGACTCCTGCCAGCATGGTGGCCTCGATCCACGCGTGGTCGAGCGGGATGTTCATTATCCGCCGCCGAGCAGGCCGGGGATTTTCTCGAACATTTCCTGGGTGAAGGAAACCATTTCGGAGATCATCCAGTGCCCGCAAACCAGCAACGCCACCGCTACGGCCACGGCCTTTGGCACGAAGGAGAGCGTGATCTCCTGGATCTGGGTCATGGACTGCACCAAGGAAACGGCGAAGCCCACCACCAGCGCGGTGACCAGCACCGGGGCGGAGAGTTTGGCGGCGATCAGCAGGCCCTGCAGGCCGATGTCGAGGACGGCGTTTGTATCCACAGCTAGGTACCGTAACTTCCGACCAGGGCGGTGATGATCAGGCCCCAGCCATCCACCAGCACGAAGAGCAGGATCTTGAACGGCAGCGAGATCATCACCGGCGGGAGCATCATCATGCCCATGGACATCAGTGCCGAGGCGACCACGAGGTCGATCACCAGGAACGGCACGAAGATCACGAAGCCGATGATGAACGCGGCACGCAGTTCCGAAATCATGAACGCCGGGATCAGGGTCTGCAGCGGCACGTCCTGCGGGTTCTCCGGGTTGGGCAGGTCCGCGGCCCGCATCATCAGCGCCAGGTCTTCCTGCCGGGTGTGCGCCAGCATGAAGTTCTGCAGCGGGGCGGCCGCGGCCGAGACCGCATCGGTGAACGTCTCGGTCCCTTCCATGTAGGGCTGGACGCCGAGCTCGTTCACCTGGGTCAGCACCGGCCACATGATGAACAAGGACAGGAACAGCGCCAGCCCGGCGAGCACCTGGTTCGGCGGGATCGAGGGCAGCGACAGGGCGTTCCGTGTCATCGCCAGCACCACGAAGATCTTGGTGAACGACGTCATCATCAGCAGCAGTGCCGGGGCCACCGACAGCAGCGTGATGCCCAGCAGCGTAATGACGGCCGACGACGGCGTGCCGTTGGGGCCGTTGATCTCCACCGAGAACCCGCCGTCGCCGTCCGGCGAACCCGGCTCGGTTGGCGCGAACGGGTCCCCCGGGGGGACCGGGTCCACCGGTGACGCGAAAGCTGACGGGGCGTTGAGGAGCGCGGCAGCTACGGCAAAGAGCACTGCCAGCAGTAGTGCCAGGAGTGCTGTGGTGGCCAGACGAGGCCAGCGGCCTGCCGTCAGGGCCGGAGTGCCGGTGATGCTCAACGCGAACGGACCTGCTTCAGGGCTTCGGCCGTCTGCTTCCAGGTGGACGGAGAAAGGATGGAGCCTGCCAGCGGGGAATCCGGCGCCTGTTCCTGCCAGCCGGCCGCCCGGGAGGCGCGGCGGCCGGTGCGCTCGGAGCGGCGCCCGCCCTCGATCGGGTACAGGCCGGCGTGCCGCAGCGGAATGACGTCTGTGTCCTGGCGCGGCTCGTCGAAACGTGGGCCTTCGGGTTCCTGTTCGACGTACGGCTGGCCGTAGCCGTCCGCATCCGCTTCCACCGGCTCCGGCCGCACTGCAGCACGACGGGCCGAACGGCGCGGGAGGTCGGAGGAGCCGGCCGAGGGAGTGGCGGAAGCCCCTGCCATTGCGGCACCAAACGGGTCGGAGGTGTTGCCGAAGGCATCCTTACGGCCGGCACCGGCAGCAGGTGACGTGCCCCGGCGGGGCGAGGCTCCGCCGTCGTACTGCGCTGTTGCTTGGTCAGTCGCCGTGGCGCGCGCAGCGGCACGGTCGGTGGTTTGGTCCTTGCCGGCGGCACGGCCGGTAGCCAGTTCGAGCAGCCGGGCGAAGCTGTCCGACGCGGGCTGCGGAGCCCGGTGGGAGGGCTGCGCCTCTTCCTCAACCGGTGCCTCGCGGGTGTCGAGCACACTGACGGCCTGATCGGTCACGCCCAGCAGGAAACGCTGGCCGTCGGCATCCAGCACCACTACCGAGGCTTTCGGGCCGATGGTTTGACGTTCCACCACGCGGACCAGCTTGCGCGCGCCGGTACGGGCGCCGCGGCTGAAGCGGCGCTGCAGCACCCAGAGCAGTCCGAGCACCACGGCCAGCGACAGCGCTACCCGCAGGGCGAGGACCACGGTCTCCATTTAGAGAAGTCCTTCGGGCACATCGAGGATCTTGGTGATGCGCACGGCGTAGTCCTGGTCGACGACGACGACCTCGCCGTGCGCGATCAGGCGGCCGTTGAGCAGCACGTCCGCGGGGGCGCCGGCCGAGCGGTCCAGTTCAATCACACCGCCGGGTTCCAGGTTCAGCACATCGCGCACCGACATCCGGGTGCGGCCGATCTCCACGGTCAGCGCCATCTCCACGTTGTTGATCCGGCCCAGCTTGGCCAGCACGGAGTCGTCCACCCCGGTGCCCGCGGGATTCTCCCGCAGCCGGATGGCGAACCAGCCGCCGGCCTCGCCGTCTCCGCCGGTGAGCTTGAACACCGCGGCTTCAGGATCGGAGAACAGCGCCGCAGCGTTGGCCACGTGCGCCTCCCCCAGCACGCCGGCGCCGAGCACCGAGGCGGCCGCTTCCAGCGCCGGACGCAGCAGATCCGCGGCGGACACCAGCGGGGAATCGGTGCCGGCGGCAGCGGCCAGCGCGGCTTGGTCGGCGACAACCAATGCCACGTCGGCGGAGGTGCCGCCCACGAAGGAACCAACGACGGCGGAGGCCACCTGCCCGGGCAGCGGCCCGCCCTCATCCTGGCGCACCGCGTAGAGCGGAGTGTTGGTGGGCAGCAGCCCCAGGAGCGCGTCGGCGGCAGCAGCCTGCAGGGTCTGGGTCTGTGTCATCGGGCGTTCTCCTCGGTTGTAACAATGACTCCGGCCAGGCGGTTGCCGTTGGCGCCGACGGCGGCATGGGCCAGACATTCGCCGTTGATGGCAACATCCAACGGGCGGTGCTGCGGGTGCGGCAGCGGCAGCAGGTCGCCCACGGACAGGTCCAGTACCTGGCCAGGGCGGACGCGCATGGGTGCGAACTGCAGCGACACATCCACCGGGATCTGCACCAGTTGGGTCTCCAGCAGTTTGCGCGCATTGGCCGGGCTGCTCAGTGCGAACGAATCGCGCAATTGGGTCAGCAGCACTTCGGCCGGGATGGCCACCGTGGCCGGTGCGGACAGGTCCCCCACGCGGATCTCGAACGTCGCCACGATCATCAGATCGTTCGTGGCGGCCGCCTGGGCGAACTGCGAGTTGTAGTGGATCTGGTCCAAGCTGATCGGCGTGGTCAGCAGCGAGCCGAGGGAGTAGCGCAGGTCCTCCAGCGCGTCTTCCATCAGCCGGCTGACCAGGGCCTGCTCGATCTGGGTGAACTTGCGGTCCGGGTAGTTGTGGGTGCCGTTCCCGCCCAGCATGTGGTCCACCCAGGTCATTGCCGCCTTGGTGGGGAACTGGATCACCGCCTTGCCGGTGATGTCGTCCAGGGCACAGAGCACCATCGCGGTACTGGCCGGCAACGAGGCCGCGTACTCGTCGTACGTCTGCATCTGGACCTGCTCGGAGGTAACAGTGCAGATCACGCGGACCTTGGCGGTCAACTGGGTGCCCCACTGGCGGGCGAAGGTTTCGAAGGCCAACTCCAGCACGCGCGAGTGCTCGCGCGCCAGAGTGGTCGGCCTCCGGAAGTCATACACTTCGACGGCTCTGGCCGGCTTTTCGGGCGCGCTGGATTGCAGATGTTCCTGGACCGTCACAGCAGGCACTATCGGCAGCTAAATCGCGCGCGTTAGGAGTCCGCGAAATGTAGTGTCACCGCGTGGGGCTGAGGCGCCGCGTTGGCGCCCGATGGCTGATGTTCGCTCTGAGCGGTCGCCAGCCTACCCTCAGTCGCCGGAGGACTTCCCGCCCGGAGCCGGCGCGTAGGTGGCGCTGGGTCCAGGGCCCACGGTGCCGTTGCCGCCGGTGACGACTTTGCCTCCGCCTGAGCCTCCTCTGCCCGGCTCGCCGGCCACCCGCTCGGCCCGCTTGCCTTCGGCGCCATCTGCCTCGGCTCCCTCGGCCGCGGCCTTTGCCGCCGCGTCGGCTTCGGCCGCTCTTTTGGCCATTTCCGCCCGTTCGGCGGCAGCGTCCTTGGCGGCGCCGGCAGGGTCCTTGAGCACCTCGGGCATCAGATTGCGGATGGCTTCGGGCTGGCCGGAGAGCACCACAATGTCGACCCGCCGGTTCATCGCCAGATCGTCGTCGCTCCCGCTGGTCTTCAACGGCCTGGACTCGCCGAACCCCACAGCGGAGATTCGGTTCGACACCACGCCGCTGTCCTCCACCAGATGCCGCAGCACATTCACGGCGCGCTCGGAGGAAAGTTCCCAGTCCAGGGCGCCCGGGTCCAAATGGCGCACCTGCGCCGTGTGGCCTTCGACCTTCAGCTCGTAGCCGACCGGCTTCAGCACCGGTCCCACCACATTGAGGATCTTGATGGTCTGCCGCGTGAGTATCGGTGAGTCCGGCTCGAAGAACGTCTCGCTGCCGATCAGGCGAACGGTCAGGCCGCGTTCATCGAGTTGGAAACGGACCGCCTTTTCCAGACCCTCTTCCTGCAGCCCCTTGTTGATCTTCTCCTGGATCCGGCGCAGGTCGCTGACTTCCTTGATGGCCAGATCCAGGTCGGTCTTCTGCTCGCCTTCGGTGTCCTCCTCGGCGTCGCCGGCGGTGAACCCCTGGCCGTCTTCGTCGATGAGTTCCGGAGGAACCACTACGCCCTCGGCCGTATCCACGGCCTGGGTGCGCTCCACTCCGAAACCGGTGGCCAGCGAATTGGCCAACTGCTGAAACTTTGCCGCATCCACCGTGGACATGGCGAAAAGCACGATGAACATGCACATGAGGACGGTGACCATGTCCATGTAGGACGCCATCCACCGCTCGTCCGGGTGCTCGTCCCCTTCTTCGAGCGGCCGACGCGGACGCCGTGACTTCATGCCGCCTTGGCCTCTGGCTTGTCGTCGGATTTGCCGGACTTGCCTTCCTTGGCCGGCTTTCCGGTGCCCATCTCATGCGCCGGAACCATGGCCCGCAGGCGTTCTCCCAGCAGACGCGGCTGGCTGCCCGCCTGCACGGCGAGCATGCCTTCCATCAGCAAGGTCATGCGTTCGGTTTCCAGATCGGAGAGGCGCTTTAGCTTGCCGCCGATCGGCAGCCAGATGAAGTTGGCGGAGAGCAAGCCCCACAGCGTTGCCACGAAGGCCGTCGCAATCATCGGACCCAACGTGTCCGGCGTGGACAGGTTCTCCAGCACGTGGGTCAGCGAGACGACGGTGCCGATGATGCCGATGGTCGGTGCGTAGCCGCCCATGCTCATGTAGAACTTGGACGATTGGCGGTCGGCACGCGCTTTCGTGCTGATCTCGTCTTCGAGGAGGATCCGCAGTTCTTCGCCGTCGGTGCCGTCGGCAATATTCTGCAGCGCCCGCTGCATGAACGGGTCCTTCTCCTCGGTAGCCTCGGCATCCAGTGCCAGCAGGCCCTCGCTGCGGGCTTTTTCGGCCAGTTCCACTACCCGGTCGATGACTACCTGGGGCTTCGCCACCTTGCCGGTAAAGGCCTGCGGCAGCGCCTTGATCGCCTGCATGCCGTCCCTGAGCGTGGTGCTTGCCAAGCCCACGGCGATGGTGGCACCAAAGACCAGAATCATCGGGGCCGGAATGAGAAGCGCTGAAACGTGGGCACCCTCGAGGGTGATCATGGCGTAAAGCGAGCCGAAGGCCAGCAGGAGGCCTATAAGTGTTGCGGGATCCATTTACGTATTCCTAGGGCGCAGCGGCACAGTGTTACCGGAGTCCCCGGAGTCATCTCCGGAAGCCGGCGCCGCGGGGGGCACAAGGCCGAGTTGGGGATGGCTGTGCTGGTGGACTGAAGGCGGCAGCTCACGGGCCAGATGCAGCACGTAGGCGCGGTAGCTGGCGATCATCTCGATGACCTGGCTCATCGTCTCGGTGACGATGTACTTCGCCCCGTCCACCATCACCAGCGTGGTGTCCGGGTTGGCGTGGATGCGCTCAATCAGGTCAGGGTTGACCGCAAACTGGCTGTCATTCAGCCGCGTTACTACGATCATCAGCCCATCCCAGGTTTCTCGAGGGCTCCGGTGAGCCGCTACCTACTACCTTCGGCCGCGCGCGCCCCGCGGTTAGTTAAGCGGGCTGGATGTCAGATGTGTCACCCGCGCAAGCCAACTTCATTGAGGGGCCCGGAGTGTTTGGGGCGGGATGTGGGTTTGCCAGTACGAGTTGCGCAGCGGCCTGCGGTCGGGGTCGATGTAGTCCGGCGGGGTGAACCAGGGGATCCTGTCGCGGACGGTGATCTCCCAGTTGCCTTGCTCGATCAGGTCGTGGTGGAGGCCGCAGAGGCAAACCCCGTTGTTGACCTCGGTCCGGCCGCCGGCCCACCACGGCACGATGTGGTGCGCTTCGGTCCAGAACGCGGGCATGGTGCAGCCCGGGAAGGCGCAGCCCTTGTCCCGGACCAGCAGTGCCCGGCGGATCGCACGGCTGAAGAACCGTTGGGACCGGCCCAGATCCAGCACCTCACCCTTGGAACCGAGGATCGCGGGGATGATTTCGGCATCGCAGGCCATCCGGCGCACCGTTTTCGCCGACACCGGGCCGTTGAACACCGCGTTGCCGCCGCCCGAGAGCAGACCGGCCAGCTGTTCGTAGCCGGCAGTGACCATCACCTGGGTACGGTGCCCGCCCGAGTCAGGAAGCTTTTCGACGTTCAGGGCAATCCGGCAGGCGCCAATCAGGCCGGCCAGCAGCTTCTGCGCCCTGGTAAAGCCATCCATTCCCGACACGACCGCCGGATCGACCCCGCCGCGCTCGG
Source organism: Arthrobacter sp. B0316-1-20 (assembly GCF_059091865.1). Taxonomy (NCBI): domain Bacteria; kingdom Bacillati; phylum Actinomycetota; class Actinomycetes; order Micrococcales; family Micrococcaceae; genus Arthrobacter; species Arthrobacter sp. B0316-1-20. Next base: position 22,887 of record NZ_JBNHHC010000045.1, on the reverse strand, counting down.
CACCAGCTTCCGCAACATCGCCGCCTTCCACACGAGTGGGAGAGGAAGGCGCGCAATCCGTGTAGGAGGGTGCGGCCTCTTCACATCCGGTGTTTGCAGCGCCGGTGCCGGCCGTATTTGCAGCGCCGGGGCCGGCAGTATCCGCAGCGCCGGTGCCGACCGTGCCGGTCTCCGTGGTTCCGGTGGCGCCTGTCTCGTGACCGTCCGGACCGGCAGGGGCGACCTCGCTGTTGGCGGCGGTTTCGATGGCGTCGGAGCGGATCCGCGGGTTCGCGGCGCTGTTCATCACTGTGGCCAGGGCTTCGTACTGGGCGTCGGTGGTATTGATCACGAACTGGTGCAAGCCCCGGCGGCGGCCGCGGTAGAACATTCCCTGCCGGGACCGCAGTTCCTCCTCCGAGGGCTCGGCACCGTCCTGATCGACCGCCGTCTCCCAGGTTTTCGCGACCATCACCAGGGTGTCCTCATCGCTCTCGGCGGCCTGCCGGACCAACGACTGTTCCATCGCTTCCAGGGTTTCGGGCGCTGCAGCGTGGCGGGCACGGCCAATTGAATCGCTGACTAGGACCGCGGCGTTCCCGCTGACTTCCCCGGCAGCCATGGCTTGGGCCAGGGCCGGCAGCGCCGGAGCACCCGGTTCACCATCAAAACGCACCGGCGCGGTGACCGCTCTGCCGACCCGCAGCCGGCGCCGCGCTTCGACAATACCGATGCCCAGCCGGGAACGCAGATACTCCGCGTTGTTCCTGAACTCTGTTTTACGGCCGCGCTGTTTCTTCACCTCGCCGCTGCAGGCTCCGCCGGCTTGGCCGGCGTCGTTGCTGGAGACCGCGATGGCGGCCGCCGGATTGGCCCACCCCGCTGCACCGGAGGAATCAGGCGTGTCCGCAAGGCCACTGGGTCCACCTGCGGTTTCCCCGTTCGCGGCGATGTCCGCCCGCTCCACGGCATGGGCGCCGGCGGCTTGCAGGAATTCCACCGTCTTGGAAATGTCCTCGACCGCCGCTACCGTGTTGGCAAGTTCCCGGGTGCTCAGCGAACCGGACTCGGCGCTGAAGCGTGCGGCGAAATCCTGCAACAGGACGCGCACATCGGCGAGGGATCCGTCCATCCCTTCGGTGCGGTCCAACGGAGCAAGTGCCATACCACAATTTTATTCGCACATAGATTCGAGCCGCCTCTGAAATAGCGCAATGTGTAGGGGTAGTGGCTCCCCGAAGAAGCGGCCAGGGGGCGGGGAACGAAGTCATTGGCGACGAAAAGCGGCCGCCTGCGAACGGTGCAGACGGCCGCTGCAGCTGCCCGCGAACGGTCGGGCAGCTGCACTTCGGTGGTGGCTTGGGGCCTCCGGACCCTTAGCGCTTCAGGTTTGTCAGTTCCTGCAGCACCTCGTCAGAGGTGGTGATGATACGGGCGTTGGCCTGGAAGCCACGCTGCGCAACGATCAGGTTGGTGAACTCCTGGGACAGGTCCACGTTGGACATTTCCAGCGAGCCGCCTGCCAGCGTGCCAAGGCCACCGGTGCCGGCAGTGCCCAACTCAACTTGGCCGGAGTTGGCCGTAACGCGGTACGACGACGAGCCTGCCTTTTCGAGCCCGCCCGGGTTGGTGAAGTTTGCCAATGCGACCTGGGCAACGATGGCCTGGGCGCCGTTGCTGAACGAACCCATCAGTGTCCCATCGGGCGACATGGTGAAGGACTCCAAGGAACCCGCCGCATGGCCGTTCTGGCTGTCGAAGGACACCGTGCTGAGTCCGGCGTAACCGGTGACGGCGGAGAGATCAACGGTGATGTTGGCGGCCGTGCTTCCGGTCATCGTCAATTTAACGCCAGCCGGGTTCTGGGCTCCATTCGTGAACGCCAGAGCAGCAGTGCCGGTTCCACCATTTTCATCGGCCGCAGAAACGTCCCATCCATCCGTGGTACGGGAGAACATCAGTGTCAGAGTTTTCTTGGCACCTTCGTTGTCGAAAATCTCGACATCTCGGATCACTTGGTCGCCAACAGCAGCACCGGAGGGAAGATTGCCTGCAACGGCGGCCCCGGTCGTCACCTTGGCGGGCGAAATGGCGTCTGGGGAAAGGTCGATTGCGGTGACTGGACCGCCCGTTGTTACCGCTCCACCCGTGGCCATCCATCCCTGCAGGATCGCCCCGTCTGGAGATACTAACCGCCCGGTCGAGTCCAGCTCAAAGGCGCCGGCGCGGGTGTAGAGCTGCTCGCCGCCCTTGCTGGTGACGAAGAAGCCGTCGCCGGAGATCATCATGTCGGTAGCCTTGCCGGTGGCCTGCGAGGATCCCTGGGTGAAGTTGGTGGAGATGCCGGCGACCTGCACGCCGAGGCCCACCTGTGCCGGGTTGGTGCCGCCGGCCTGGGCCTGCGGGCCGCCTGCGCCCTGGGTCATCTGGGACAGGGTGTCCTGGAACTGGACCGAGGAGGCCTTGAAGCCGGTGGTGTTGACGTTGGCGATGTTGTTGCCGGTGACATCCAGCATGGTCTGGTGCGAGCGGAGACCGGAGATTCCGGAGTAGAGCGAGCGGAGCATGATCAGCGCCTTTCGGATCGTGGAACGGACGGAAGATTCAGTGACTGGGAAAATTTGTTGCTTGCAAAAGCGGAGTCAGGACACAACAAGTCAGGCGGCGCCCCCACTGGGCTCCGAGGCGTCGGTGCCGGAGCCGCCCAAGGAGGCAGCGGCGTCGTTATTGCCAGCCCCAGAACCGGACTCCCCCGGCGCGGCGGCGTTGATCCCGGCAACCAGATCCAGCGGGATCTCCTTGCCGTCAACGATCACCTGCGGGACCGGGCCGGCGTAGGACACCGAGGTGGCCGTGCCGGTGATCAGCGAGCCGTCCTGGCCGTAGTAGCTCACCTGCTGGCCCACCAGCGCCGCGGCCACACCGCGCATTTGCAGCGAAAAGTTCTCCTCGCTGGTGGTGGTCATGGTGGCGATGCTCTCCATCATGGCCAGTTGGGTGCTCTGCGAGATCATCTGGTTGGTATCCATGGGCGAGCTGGGGTCCTGGTTCTGCAGCTGGGTGACCAGCAGGTGCATGAACATCTTGCCGTCCATGGTCTGCTTAGGCGCGCGAACTGGCGGCGCCGTATACGTCGGGGTGACGGAGCCAACGGGTGGGACTGAGTCGGTGGGCATGGTTCTCCTTGTCTCAGGCCAGCACGTCGAGGCTGGTCGAAATCCCGTAGGGACGTCTCAGGGCGGATGGGTCGGTGGTGTCCGGGGCAGTGCCTGTTCCGGCGGATGGGTCGGTGGTGTCCGGGGCAGTGCCTGTTCCGGCGGATGCGCCGGGTCGGCCGTCCTGGCCCGGCGAACCGCCGGAGGGCCGGCCGTCCGGCCCGAACTGCATGCCCGGGCGGGCATCGTTCGGCCGGTTCTGGTTGGACAGGTCCAGGTTCGCGTTCATGCCGGTGGAGGCGAGGTCTCGCTTCAGGTCGGCCATGATGGCGCGCAGGGCGTCGCGGCCGGCGTCGTTCGGTGCGAAGAGTTCCACGCGGACGCCCTCCCCCGTCACGTGGGCGCGGACGGTGACCGGTCCCAGATTGTCCGGCGTGACGCTGATGGTCATCACGTGCTCACCGGGCTTGGCCTGCGCCAGGGTAAACAGCGGTCGCGCCACCTGCGCGGTGAAAGGCAGCTGCTGGTGCGGCAGGACGGGAGCCGGTGCCGCGGTCGGAACCGTCGCCGCGGGCTGGGACACTGCGGCAGGCTGCCCCGCGACCGGAATGTGGCCGTTAACCGGCAGCTGTTCGGCCTCGCCGCGGGCCCCGTTGGTGGCAGCCACGGCTGTTGCTGCAGCTGCCCCGCCTGCTGATGCAGCAGCTCCACCGTGAGCTGCCATCCCGGACAGGGTTTGGCCAGGAAGTACGACGCCGGTGGGCAGCTGGGCAGCTGTGGCCGCCTGGGCCGGTGGCTGGTTTGGGACAGCTTGCGCGCGCGAAGCACCCGGCTGGTGCTGCGTTGCTTCCCCAGCGCCGGCGCCGGCCGCGCTGGCGGCAGCGGCCCCGGGGGCGGCCAGTCCATCCGCGGCGGACACGGCCGCAGCAGCCGGCGAACCGGTTCCTGCCGGGCCCGTACCGGTGGTGCCCGCGACAGCATTCGCGGCTGCGCCTGCGGCTGCTGGGGTTCCGGTTCCCTGTCCGGCAAGTTCCGGATTGTGAACGAGCCCGGCACCAGCCGCGGCGGCGGCAACGGGCGCGCCGGCTCCAGCCTGGGGCGCAGCAGCGCCGGCCGGAGTTGCGGCGCCAGCTGATCCTGCGCTGCCGGCGGGATCGACAAGCATGGTGGGCCAGCCGGCGGTGCCCGCGGGCCCAGCGGTGCCCGTCGGCTGGCTTCCGCTCATCGCATCAACGGGGAGAGCCGCCGACGGCGTCCCAGCAGCTTCTACCGTGGCCAAAGCACCGGTTGCAGCGTCGCCTGCCGACAGGGTTTGACCGCCAGCCAAGGGCCACCCCGTCGGGACGCCGATGGGCTGTGCCGAGGCAGCGGTTCCATCAGCCTGAGCGTCGGTGGAAGGGCCGGAACCCTCACCGGAAGGACCGGCAATTGCCTTGCCGCCGGCACCAGCCGGCCTCGAACCGGGGCCAGTCGGCGCGGATCCGGACTGCCCTGCGACACCGGCGGAAGTCTTGCTGCCCCCGGCGGAGGCAGCGGCGTCGTGCTTTGAAGGCTTGTAGGCAGCCCCCTGCTGGAGTGCGCCCTGCATGGCTGCGTCGAAGCCGCCGCCGGAGGAGCGCGCACCGGCCGCGCTGCCCGCGCGGGACGGGGCGGCGGCAGCGATGGGCAGCGCGTTCACGGGGAGGCTCATGCTCGCTGTCCCGTCGCCAGGGCTGCCTGGGCGGTGGCCAGCAGGTCGGTCAATGGTCCGGAACCGGAAGCGCCCTGGCCGCTGAGCATCGAGGCGAGGCCGGTGTTGCCGGTCTGTCCGGACAGCATGGCGCTGATCGCGCCGGCGGTGCCGTTCTGGCCGGCGAGCATTGAGCCCAGCCCGCTGGAGGTGGAGAGCTGCGCGGCGCCGATCAGTTCGGTTAGCGCGCGCTGCTGGTCGGCGGTCAGTGCGGCCGAGCCGGACGCAGCGCCGGAAGCACCAATGCCGGCGGCAGCCTGGACCGTGGGCTCATCGGGCAGGATGCGGCGGATGGTGGTGATGTTGGAGTCGTTCTCCCAGGCGTCCCGGACCTTGATGGTGTCGCCGGGCTGCGGGGCATCGATGGCCTTGCCGTTGCCCAGGTAGATGGACACGTGGCCGCCGTCGAAGCTGAAGAGCAGGTCGCCCGGCTTGGCGTCGGCCAGGGAGGCCACCGGAGTGCCTTCCTTCATCTGGTCCCAGGTGACGCGCGGCAGGTCGATGCCGATGTCGCGGAAGGCGTGCTGCACGAAGGAGGAGCAGTCCAGTCCGACGGAGGCATCGTTGCCGCCCCAGACGTAGGGCAGGCCCACGTACTTCTCGGTGGCAGAGATCAGTTCGGCGGCGGTCCCGGTCGCGGCAGTGCCGGAAGCGGCGGCGCCGGGGACCCCGCCGGCCGCGGAACTGCGGGAGGCAGCAGTGAGCGCGTCGGCAAACGTATTGGCCGTGCTGCCGGTGCTGCCGCTGCCGGAGGTGCCCGAAGCGGCTTCGGTGGCAACGGCGGGCTGGGTCAGCTGCGTCAGGGTGGACTGGATCTGCTGGATCCGGCCCATGGCGTCAGCCATGCTCATCGTCCGTCACCGCCCCGGGCGCCGATGGACAGCTCGTCCAGTACCAGCTGTTCGCGGCGGAGCTCTTCGACTGCCTCGGCCTGAACGTGCCGGGTTTCCAGCTTCTCCAGGCCCACGGACTGCTTGCGCACGGCGAGGAACTCCTGCTGCGCTTGATGAGCCTCGTGCTGCCGGGTGCGGTCCAAGTTCTCCAGGTCGGCGAGCATGCTGCGCGAGGCGGACCGGGCGGCTGCCACGGCGTGCAGCGTGGCGGCGTCAGAGACCTCGCTGATGATCTCGCCCAGCTCGTTCCGGGCAGCCACCACCCGGGCACCGGACTCGCGGGCGCGGTTGTTCGCGGCGGCCAGGTTGCCGGCGGCCTGGTCCTGCTGGAGCTGGCGCAGCCGCAGCAGTCCGGCCAGGGGGAAGGATCGAGCCATCTCTACATACCTCCGAGGGTGCGGGTCAGGCGGTTCAGCTGATCCCAGGACTGCGCGGCGGGCGTCTGGTCATCCATCCGCTGCTGCAGGAACAGGTTGATGTCGTCTTCGTGCTGGACGGCCGCATCCACCATCGGGTTGGATCCGGCTTGGTAGGCGCCCACGTCCAGCAGGTCCTGCGCCGCCTTGCGGGCCGCGAGTACCTTGCGCAGGGCGCCGGCGGCGCGGGAGTTCTCCGGTGTGTTGACCTTGGAAGCCACCCGGGAGATCGACCCCAGCGGGTCCACCGACGGGTAGTGCCCGGAGACCGCGAGCTTGCGGTCCAGCACCACGTGTCCGTCCAGGATGGAGCGGGCGGAGTCGGCGATCGGTTCGTTGTGGTCGTCGCCGTCCACCAGCACCGTGTACATTCCGGTGACCGAGCCGGTCTCCGCCGTGCCGGCGCGTTCCAGCAACCGGGCCAGCACGGAAAAGGTCGACGGCGGGTAGCCGCGGGTGGCCGGGGGCTCGCCGACGGAGAGCCCGATCTCGCGCTGGGCCATGGCCACGCGGGTGAGCGAGTCCATCATCAGCATCACGTCGGCGCCGCGGTCGCGGAAGGACTCGGCGATCCGGGTGGCGGTGAAGGCGGCCCGCAGCCGCATCAGCGCGGGTTCGTCGGAGGTGGAGACCACCACAATGGAGCGGGCCAGGCCGGCCTCGCCCAGATCGTCCTCGAGGAACTCGCGGACTTCACGGCCGCGTTCCCCCACCAGCGCGATCACGGAGACTTCGGCGTCGGTGCCGCGGGCGATCATCGACAGCAGCGAGGACTTGCCCACGCCGGAGCCGGCGAACAGGCCCATGCGCTGACCCTTGCCCACCGTGGTCAGGGTGTCCAGCACGCGCACGCCCAGCTGCAGCGGGGTGTCGATCCGTGCCCGGTGCATGGCGGACGGGGTCTCGTTGTCCAGCGGGACCAGCTGATCGAAGACCAGCGGGCCCTTGCCGTCGATCGGTCGGCCCAGGCCGTCCAGCACCCGGCCGAACAGCCCGGCTCCGGTCGGCACCAGCACCGGGACGCCCTTGGCCTTGGCCGGCGTGCCGGTGTTGATCCCGGTGAGCCGGCCCAGCGGCATGCAGCGGATGCTGTCCCGGTTGGTGGCCACCACCTCGGCCTCCACGCCCTGGCCGTCGCCGATCACCACCAGATCGCCAATGGCGCAGTCCAGACCAATGATTTCGACGCCGAGGCCCACCACCGAGGACACCATCCCGTAGCGCTGCGGCGCGGCTGCCGCCAGCGCGTCGGCGAACCGGTCGGCGCGCGGGCGCCAGGCCACGGCGGTCACTGCCGCACCTCGAGCAGCGCGGCCTTGGCTCGGGCCAGCGCCGTGCCGATCCGCGCGTCCAGGAAGCCGTCGGCGAATTCGGTGACCGCGTCCCCCTGGGCCAGCGAAGAATCGGGGCTGAAGTTCACGCCGGCGTGGCTGCGGCTTTCCGGCGCCAGCATGGTCAGGTCGGCCGGGTTCATCCGGACGGTGTGCACGCGGGAGGCATCTACCCCGGCCAAAGCCCGGGTGAGGGCCGAGCGCGCGGAGGTTTCGCCGTCGGACAGTTCGTGGCCCAGGATGGCTTCGGCCAGCTCCATGGCTGCCGCGGCCAGCGTGTTCTGCGCGGCAGCCAGCACCGGCGCGGCACGTTCTTCCAGTGCCCGGGTGGCAGCGCCCAGCGCGGCCACCGCCTGCTGCACGCGGGCGCGGCCGTCGGCCATCATGGCGGCGTGGTCCTGCTCCATGGCCAGCTGGCGTGCACGCATCATTTCGGCGCCTTCGCGCATGCCGGCTGTGTAGCCGGCGGCGTGACCGCGCACCTTGGCCTGTTCGAGCGCCCGCTCCTGTGCCTCGTCGTCGCTGCGCAGCTCGGTGTAGGCCACCTTGGCGAAGTTTTTGGCCCCGGTGTTCAGCTCCGGGAAGCTCAGCCGGGAGAACGTTGCGTCAGTAGACATATTCGTCTTCCTCCACGCCGCGCTGGACCGTGATGATGCCGCTGGCTTCCAGCTCGCGGATGGAACGGACGATGTCCGCGCGGGCCTCTTCGATCTGCGACATGCGCAGCGGGCCGGTGGCGTTGATCTCGTCGTCGAGGATGTCGCGGTTGCGTTCGGAGACGTTCTTGCGGATCAGTTCGGTGACCGGTTCGCTGGCGCCCTTCATGGCCACCGCCAGCACCGCGATTTCGATGCCGCGCAGCACCTGCTGCACGTCGCGCGGTTCCAGCTTGGTGATGTCTTCGAAGGTGAGCATCCGCGAGCGGACCTCCTCGGCCAGCTCCGGGTCGCGTTCGTCCAGCGCCTCCAGCAGCGCACGTTCGGTGGCAACGTCGGCGCGGTTGATGATGTCCACCAGCGGCTGCACGCCGCCCACCACCTCCACCTGCTGGCGGGGCACGACGGCGCCGGCCCGCACCTTGAGCGTCTCGGCCACGATCGTCACAGCCTCCGGAGTGGCGGTGCCCATGGTCGCGATGCACTGGGCTACTTCGGGCCGGACCGAATCATCTAGCCCGGCCAGCACCGCGGAGGCCTGCTCCGGGCGCATGTGCGCCAGCACCAGGGCAATGGTCTGCGGAATCTCGCCGCTGAGCAGCGTGATCAGCTGGCTGGGATCGGCTTCGTCCATGAACTCGAACGGTTTGCCGGCCATGGAGGTGGCCAGCCGGTCCAGCACACCGGCGGCTTTCTCCGCGCCGAAGGAGGCCGCCAGCAGTCCGGCGGCGAACTCCTTGCCGCCGCGGGGCCGGCGCCGACCCTTGACCGTCATGTCGTGGAATTCCTTGAACGCCTCTTCGGCAACCTCGGGATCCACCCGGCCCATGCCCACCAGTTCGGCGGTAATCAGCTCGGCTTCCGCCTCGCTGAAGCGCTTCATCACCTCGGCGGCCCGGGCCTGCTCCATCTGCATCAGCACCACCGCCACCTTCTGGGTTCCGGTCAGGGCGGTCAATTGCTCACTCATGCGTTCTGCTTTTCATCCATCAAGGACCGCAGGAAGTCGGCGGTCTTGTCCGGCTCCTGGGCAGCCAGGGCGTCGATCTCCGCGCGCTTGCGGTTCATCTCCTTCTGCTCGTCGGACAATTCCGGCGGGCCGGTGAGCTCCAGCGCGGTGGTCGACGGACCGACCACGGGGATCGGCTCCGGCACGATCACGGGCTTCGGGAGAGGCAGCTGCAGGTCCTGCGGGGCCTCGATTTCCGGCTGGAAGTCCTGCAGTTCGCCCAGATCCACCGGCTCGCGGTTCTGACGGCGCGACCAGCGGGCGTAGACCAGCAGCGCGATGATCACCAGCAGGACGATGCCGGCGGTGATGATGGCGGTGCGGATCAGCTCGGCCTGGCGCGCGGCTTCCTCGGCAGCCTGCGCGGCGGCCAGCGCCTCGGCGGCCTCTTGCGCGCCGGCGGTGTTGAACGGCACCAGTTCCACGGTGACCTGGTCGCCGCGGTCGGCGTTGATGCCGGCGGCGGTGGTGACCAGGCCCTCGATGTTGGCCAAATTAAGCGCACCGGCGGCGTCGGCGTCCAGCGCCACCGAGACGGTCTGGCGGTTGATCGCGCCGGCGGGGATGGCCCGGGTCTCGGTGACCTTGTTCAGCGCGTTGTTCTTGGTTTCCGACTCGGAGGTGAAGGTACCGTCGCCGGCAGCATCGCCGGGAACGGCGATGTTGTCCGGGCCCAGCACGCCGGCCGCTCCGCCGCCGGATCCCTCGTACTCTTCGGTCTCCGTGGACTCGTTCAGCGCGGGGGCGCCGTCCGGCGTCGTAAAGGTCTCTTCCACGCGTTCGGCGGACTCGTAGTTCATGTCCGCGGCCACTACCACGGAGGAATTGCCCGGCCCGACCACGCGGTCCAGCATGGTCTGCACGGACGCGCGGACCCGCTCTTCATAGTCGGAGGCCTGCTTGTCCGCGGAACCGGTGGCGCCCACGCCGACGGCGGACAGCACGGTGCCGGCGGCGTCGATCACGGCCACGTTCTCCGGCTTCATCCCGTCGATGGACGCAGAGGTCAGGTGCACAATGGCCTGGACCTGGTCCGCGCTCAGCGTGGTCCGTTCGGTGTCCACGAAGACGGAGGCTGTCGGCTCGCCCTTCTCGGAGACGAACACCGTCTCCTCCGGGATGGCCAGCCGCACGGAGGCGGTCTTGACGCCGTCGAGCGCTTCAATGGTGTTGGCCAGTTCGCCTTCCAGAGCTCGCTTGTAGGTCACGGACTGCTGGAACTCGGACGAGGTCACGCCCATGTCGTCCAGCAGCGAATATCCGCCGGTGGAGGAGCTCGGCAGCCCTGCCGAGGCGGCCTTGAGCCGCTGATCGTAGACTTTCTCCTCCGGCACCAGGATGGTGCCGCCGCCGTTGGTCAGCTCGTACGGAACCCCGTCGGTGCGCAGCTGCTCCACGATGGTGTTGGCGTCGGCAGCGGCCAGGCCGGAGAACAGCGGGGTGTAGGAGGGCTTGGACGCCCACGCGGTCAGCGCGGCGATACCCAGCACGACGACGGCGATGCCGATGATCGCGATGGTGCGCTGGGCGACGGTGAACTCGCGGATGGTTTTGCCCAGCCGGGAGAGCCAGGAGGAGACTGTGGCGGGCATTAGGCCTGCATCCTCATGATCTCGTTGAAGGCGTCAACGCCCTTGTTGCGGACCGCGGCCACCAGTTCCAGCGTCACCGCGGCGCGGGTGGAGGCCAGCGTCGCGTTGTGGATGTCGTTGAGGTCGCCGGTCACGGCCTGGATTGCCAGCTCATTTGATGTCGACTGCAGTTGCTGCAGGTTGTCGACGGCACCGGTGAGCGAGGTGGCAAAGCCGACCCCGTTGGTGGACTGCGGGGCCTCGGCGGCCGGCAGGTAGCCGGTGCCGGTCACGCCCTGGATCGGCGGAATGGAAGGGAGCGGCATCAGTTGCGTCCAATCTGCAAGGCGGCCTCGTACGTGGATTTCGCCCGGTCCACCACTGCTGCGTTGGCCTGGTAGCCGCGCTGGGCCATGATCAGGCTGCCCATCTGCTGGGAAAGGTCGATGTCCGGGTAGCGGACATACCCGTTTTCGTCGGCCAGCGGGTGGTCCGGCTCGTGCACCATGGTGCCCTCGGCGTCGCCGAACTGGGCCCCGGCCACGTACACGCCGGAGACGCCCTGGCCTTCCTGCGCCACTACATAGCGGGCCTGGAAAGCGGCGCCGTCGGTGCTGGTGGCGTTGTTGGCATTGGCCAGGTTGTCGGAGACAGCGTCCAGCCACTTGCGGTGGACGGTGAGGCCGGTGCCGGCGATTCCAATGGCGTCGAAAGTCATCAGTTGGTCCTCATCGCCGTGCGGACGCCGTTGAAGGGGCTCCCCGCGGCCTGGGCTGCGAACTGGTAGCGCAGCACAGTTTCAATGTTGGAAAGGGTCTCGGTGTCCAGGTTGACGTTACTGCCGTCCAGCCGGGTAGGCTCCAGCGAGCGGTCCATGCTGGCGCTGGCGCTGCCGTCCCCGCGGGCGACTGACTTGGCCAGCGCTTCCTCAAACTGGACGCGCTGGGCGTGATAACCGGGGGTATTCACATTCGCAATGTTGTTGGCGATGGCACGTTGGCGCATGGCGAGGCCGTCCAGGGCGCTCTGCATGGCAGCCCCCGTCACAGATTCGAACACAGCAAGACCCGTCTTACTACTGGCGTGTGGTCGGCCGATCCATGGCCTGTTCGGTGAGCTATCCGTGCTCACTATCCAGTTATCGGCACGCAGACGGGAGTGCGTTAGGTAATTCTTGAGATTGGTTAACCGTTTACGTCGAGGTAGACGGATTGGCCGGATGTGCCACGGGTGGGAACGGCATCCAGGAAAGCTAACTCCTGCCGGTTCTGCCGCATATCGGCCCGCAATTCGCGGACCGCATCCTGCTGGGCGGCGGCCAGTTTCGTGGCCCGCTCCACCAGTTCGTTCGGGATCGGCCCCAGCCCCTGCGGTGCCTTCCACTGCACGACGGCGGTGCGCCGGCTTGCGTCCTGATCCTCGCCCTCGCTCGTGGCTTCGGCAGCGGCGGCCAGTGTCTGTTCCAGCTCGTCCAGCACTTCGATCCAGCGGTGCAGCGCCGCAATGCCGCTCTCCGGCAGCTCAGACTCTGAAAACTCCGGTTCTGGGACCTCAGGCAATTCCAAGTTCGCCACCCAGGGCGCCGGGGCGCGCAGACTGTGCCGGCAACTGCTCGGCGGCGTCGTGCCAGGCCTCGCGCAGCGGTTCCAGCAGTTCGATGCATTCCCGGGTCCGCGCGGCATCGCGGTGGATGTTCGCGTTCATCATCGCGTTCAGCGTGTAGGTGTAGAGCGCCTTCAGGCCCTCTCCCCCGTCCCACACATCGGTTTTCAGCGAGGACATCAGCTCGGACACAATGGCCTGCGCATGGATCAGGTTTTCCGAAGCCACCGACCACTGCTGGTTCTGCTGGGCGGCCTCAGCCCGGTTCAGGTCCAGCAGCAGCCGGTCGTACAACATGGTCAACAGTCGAGCCGGCGTGGCGGACATGATCGCGTCACGCTGGAACTGGTTCCGCTTTGCCTGGGCTCCGAAGCCCGGCCCGTATGTCAGTGTCATTTCTTGTTGCTCCCCCATGCCGGCAAGGTAGCCAGCTGTGAACTCAGCCAGTTGCCCTGCGATTGCAGGCTGTTCAGCGTTACTTCAAGCTGCGCCCAAGTGCGCTCCAACGTGGAGCGCCGGGACGCCAGCCGCGTGTCCCAGCCGGTGACCTGGTCATTAAGCGTCTTGACAAGGGATTCCTGGCCCTGAATGCGCTTGGTGATCGCGCCGTCGTACTTATCCGACGCTTCCTTAGCCGCAGTCTCGACGCGGCCGGCGATCGTCTGAACGACCTTCTCGGCCCAAGCCGAGTCTTCCTTCAACGCCTTGCCGAACTTCTCGGCGTCAAACGCGATGGAGCCGTCCTTGGTGATGCTGATGCCGATTTCCGACGGCGACCGGCCATCGATCGGACTGATCGCCGCCTTCATCATGCGCTGCTCGATGTCGCGTACGCTGCTGTCGCCGGTGAAAATCCCGCCCTTGGTCGTCGTTGACCCTGTAGACGTGGAAACGTTGACCGATGAGTTCTTGGAGATGAAGGAGAAGAGGTCGGTCAGTCCGTCGACCAGTGCCTTGGCCTTCGCGGTCGCGGCTTTGTCATCACGGGTGATGGTGATAGTCGGCTTCGTTTCACCCGGAATCGTGTCAGGAGCGAGAGTGACGCTGACACCGGGCAGCAGGTCAGTGAAAGTGTTCGAGGACGAAGAGACGGTTTGTAAGCCGCCCCAAAGAGCAACTACGGCATCTTTAGCTGGCGGAACCTTATCGAAAGTGACGGGAACACCTTCAAATTCGATGGTGAATTTTCCGGCTTCGCCCGATTCAGTCGCAGCGATTTGTAATCGGAATTGTGGGTTGTTCGCGTCCGTCCCGACCGAAACCTTGGTTGCTGTCACTCCTCGGTTGGCGTCGTTGATCGCCATGACGATCTGGTCCAGATCTTTGCCAGGCGTCTCCACATCGATTTCACGACCGTCTTGAAGTGCGATCGTGAGCCTGGTAGCGGTTTCAGGCCAGCCACTCAGCAATGCGGAAACGGAGACTTGGGCCTTGGCCAATTGGACGACTTCCAGATCGAGCCCGCCGGCTGAGGCTCCCGTCGTCGTCGTCACGGTGATCTTGTCCGAGCTACTCGTCGCCGTGTAGATGTCGAGCGATTTGGGCTTAGCGGTCTCTCCAGCGACCTTACCGAGGTCTGCGATGCGGGTGTTGAGCGACTGGAGTGCGCTGACCAGCGTTTGTGTGCTGGAGACCTTGTTCTTAAGGAGGGACTGTGGACGCGCTTCCAGCTGCATCAGCTGGTTAATCATTGTTGCGGTATCCAAACCGCTGATCATTCCACCGATCGAAAACGCCACGTCAGTTCCTCCTGGAGAAAAAATGTGTTCACCTGAGCGAATGCTGACGCCCGGCAGCGAGGAGTGTGAGGTCCAATTCGTTCGCCTCGCCGCCGGGCGAGCATTCAGCAGTCAGTTGCCCGGTTTAGCCGAGGAGCTGCAGCACACCCTGATTGACCTGATTTGCCTGTGCAAGCATCGCGGTGCCTGCCTGAGACATGATCTGGCTCTTGGTGAAGCTAGCCATCTCCAGTGCCATGTCGGTATCCCGAATGCGTGACTCCGAGGCAGCCAAGTTCTCAGCAGAAATGTTGATGTGCTTTATCGAATGCTCAAGACGATTCTGGGCTGCGCCAAGTTCTGATCTGGCGGTAGAAATCGATTTGATGGCATCGTCAAGGACATCGATCGTCCCCTTGACACCGGTATCATCAGCGTTTCCAAGAATACCGTCCGGTCCGGCATCCAGCGTCCCCTTGACCTTCTCAGCCGAAGAGAATCCTTCCCCAGTTACTAGGAGGGTAGTAAGGCTCGTCGCCAAGGCGGTGACGTCGGACGAGCCGAGGTTGACCTCGATCTGGTTTGAGGCGCCTCCATCAGCACCGACTTGGAAGGAAAGCTTGCCGTCGCCGGCTGCGCCCGCAGATGCGTCCAGCAGGTTGATGCCATTGAAATTCGTTGACTCTCCGATACGAGTCAGTTCCTCAACGAGCTGACCCGCTTCTTTTGCAATAGCATCGCGCGCGTCACCATTATTGGAGTCGTTACCAGCCTGAACAGCTAGGTCACGCATCCGCTGCAGGATGGAATGGACCTCGGTGAGCGCACCTTCAGCGGTCTGGATAACGGAAATACCGTCCTGTGCGTTGCGGGCAGCAACGTTTAGACCGTTGACTTGCGAGCGAAGACCCTCGGAGATCGACAAGCCAGCTGCGTCATCAGCGGCCCGATTGATCCGGAATCCCGTCGACAACTTCTCCAGCGACTTCGAAATGTCGTTCTGCGTGTTGGACAGGTTGCGGTACGAGTTCAGCGCCGCAACGTTGGTGTTAATGGCAAAAGCCATGATGGAACTCCTCCATGAGATGGTACAAATTCACCGGCCCGTCCATGGGCTGGCAACTGTAGCTATCGGAGGAAGTTGCAGGTTGGTTAGGAGATTTCGAGAAATTCTTGGGAACCTCGATCTCCATGCGGGCGCAAGCGCCCTTAGTCGATCAGCGACTCGTTTAAGTGAGAGCGGTTTGGGGCTGGCGGGTGAAGCGCGTGATGCCGCCGACCGTCTGGTCGGCCAGGGCCGTCAGGTACGCATTCCTACGGGAGGGCGCAATCCGCGACTCGGGCACATAGGTGGCACCGCCGTCGTCGGAGTAGTGGGTATGGAGGCCGTCACGGAGCAGGCGGATAGCTTCGGAGCGCTGCTGGGACACGGCGGAGTGAGTGGCGCCGACTTCCTCGGCGACTTCCTTAACGGAGCGGTCTTCGAAGTAGATTTGCTCGACGATGTAGCGCATCTTCGGAGGTAGGTTGTGCACTGCAGCCTTGAGGAAGGCTAGACGTTCCTCAGTGAGCAGGGAGCCTTCGGGGGACGCGGTTTCGGAAACCAGGAGTTCGGCAGTGGTGCCATCCAGTGCGGCAACCGTCCGGGATGCGTCATCCAAGGCCGCCTCGGCGGTCTCGCGGTCAACCCCGAGAGCGGCAGCAATCTCTTCCACGCTCGGATAACGCCCAAGTTCGGCGGTCAGAGTTTCACGGACGGACAGGGTTTCCTTGATGCGCTTGCGCACGGAGCGAGGCGCCCAGTCGATGGCCCGCATCTCATCGGCGAAGGCTCCGATGATGCGACGCCGGGCAAAGGCGCCAAAAGGAACCCCCAGGGTCGGGTCGAAGGCATCAGCGGCGGTGATGAGGGCGACGGAGCCGGCGGAGGCGAGGTCATCGCGGGAAAGATGAGTGGCTCTAGCACACACTTCGGAGACCAAATATCCGACGAGCGGGAGGTTTTCAACCACCAGCGCATTACGGTCAGCACGATCCACTGACATGTCCCCCTCCGTGCCAAGCTACGTGGATGAATCATTCGGACAAAAACGCCGAGGGGTGCGGCCTCGGAAGAACGATTCGTCTCTAGGTGAAACCTATCATCAACCACTGCTAACGAACAGGGTTTCGGGGCCGATAGATAGGAACGTAGCCATGCCGTTACTTTCAGTTCATCTAGTGGCGGCCTTTTGACGCGGAACGTGGGGGCGGATCCGCAGAATCAACCAGGGGAGGTGCCTGACATAGGAGCCCATGAACTGTCCGCCATGCTGTGGCACGAACGCGAACTTCTTGAACTTTTGGTCTTCAAGCTCGAAGAGGAGCAGCTGCTGCTGACCGCCGGCAAGTCCCGCTGGCTGCAGCACGCCACCCGCGAGGTGGAGCAGGTGCTGGAGCGACTGCGGGACGCCGGTCTGACCCGCACTGTGGAGGTGGCCTTACTGGCCCGGGAGTGGGGTACGCCCGAAGGGGCGACGCTACGTGAGCTGACGGACCAGGCTCCGGCAGGCCCCTGGGGCGAAATCTTCCGCGGTCACCTGCAGGCATTGACCCAGCTGACCTTGCAGATCCGCGAACTGCGTGACGTGAACGAAAAGTTCCTGCGCGCCGCGGCCCGCTCCACCCAGGAAACGCTGGCCAATTTCAACCCCGACGCCGGCACCTATGACTCCCACGGGGCGGCAGGGGTTTCCGGCAACCGTTCCCAGCTGTTCGACACAACGATCTGAGGTTTTCGCAGTGAGCACCTTCAGCGGCCTGAACACCGCGTACACCGGCCTGGTGGCCGCCCGTCAGGGATTGAACGTCGTGGGCCAGAACATCGCCAATGCCAACACCGAGGGCTACACCCGGCAGCGGGTCAGCACGTCGTCGATCGGGGCGCTGGAACGCACCGGATTGTTGACTGGCGGGGTCCAAATCGGACAGGGCGTGTCGGTAGACGCGATCGCCCGGCTGGGCGACATGCACTTGGACACACGCGTCCGTTTCTCCGTTGGGGTCGCAGGCTATGCCGCTGTGCGCGCTAACGCCATGTCCGAGCTGGAAACGTCGCTGCGTGAGCCTGGCAAGAACGGCATCTCCAGCCGACTGCAGGAGTTCTGGGCCTCGTGGCAGGACCTCTCCAACCGACCTAACGATCCTGCTGCCGGCGGCGTGGTGTTGGAAGAAGCGAACATTTTGGCCAACATGATCAAGCGCGGCTACCAGGAAGTGCGTGAGCAGTTCTCCCGCGTGCGCTCCAATGTGGACACCATGGCCGCAGAGGTCAACGGCGCTGCGTCGCAAGTAGCGAGCCTCAACGAGAAGATCCGCTTTGCTGTCGCGAACGGCGGCTCGGCCAACGAGCTAATGGACCAGCGGAACATGCTGACCGAGCGGCTGGCAGCCCTCACGGGGGCCACCGTCCGACAGGGCAGCGACGGGCAGGTGGATGTTCTGATCGGCGGGAACGCACTCGTCGCTGGATCGTCCGCCCACCGGGTCAAGGTTCAGGGCGGAACCGACATCTCCGGCGACGGTGTGCTACTGATGTGGGATTCGCGCGATGCTCCGATGGTCCTCGACGGCGGACAGATCGCGGGTGCCCTTTCTGTTCTGGGCAGCGGAACTGAGGATGGTCCCTTGCGGAAGGCAGCGAAGGATTACGACAATTTCGCCAAAGAACTGAATACCAAGGTCAACGCCGTATACGCGGAGACTGGAACCGCCGAGTTCTTCGGATTCGAATCCGGACTCGAGGACACTGCGCTCGGCCTGATGGTCAAGGTGAAAAGTGTCGCAGACCTTAAGGCTGGCAATCCCGGCAGTGGAAAGCTTGATGGTTCCGTTGCCGATAAATTGTCCCTGCTCGGTATCGGCGGCAACTCCCCCGACAGCTCGTGGGAAAAAATCGTCACGGAAATTGGGGTAGTGGCTAAGACGGAACTCCAGCAGGCGAATCTCTCCGACATCGCCTCACAGTCAGCGAAGGCCCTGCAGGTGTCCAACGCTTCGGTAGATCTCGACGAGGAAAACGTGAACCTGTTGTCATACCAGCACGCCTACCAGGGTGCGGCTCGGGTCATGACCGCAATTGATGAAATGCTCGATACTTTGATCAACCGCACCGGATTGGTTGGGAGATAGTCCATGATTTCACGAGTCACTAACCAAACGATGAGCGGCTTTGCGCAGCGCAATCTGCAGGACAACATGGCGCGTATGGCCAAACTCCAGGAGCTGGCAAGCGGCGGATCGCTCATCGCGCGCCCGTCGGATGATCCGGTCGGCACCGCAGACTCGATTCGCACCCGCGCAGACATGCGTGCCAACGAACAGTACAAGCGCAACATCGACGACGCCAACGGTTGGCTCACCACGGTCGATTCAGCCTTGGGCACAGTCACTGGTTTGTTGAACAAGGCCAGGGATCTCACCATTCAGGCGTCCAATGGCTCCCTGACGCAAACAGCGCGCGACGCCATCGCACTGGAGCTCGGGAGCATCAAAGAGAGCCTCCTGAACGCCGCCGACACAAAATACCTGGGTCGCAGCGTTTTCGCGGGGAACTCGGATGGTGCCGCAGTCTTCGATCGCACAAGGCCCTACACCTTCTCCGGCCCGAAATCCCCGGTCGACCGCCGGATCGGCCCCGAGATAAAAGTTCGCGTCGACGCTGAAGGCGAGAACGTTTTCGGCAGCGACCCGGCCGATGGGAGCCCCGGCAACTCAGTTTTCGCTCTATTGGACTCGATGATCGCAAAGCTCAACGACACTGGCAGCGTCAGCGAAGACTTGAACGCTATCGACACCCGGCTAAACACCGTGATCAATGCACGCTCCGAGGTCGGTACCCGCCATGCCCAGATCCTGAAAGCCCAGGAGACGAACTTGGACGAAGCTGTTTCGCTGGAAGCCCGCCGCTCCGGGATCGAGGATCCGGACCTCGGCAAGGTGGTCTTGGACCTGAAGATGCAGGAAGTGGCCTATCAGGCAGCCCTGCAGGTCACCGCGCGCGTACTGCAGCCGACGCTGATGGACTTCCTGCGATGAGCGCTTCGCTGACCTTCGTCGCTCCTCCCCCGGGCTTGGCTCCGCTGGTGGACTTCACCTTGGACGAGATCGACGGCGCGGCCGGCTTGTACTCCTTGCAGCCGGTGGCTGAACCCACCAAGCGCTTGTTCGTACTAGACGCAGCGACCTACCTGAACCAATACACGCCGGTGATTTCCGACGACGACCGGGCGGCCCTGGACCTGAATGCCTCCGAAGACGCCATGGTGCTGGTCGTGGCCAACCCGGGAGAGTCTGGCACGACCGTAAACTTGATGGCGCCGATCGTCGTCAACGTGCACACCGGCATCAGCGCGCAGGTCATTTTGGAAGGGCAGGACTGGCCGCTGCGTGCTGAATTGACGCCCCAGGCGGCCTAGCAAAACCTCGGCCATCAGCTGCCTATCCACGTAGTGGTGGGAGAAGTCAGACGTCTAAAACTATTGAGATTTACGCATTCGCCGTGCAAGCTTTATCCAGCATGGTCCAGCGGACCTGCAGGGGGATCCGGGATGACACCGGTTGAAAGGCTTCCGGCGGCTCATGGGGGAACCGCCGGAAGCAATCACCCTCAGCCTTCGTCAGGGTCCGAGCGCTTGGCCCTGGTTAGCTCGGCCCGGCGCAGCAGTTCGCCACCGTCCGGATAGAGCACTTCTTCCAGTACCAACGGATGCGGAGGAGCGAGCTTGCTCTTCGAATCGCGGACCTTCGCCAGCATCCGGTCCCGCAGCCACTCCGGCGGCTGCTCGCCGCTGCCGACCATCAGCGAAGCTCCGATCAGGGCACGGACCATGTTGTGGCAGAACGCGTCGGCCTGCACCGTCGCCAGCAGCACGCCGTCGGTCCCTCGGGTGAATTCAAACTTCTGCAGCTCGCGGATGGTGGTGGCGCCTTCGCGCGGCTTGCAGAAGGCCAGGAAGTCGCCGATACCGAGGAGTCTGGCGGCGGCGTCGTTCAGCAGGTCGAGGTCGAGCGCGTGTCTGTGCCAGAGCGTGGTGTTGCGTGAAAGCGGATCCCAGAGCTCGGCGTGGTCGGCGATGCGGTAGCTGTAGCGGCGCCACAAGGCCGAGAACCGGGCATCGAATCCTGCTGGGGCGAGAACGGCATTGTTGACTTCGATGGCGCCGGCCAGGTCCCGGTAGGGCACCGGTGCGCCGACGCGGCCGCCGAGCACCTTGGCCAGCACACCGCGCAACCGGCGGACCAAGGCACGTCCGGGGTCAATCTCCCGGCCGCGGGCTAGCCCCTGCCACTCCCCCGGCTCCAGGTCGAAGTGCACCACCTGCCCTCGGGCGTGTACCCCGGCATCGGTACGGCCGGCGACGGTGAGCCGGACCGGCCGGCGGATCATCGTCTCGAGCGCCTCCTCGATTGCTCCCTGGACGGTGAGCCTGCCGGGCTGCACCGCCCACCCGCTGAACGGGCCGCCGTCGTACGCCACATCCATCCGGACGCGCAGCAGACCGCCGTCCTGTTCGGGGACGGCGGAGGTGTTCAGGTGCATGGGTTAAATGCTACGGGACCTCTGCGCCGCATCCGGAAGCTGCCGGACGATCGGATGAGTTGCAGGCAGCCGCAACTTTCGCGATACCCGGACGGTCGACGCGCGGGACCATTCGGTCTATGTTGCTGGGACAGTGCCCGCTCCAATGCGGCACCGCCGAGGTTTGGAGGAGCGATGGCAGCAAATGCCGGAAGCGCCGGAAGCACCGGGAGCGCAACATCGACGAATCACAACCAGAGGATCGCCTTGCCCGGCGTCATTCTGGGCATCGGGCTGGGTGGCTTCGTGGACGGGATCCTGCTGCACCAGATCCTGCAGTGGCACCACATGCTCACCAGCGCGGACACCGCCAACATCAATATCGGTTCCTATCCCGCCACGACCGTCCACGGTCTGCAGATGAACACGCTGTGGGACGGGGTGTTCCACACCGTGACCTGGCTGGCGGTGCTGATCGGATTGGGACTGCTCTATTCGCGCGTCACATCCTCGCGCGGACGGGTATGGGCGTCACGGACGCTCTGGGGCTGGATGCTGGTTGGCTGGGGCCTCTTCAACCTCGTGGAGGGAATTATCGACCACCACATCCTCGCCATCCACCATGTGATCAGCGGCGATTACCAGACCTTGGCCGATATCCTTTTCCTGATCTTCGGGGCGTTGCTGGTTCTCGGCGGCTGGCTGCTGCAACGGTCTGGCCGGATGGTGGACCTGACCGGAGTCAGCGGCGACGACGGTAGCGGGACTGGCGGCGGCCGAAGCCGGAGAGTGGAATGATTACTGCACACTCTGGCCACGCTGGGCACGCGTACCAATCATCAGCGTTCGACGACGTGCTGCCGCTGGCTCTGGTTGCGGCCCTGACCGCGGCCTACCTGGCCTTGGCGTGGCGGCGCCATGAGGGCCGCGGCTGGAGCCGCTGGCGCACGGCGTCCTTCGTGGCCGGCGCGCTGCTCCTGGCTCTCGGCCTCTCGCCGCAGCTGATTCCCCTGCCGCCCGGCGGGCTGCCGGTCCACATGGTCCAGCACCTGCTGATTGGCATGTATGCCCCGATCGGGCTGGTGCTCGGCGCACCGGTGACCTTGCTGCTGAGGTCGGTCCCGCCGCGCCACGGCAAGCGGATCGGCAAGGTCCTGCGCTCTCGGCCCGTGCATCTGGTTGCGAGCCCAGTGACCGCGCTGCTGCTCAGCCTCGGCGGCCTGTTCGTGCTCTATTTCACGCCGCTGTACACTCTGGCCGCCGAAAACCCCATGCTGCACCACGCCATCCATCTGCACTTCCTGGCCGCCGGATGCTTGTTCGCCTGGGTCATCGCCGGCCCGGACCCGGCGCCGCGCAGGCCGTCCGTGCCGGCCCGGCTGGTGGTGCTCGGGGTGGCCATCGCCGGGCACGCGGTGCTGTCGCAGCTGTTGTACGGCGGGTGGTTCGTGCAGGTTCCGGCCCCGGCAGCCGAACTGCGGCTCGCCGGAGAACTCATGTATTACGGCGGGGACATCGCCGAGCTGCTGCTGGCTTTCGCGTTGGTCTCGACCTGGCGGCCGCACCGGAAGAACCGCGCCGCCAGGCGAGGCACCGCCGTCGTCATCCAATAATTCCGAGGTACGCAGAAGCCCGCCGTTCCCCCAAGGGAACAGCGGGCTTCAGACGGTGAAGGTGAAGAACTACTTCTTCTCTTCGGTGGCTTCCTCAGCGGACTCGGCCGACGGAGCGGACTCCGCGGAATCGGCCGACTCGGCGGAATCGCCGGACTGCGCCGACTCGGGCGACTCAGCGGACTCAGCCGAAGCGGTCTCTTCCTCGACCGGGGCCGGGGCAGCCTTGGCGGTGGCCTTCTCAGCTTCGTTCACCACGGCCTGCTTCGGCGAAACGGGCTCCATCACCAGTTCGATGACGGCCATGGGGGCGTTGTCGCCCTTGCGGTTGCCGATCTTGGTGATGCGGGTGTAACCACCGTCGCGGGCGGACATGACCGGAGCGATGTCGGTGAACAGCTCGTGCACGATGCCCTTGTTGCTGATCACGGCCAGCACGCGGCGACGCGAGGCCAGGTCTCCACGCTTGGCGAAGGTGATCAGGCGCTCTGCGAACGGGCGCAGACGCTTGGCCTTGGTGACCGTGGTGGTGATCCGCTTGTGCTCGAAGAGCGCGGCAGACAGGTTGGCGAGCATCAGGCGCTCGTGGGCAGGACCGCCTCCGAGGCGCGGACCCTTAGCGGGGGTAGGCATTATGTTTTCTCCTCAATGGTGCC
>NZ_JBNHHC010000044.1:0-36716 GCF_059091865.1 Arthrobacter sp. B0316-1-20 | reverse complement strand
TGATGACGAAATCGCCCATGTCCATGTGAGGAGCAAAGGTCGGCTTGTGCTTTCCGCGCAGCAGTGTTGCGGTCTGGCTGGCAAGACGACCCAGGACGACGTCGGTGGCGTCAATGACGTGCCACTGGCGGTTGATATCGCCGGGCTTCGGAGTGTACGTACGCACGGTTTTTGCCTTCGTTTGGTGTTCTAAGGTAGCGGCGCATTCTTCACAGAACACACGCGCAAAGTTGGTGATGCGCTACCGGAACTTCAGGTGAGGACTGAAATGTAACCAGTGGCCCAGAAAGTCTCGGCTATTTCCGTGGACCAGGTTGGCCCTGCAACTGGGCCGCCACACGGACATAGCGTATCGAGGTTGGACACGCACAACGACTACCAAGGTTATCCTGCCGTGCCGGGTTAGGTCAAAAAGGCCACAACAGCACGACGACGCCGGTGCCTGCCGCCGCCCCTGGCCCCGCCCGTGAACGGGTTTAGCTGGCCGGCGCCGGTGGGGCCGCCGGCGAGCGGATCAGCTGCCGGGGCCGCTGCTGCCGGGGAGGTTCAGGCCCAGCAGGGCCTTGATGCGTTCCTCGGCCTCCGGGCCGCTCTGGGCGGCAGCCATATTGGCCTCGCTGACCGCCTGGACCACTTCATCACGCTGGATCTTCACGCCGCGCGGGGCCTCGATGCCGAGGCGGACGCCGTCGCGGCGGGCGTCCAGCACGGTGATGACGATGTCGTCACCGATCAGGATCCGCTCTCCGGGTTTTCGCGTCAGCACCAGCACGCGTCAACTCTATCGCAGCTGAACTCGGCGCCCGGGCAGGCCCGCTCGACCCGCCGCGGCAGTCAGAGCCAGGCGGTCTCGGACGGCGCGCCGTCCACCCAACCCACCGGCACCCCCAGGGTGTTCACGGTCTTGGGCGTCCCGGTGTGCCTCGTCCCGGTGACCGCCAGGCCGTCGGGAACCACCACCCGCTGCACGGCCTGCACCCAGCGGTCGGTGTCCTCGGCCTTTCGCCCGGCGTCCACCGCCAGCCAGACCTGGTCCGCTCCCAGCGCCGGCAGCAGCGCGAGCAGCTCCACAGGCGGCGTGAGCGCCTGGCCCAGCCCAAAGGCCACGAAGACGCTCTGTCCCCGCTCCACGCCCCGGGCACGGGCCCCGATCGCGCTGTTGCGGTCCTGCACCGGTCGCCGAACATCACCGGCGTGCGCGCCGGCCATCTTCACCATGTTGCCGCCGCCCGAAATCCAGTCGGCGGCCTCCGAGGGCGCACCGTTGACTGCAGGGGCCGCGGCGGCCATGGAGTTGGCGGCCTCCAGGGCTATGTCGCCCTGGCCGATCACCAGCACCAGGTCCCCGGGCCCGTAGAGCGGCACCGGAACGGCCGGCCGGCGCGCCCTTTCGGCGGCGCCGGGTTGTGCCTCCACTGCCGGCGGCTGCCCATCCTCCAGGACGGCGCCAACGACGACGCCGGGGCCCGTGCCGGAGCCCGCGTCGCCGCCGGTGAGAGCCGAGCGCTGGGCAGCCGGTTCGGTGGCTGCCCTGCCAGACTGCCCGGCCTGCCCGGCCTGCCCGACCTCATCGTCCTGCCCCGCCTGCCCGGCCCGCTCCGCCTCGAACGCCCCGGCCTCAGTGGCTCGGGCCGCCGCGCGCCGACCCGTCCCGGCCGTCCGGTTGGCGGGTCCGGCGGCCTCCCGGGAGTCGTCGGCTTGGGCGGCCGCGGGCAGGGCTGAAGCCGCCGAGGCTGCCTCCAGGGCTGGGGTTGTGGCTGCCGCTGCGGCTGCCCCGGCTGCCGCTGCCACGGCGGCCTCTTCCGCACCGGGGACTGCCGTGGCGGGGGCTTCCAGGGCCCCTGCCCCGGCCCCCGGCCCCGGCGCGGTTGCGCCGCCGGAATCTGCTGCAGCGTCCTTCGGGGGCTTTGGGTCGTTCCGCCGCCGCCCCCAGCCGGGCCTTGCCGCCGCGGCTCCGGGGCGCTCCGCCTGCCCGGCAGCTTCCGGCGGCGGTTCCTCCAGTCGGGCGCCCTTGGGCAGGCGGGTGGGCCGCGCCGTGTTGAGGGTCAGGTTGTCCATGATGACCGCGAACTGGTCGGTGTGGGTGGAGACGTGCAGTTCCGGCGCCTTGCCGTGGAGCCTGGATTCGGTGCGCTCGGCGTCGGCCAGCAGTGCCGCGATTCCGGCTCGGGCCTTCTGGTCCAGCGCATGCTGGCCGCGCACAGCCGAGGCCGGCAGTTCCACCGTGACTTCGTAGTGCTCGCGGGCGAAGAAGCCGCGGATGCCGCCGACCGTGACCTTCTCGGCCGCGACAATCTTCGCGTCGGGTCCGTGGTCGGCCAGGACCTTGGCCTTGAGTTCCTGGAGGGAAGCGCCCTTAAGCTGCAGCCGTCTGGCCGACACGTACTACCCCCACGGTCTCGATCTTCACGCTGGCGGAGGTGACCTCCTGATAGGACAGTACCGGAAGTCCCCCGGCCTGCGCCGAGACGAGCCGCCGGATGGCCGGGCGCAGCGCGGGCGCACACACGAGCACCGCGGTGAGGCCGTTGGCTTCCACTTTCTCCAGCGCATCCCGCAGCGAGGCCAGCACGGCTTCGGTCCGCTCGACCGAGAGCAGGATCTGAGTGCCGTGCTCGGACGGGCGCATGCCCTCCAGCATGGACTGCTCCAGCGTGGGATCGATCATGATCACGCGCAGCAGCTGCCCGTCCAGGTACTGCGCGGTCAGGGCCGGGCCCAGCGCCTGCCGGGCGGCCTCGATCAGGCCCTCCGGGTCGGTGGACGACTTGGCCTTCAGCGCCAGTGCCTCGTAGATGCGCGGCAGGTCGTTGATCGGGATCTGCTCCGCCAGCAGCCCCTGCAGCACGCGCTGCACCTCGGCCAGCGACAGCAGCGACGGGGTGAGTTCCTCCACCGCGGACGGGTTCACCGACTTCACACCCTCGGTCAGCACGCGCACGTCCTCACGGGTCAGCAGCCGGGCGGCGTTGGCGGAGATCAACGAGGACAGGTGGGTGACCAGCACGGAGACCCGGTCGATCACGGTGGCTCCCGCCATCTCCGCGCTGTGCCGCATCTCCGCCGGGACCCACTTGCCGGCCAGCCCGAACACCGGCTCCACCGTGGCGATGCCCGGCAGCGATTCCAGGTTGTCCCCCAGCGCCAACACCTTGCCGGCCGGGGCCTCGCCGCGGCCGGCCTCCACGCCGGCAATCCGGATCACATAGGTGGACATCGGCAGGTCGATGCTGTCGCGGGTGCGCACCGGCGGCACCACGACGCCCAGTTCCATGGCTATCTTCCGGCGCAGCGCACGCACCCGCGCCAGCAGGTCGTCGGAGGCGCCGGAGACCAAATCCACCAGGTCCGGGGCCAGCTGGATCTCCAGCGCGTGCACCCGCATCTGTTCAATCAGGTCCTCGGTAGTCTCCGAAGCGGGAGCCGCCTGACCCGCCTCGGCGGCGGCGGCGTCGTCGTCCTTGGCCTTGGCCGCCTCGGTGGCCTTGAGCCGCTGTGCCATGAAGATCAGGAACGCGCCCACCAGGATGAACGGGATCTTGGGCATGCCCGGGATCAGGGCCAGCAGAATGGCCGCGCCGCCGGCGATCATCAGCGCCTGCCGGGACTGGGTCAGCTGGTCGGAGGCGTCGGAACCCATTTCGGAGTCGGCATTCGAACGCGTCACGACCATGCCGGTGGACACGGCCATCAGCAGCGCCGGGATCTGCGTGACCAGGCCGTCGCCGATGGTCAGCAGGGTGTAGGTGCTGACCGCGTCGCCGATTTCCATGCCGCGCTGCAGCATGCCGATGGCGATGCCGCCGACGATGTTGATGATGATAATGATGATGCCGGCGATCGCGTCGCCCTTGACGAACTTCGACGCGCCGTCCATCGCGCCGTAGAAGTCGGCTTCGGCGGATACCGCGGCACGGCGTTCCCGGGCCTGCGTGTCGGTGATCAGCCCGGCGTTCAGGTCGGCGTCGATCGCCATCTGCTTGCCCGGCATCGCGTCCAGCGTGAAGCGCGCCCCCACCTCGGCCACGCGCTCGGCGCCCTTGGTGACCACCACGAACTGGATGACCACCAGGATCAGGAACACCACCGCGCCGATGATGATCGAGCCGCCCACGGCCACGTGGCCGAAGGCCTCGATCACCTGCCCGGCGTAGCCGTCGCCCAGCACCAGCCGGGTGGACGCCACGTTCAGGCCCAGCCGGAACAGCGTGGCCACCAGCAGCAGCGACGGGAACACGGAGAAGTCCAGCGGCTTCTTCACGAACATCGTGGTCAGCAGGATCACCAGCGCCAGCAGGATGTTCACGATGATCAGCACGTCCAGCAGTCCAGCCGGAATCGGCACCACCAGCAGCAGGACGATGCCCACCACGCCGATCGGGACGGCGAGCTTGGAGAGGTTGCGGTTCATCAGTCACCTCCGGGTGACGGTAGGGACAAGGCTCGGCGGCCCTGCCGGGTTGAAGCGTAGGCGGCAGCGTCGGCGTCGGTCATGGCCGGCTCCGCCATGGTGTGGACGCCTGCGGCTGTACCGGCTGAGGTGCCGCGGGCCTTCAGGCTCATGACGAAGGCCAGCACGCGGGCCACGGCGTTGTAAAGCTCCAGGGGGATCTCCTGGCCGATCTCGCAGGCGCCGTGCAGCGCCCGGGACAGCGGGACATCGCGCACCACCGGCACGCGGGTGGTTTCGGCTTCCTCGCGGATGCGGGCGGCAATGTTGCCCGCCCCCTTGGCCACCACGCGCGGCGCCGACTTTCCCGGTTCGTACTTCAGCGCCACCGCGTAGTGGGTCGGGTTGACCAGCACGACGTCGGAGCCTCCCACCGCGGCGATCATGCGGTTGCGGCTCATCGCCAACTGCCGCGAGCGCCGCTGCGACTTGATCAGCGGATCGCCCTCGGAGCTCTTGTTTTCGTCGCGGACTTCCTTCTTGGTCATCCGGGTTTTCTTGCGGTTGCGCCGGATTACCACCATCACGTCCAGCGCGGCCAGCACCAGGCCGGCGATGATCGCGGTCTGCAGCAGCCCGGCGGTGCCGCCGCCCGCAGCCTCGAGCAGCGAGCCGACCGAGAGCCCGCCGGCGGTCATCAGCACCGGGACCAGCCCCTGGATCACAAAGTACAAGGCCAGTCCCACCACCACGGTCTTCAGCAGCGCCTTGGCACCCTGCCAGAGCGCCTGCAGGCCGAACACCTTCTTCAGCCCGTTGACCAGGTTGAACTGCTGGGTCTCGGATTTGAACTTCTTCCAGTGGATGCCGCCCTGCAGCGCCGCACCCGCGATGATCACGGCGACCACGGCCAGGAACATCGGCGTGAGCGTGTACATGATCGTGCCCAGGCCGTCCTCGAGCGCCTTGACCACCAGCCCCGGGTCCGGCGACTGGATCATCCGCGTGACGGTGAACATCTGGTCGGTGCCGGCCTGGGAGGCCCGGCCGATGGTCATCGGCAGCATCAGCGCGGCCGCGCCCACGCCCAACCAGGCGGTGAGGTCCTGGGATTTGGAGAGCTGGCCCTTCTGCCGGACTTCCTTCATCCGCTTGGCGGTGGCTTGCTCTGTCCGTTCTTCGGAGGTGTCCTGCGACATCTAGCCCACCACCCCCGTCAGTGCCGTCACGGCCTGTCCGGCGAGCGAGGAGACAATCCGCGGCAGCGCCACGAACACCACGCCGGCCAGGGTCAGGGTCAGGAAGATCTTCAACGGGAAACCCAGCGCAAACGCGTTCAGCGCCGGGGCCACCCGGGTGAGCAGGCCCAGGCCGGCGTCGGCCAGGAACAGCACCACCAGCAGGGGTCCGGCAATCTGCACCGCCGCCAGGAACATCTGCGTCACGCCGGTGATGATCAGCTGTACGGGCTCGGCCAGGTCGACTCCCCCGCCCAGCGGCAGCGCGGTGAAACTGCGCGCGAGCCCGCCAATGATCAACTGGTAGCCGTCGGAGGCGAACAGCAGCGCCAGCGCGGCCATCTGGAACAGCCGGGTGAACTGCGCGCCGTTGACCATGGACTGCGGGTCGAAAGCCTGCGCCATGGAGAAGCCGCCGAACAGGTCGATCAGCGTGCCCGCTGACTGCACCGCGGAGAACACCACCAGCACGAGGAACCCCAGCAGGGCGCCCACCAGGATCTCCAGCACCAGCGCGCCGAAGAATCCCGCCGTGTCCATCGGCTCGTACCCGTTGGCGACCCGCGGGGACACCGCCAGGGCCAGTCCGACGCCGAGCATCGCCTTGATGCGGGCCGGGATGGCTCCGTAGGAGAACGGCGGGGCAATCAGCAGGAAAGCCACCATGCGGACACCTGCCAGCATGGTGGCCTCTATCCACGCCTGGTCGAGCGGAATGTTCATTATCCGCCGCCGAGCAGGCCGGGGATTTTCTCGAACATTTCCCGCGTGAAGGAAACCATCTCGGAAATCATCCAGTGTCCGCAGATCAGCAGCGCCACGGCCACGGCCACGGCCTTGGGCACGAAGGACAGCGTGATTTCCTGGATCTGTGTCATGGACTGGACCAGGGAGACGGCGAAGCCCACCACCAGCGCGGTGACCAGCACCGGGGCGGAGAGTTTGGCGGCGACCAGCAGGCCCTGCAGGCCGATGTCGAGGACGGCGTTTGTATCCACGGCTAGGTACCGTAACTTCCGACCAGGGCGGTGATGATCAGGCCCCAGCCATCCACCAGCACGAACAGCAGGATCTTGAACGGCAGCGAAATCATCACCGGCGGGAGCATCATCATGCCCATGGACATCAGCGCCGAGGCCACCACCAGGTCGATCACGAGGAACGGCACGAAGATGACGAACCCGATGATGAACGCGGCGCGCAACTCGGAAATCATGAACGCCGGGATCAGGGTCTGCAGCGGCACGGCCTCGGGATTCTCCGGGTTGGGCAGGTCGGCTGCCCGCATCATCAGCGCCAGGTCTTCTTCGCGGGTGTGCGCCAGCATGAAGTTCTGTAGCGGAGCGGCGGCGGCGCCCACCGCATCCGTGAAGTCCGTGGTCCCCTCCATGTACGGCTGGACGCCCAGCTCGTTCACCTGGGTCAGCACCGGCCACATGATGAACAGCGACAGGAACAGTGCCAGCCCGGCCAGCACCTGGTTCGGCGGGATGGAGGGCAGGGACAGCGCGTTCCGGGTCATCGCCAGCACCACGAAGATCTTGGTGAAGGACGTCATCATCAGCAGCAGCGCGGGGGCCACCGACAGCAGCGTGATGCCCAGCAGCGTGATGACGGCGGACGACGGCGTGCCGTTGGGGCCGTTGATCTCCACCGAGAACCCGCCGTCGCCGTCCGGCGAGCCCGGTTCGACGGGGGCCAGCGGGTCAACGGGGGGAACCGGGGCGACCGGCGACGCGAAGGCGGACGGCGCGCTCAGGATGGCGGCGGCGACGGCAAAGGCCACTGCCAGCAGTAAAGCCAGCAATGCTGCGGTGGCCAGACGCGGCCAGCGGCCCGCCGTCAAGGCCATGATGCCGGTGCTTCTCAACGCGAACGGACCTGCTTCAGGGCTTCGGCGGTCTGCTTCCAGGTGGACGGAGACAAGATGGACCCGGCCAGCGGGGAATCCGGAGCCTGCTCCTGCCGGCCGGCCGGACGCGACGCCCGGCGGCCCGTGCGAACGGAACGCCGTCCGCCGTCGATCGGATACAGCCCGGCCTGCCGGAGGGGAATGACATCGCCGTCGTGGTGCGGCTCGTCGAACTCCTGCGCAACTTCACGCTGCCCATGCAACGTTTGTTCGACAGGCGGCTCGGGCATGGCCGCGGCGGCACGACGGGCCGCGCGGCGCGGGACACCGGCGTCGCCGTCGGAAAATGTCGCCGGACGGGCGGCGACGGCAGCGTCGACCGACCCGGATGGGGCCGCGACGTCCCCATCGGACTGGACCTGGCCCGATGCGCGGCCGGTGGCCAGTTCCAGCAGCCGGGAGAAGCTGTCCGCCGCGGTCTGTGGGGCGCGGTGGGCGGGCTCGGCCGCCTCTTCGACCGGCGCTTCGCGGCTGTCCAGCACGTGCACCGCCTGATCCGTCACGCCCAGCACGAAGCGCTGGCCGTCGGCGTCCACCACCACGACGGCGGCCTTGGGCCCGATGGTCTGGCGTTCCACCACGCGCACCAGCTTGCGGGCGCCGGTGCGGGCGCCGCGGCTGAAGCGGCGCTGCAGCACCCAGAGCAGCCCCAGCACCACGGCCAGCGAGAGCGCTACCCGCACGGCAAGGACGACTGTCTCCATTTAGAGGAGTCCTTCGGGCACGTCGAGGATCTTGGTGATGCGCACGGCGTAGTCCTGGTCGACGACGACGACCTCGCCGTGGGCGATCAGGCGGCCGTTGAGCAGCACGTCGGCGGGGGCGCCGGCCGAGCGGTCCAGTTCGATCACGCCGCCCGGTTCCAGGTTCAGCACATCGCGCACGGACATCCGCGTGCGGCCGATTTCCACCGTCAGGGCCATTTCGACGTTGTTGATGCGGCCCAGCTTGGCCAACACCGAGTCGTCGGCGCCGTGGCCGGCCGGGTTCTCGCGCAGCCGGATGGCGAACCAGCCGCCGGCCTCGCCGTCGCCGCCGGTGAGCTTGAAGACGGCGGCTTCCGGATCGGAGAACAGCGCCGCGGCGTTGCCGACGCGTGCCTCGCCCAGCACCCCGGCGCCGAGCACGGAGGTGGCAGCTTCCAGCGCCGGGCGCAGCAGGTCGGCGGCCGAAACCAGAGGGGAATCCGTGCCCGCGGCTGCGGACAGGGCGGCCTGGTCGGCCACCACCAAGGCCACGTCCGCCGAGGTTCCGCCCACGAAGGACCCGACGACGGCGGAGGCTACCTGCCCCGGCAGCGGCCCGCCTTCATCCTGGCGCACCGCGTAGAGCGGCGTGTTGGTGGGCAGCAGCCCCAGGAGCGCGTCGGCGGCAGCAGCCTGAAGGGTCTGGGTCTGTGTCATCGGGCGTTCTCCTCGGTTGTAACAATGACTCCGGCCAGGCGGTTGCCGTTGGCGCCCACGGCGGCGTGTGCCAGCCGTTCGCCGTTGATGGCAACATCCAGCGGGCGGTGTTGCGGGTGCGGCAGCGGCAGCAGGTCGCCGATGGCCAGGTCGAGGACCTGGCCGGGCCGCACGCGCATGGGGGCGAACTGCAGGGATACGTCCACCGGGATTTGCACCAGCTGGGTCTCCAGCAGTTTCCGCGCGTTGGCCGGGCTGCTCATCGCGAACGAATCACGCAGCTGGGTCAGCAGTACCTCGGCCGGGATGGCGACCGTGGCGGGCGCGGACAGGTCGCCGACACGGATTTCGAAGGTGGCAACGATCATCAGGTCGTTGGTGGCCGCCGCCTGCGCGAACTGCGAGTTGTAATGGATCTGGTCCAGGCTGATGGGCGTGGTGAGCAGGGAACCCAGCGAGTAGCGCAAGTCCTCGAGCGCATCCTCCATCAACCGGCTGACCAGGGCCTGTTCAATCTGCGTGAACTTACGGTCCGGATAGTCGTGGCTGCCGTTGCCGCCCAGCATATGGTCGACCCACGTCATCGCGGCCTTGGTCGGAAACTGGATCACGGCCTTGCCGGTGATGTCATCGAGGGCGCAGAGAACCATCGCAGTACTGGCCGGCAACGAGGCCGCGTACTCGTCGTAGGTCTGCATCTGGACCTGCTCCGACGTGACCGTGCAGATCACGCGGACCTTGGCTGTCAGCTGGGTGCCCCACTGTCGGGCGAATGTTTCGAAGGCCAACTCCAGCACGCGGGAATGCTCGCGCGCCAGGGTGGTCGGCCGCCGGAAGTCGTAAACTTCGACGGCTCTGGCCGGCTTTTCGGGCGCGCTAGAGTGCGCATGTTCCTGGACCGTCACAGCAGGCACTATCGGCAGCGTGGTTCGGGATGTTAGGAGTTTGGATAATGCGGGTGGGGTGCCCCGCCGCACGTCCAACTCGGCCGTGCGGTGCCATAGGCGGGCGCTCAGTGGGAGGACTACCAACGCCGGCAGGCCTGTGCCAGAGGCGGGCGCTCAGTGGTCGGAGGATGCCCCGCCGGGCGCCGGCGCGTAGGTGGCGTCCGGCCCCGGGCCGCCGCTGCGGCCACTACCGGTAACCACGTCGCGCCCGGAGCTTTTACCCGGTTCGCCTGCTACGCGCTCGGCAGGTTTGTCCTCAGGGGCTTCGGTTTCAGCCGACTCGGCCTCCGCCTGTTCCGCTGCTTCGGCTTCGGCGGCCTTCTTGGCCAGTTCCGCACGTTCCGCGGCGGCCTCTTTAGCGGCACCGGCAGGATCCTTCATGACTTCGGGAATCAGGTTGCGGATGGCCTCCGGCTGGCCCGAGAGCACCACAATGTCTACGCGGCGGTTCATGGCGAGATCTGCATCACTCCCGCTGCGGGTCAGCGGCCTGGATTCGCCGAACCCGACCGCGGAGATGCGGTTCGAAACCACGCCGCTGTCTTCCACCAGATGGCGCAGCACGTTCACGGCACGCTCCGAGGAGAGCTCCCAGTCCAGTGCGTTCGGGTCCAGGTGGCGCACCTGGGCCGTGTGCCCTTCCACCTTCAGCTCGTAGCCGACCGGCCTCAGCACCGGACCGACCACGTTCAGGATCTTGATGGTCTGCCGGGTGAGCACCGGCGAGTCGGGCTCGAAGAACGTCTCGCTGCCAATCAGCCGAACGGTCAGGCCACGCTCGTCAAGCTGGAAGCGGACAGCTTTTTCAAGGCCTTCTTCCTGCAGCCCCTTGGTGATCTTTGCCTGGATGTTGCGCAGGTCGTTGACTTCCTTGATGGCCACGTCGAGATCGGTTTTCAGTTCACCCTCGGTGTCCTCTTCGGCGTCGCCACTGGTAAACCCCTGGCCCTCCTCGTCAATGAGTTCAGACGGGACCACTACCCCTTCGGCCGTGTCGACCGCCTGCGTGCGTTCCACGCCGAAACCCGTGGCCAACGAGTTGGCCAGCTTCTCGAACTTTGCCGCATCCACCGTGGACATGGCGAAGAGCACGATGAACATACACATCAGCACGGTGACCATGTCCATGTAGGAGGCCATCCACCGCTCGTCCGGGTGCTCGTCCTCTTCCGCGCCGAGAGGCCGGCGCGGGCGCCGCGACTTCATGCTGCCTTGACCGCAGGCTTGTCGTCGGACTTCCCGGATTTGCCTTCCTTGGCCGGCTTCCCCGTGCCCATCTCATGCTCCGGAACCATGGCACGCAGGCGTTCGCCCAACAGCCGCGGCTGGCTGCCGGCCTGGACGGCCAGCATGCCTTCCATCAGCAGGGTCATGCGCTCGGTTTCCAGGTCGGCCAAGCGCCTCAGCTTGCCGCCGATCGGCAGCCAGATGAAGTTGGCGGAGAGCAATCCCCACAGCGTGGCAACGAACGCCGTCGCGATCATCGGTCCGAGGGTGTCCGGGGTGGAAAGGTTTTCCAGCACGTGCGTCAGCGATACGACGGTGCCGATGATGCCGATGGTCGGGGCGTAGCCGCCCATGCCCATGAAAAACTTGGAGGATTGGCGATCGGCGCGCGCCTTCGTGCTGATCTCGTCTTCGAGAAGGATCCGCAGTTCCTCGCCGTCGGTGCCGTCGGCGATGTTCTGCAGCGCCCGCTGCATGAACGGGTCCTTTTCCTCGGTCGCCTCTGCGTCCAGTGCCAGCAGACCCTCGCTGCGCGCCTTTTCGGCCAGCTCGACGACTCGGTCAATGACCGTCTGGGGCTTCGCCACCTTGCCGGTGAAAGCCCGGGGCAACGCTTTGAAGGCGTGCAGGCCGTCCCTGAGGGTGGTGCTGGCCAAGCCCACGGCGATAGTTGCACCGAAGACCAGGATCATGGGAGCCGGGATGAGGAGCGCCGAGACGTGGGCGCCCTCGAGGGTGATCATGGCATAGAGCGAGCCGAAGGCCAGCAGGAGGCCAATAAGTGTTGCGGGATCCATTTACGTATTCCTAGGGCGCAGCGGCACAGTGTTGCCGGGGTCCGCGGAGTCGTCTCCGGGGGCCGGGGCGGCTGGTGGCACGAGGCCGAGCTGGGGGTGACCGTGCTGGTGGACTGAAGGCGGCAACTCACGGGCCAGGTGCAGCACGTAGGCGCGGTAGCTGGCGATCATCTCGATGACCTGGCTCATCGTCTCGGTGACGATGTACTTGGCGCCGTCAACCATCACCAAAGTGGTGTCCGGGTTGGAATGGACGCGCTCAATCAGGTCAGGGTTGACCGCAAACTGGCTGTCATTCAGCCGCGTTACTACGATCATTGGCCCCGTCCCAGGTCTCTCGAGGGCTCCGGTGAGCCGCTACCTACTACCTTCGGCCGCGCGCGCCCCGCGGTTAGCTGCCCAGCCCACTTGTCGCGCGCGTCACGCGGAGAGTGGCTGGACTTGGTCCTTTGATTCCGGGTTTTGACCAAGCAAGACATTCATTCAGCGGCCGTACCGGGACCACACCTGCTGCTTGCGTGGTGGTTCTTCCCGCACCAAGACTGGACAGCGGGCATCGCGGGAGGCCTGCCTCATCATCCAGTGGCTTGGAGTGGTTGGGGAGGGGCGTGGGTGTGCCAGTAGGTGTTGCGCAGCGGTTTGCGGCGCGGGTCGATGTAGTCCGGCGGGGTGAACCAGGGGATGCCGTCGACGACGTTGATCTCCCAGTTGCCTTGCTCGATCAGGTCGTGGTGGAGCAGGCAGAGGCATACTCCGTTGTTGACGTCGGTGCGGCCGCCGGCCCACCAGGGGATGATGTTGTGCGCTTCGGTCCAGAATGCGGGCATGCTGCACCCCGGGAAGGCGCAGCCCTTGTCCCGGGCGACCAGTGCCCGGCGGATGGCGCGGTTGAAGAACCGTTGGGACCGGCCCAGGTCCAGGATTTCGCCTTCGGAACCGAGGACGGCCGGGATGATCTCGGCGTCGCAGGCCATCCGGCGGACTGTGGTGGCCGAGACCGGGCCGGTGAAGACCGCGTTGCCGCCGCCGGAGAGCAGCCCGGCCAGCTGCTCGTACCCGGTGGTGACGATCACTTGGGTGCGGTGCCCGCCCGAGTCCGGAAGCCTGCCGGTGTTCAGCGCGATCCGGCAGGCCCCGACCAGGCCCGCGAGCAGCTTCTGCGCCCGGGTGGCGTCATCCATCGCCTCCACCACGGCCGGATCCACACCGGAGGGGCCTTCACCGGGCAGACCGGGTTCAGGGCCCGACGGCGCGTCGTCCCGCGGGTCGGAGATTTCGCCGTCGCCAGCCTCAGCAGTGCCTGCCGCATTCTCCAGGCGTGTCCCGGCGCCGGTTGTGCCGGCACCGGCGCGTGCGGCGCTTCCTGCGTCACTTCGGCCACCGCCAGCCGTGTCGGCAGCCGTGCTTCCGCCCCCCTCGGTGTCGGAATCCCCCGAGCCGGCAGGGCCCGCGTCGGACCGGCCGTTGCCGGCAAAAGTGTTGGCGGCGGTTTCGATGGCGTCGGGGCGGATCCTTGGGTTCGCGGCGCTATTCATCACGGTGGCGAGAGCCTCGTACTGGGCGTCGGTGGTGTTAATGACGAACTGGTGCAGCCCGCGGCGCCGGCCCCGGTAGAACAGGCCCTGCCGGGCCCGCAGTTCCTCCGCGGACGGTTCGGCACCGTCCTGGTCGACCGCGGTTTCCCACGTCTTGGCCACCATCACCAGGGTGTCCGCATCGGCGTCCACGGCCTGCCGGACCAGCGACGCTTCCATCGCCTGCAACGCCTCCGGGCTACCGGCGTGGCGGGCCCGGTCCAGGGAATCAACCACCAGGGCCGCGGCCTGGCCGCTGACCTCCCCGCGGGCCATGGCCTCGGCCAAAACCGGCAACGCCGGAACACCCGGTTCCCCGTCCAGCCGGACCGGCGCGGCGATCGCCTTGCCGACCCGCAGCCGGCGCCGCGCCTCCACAATCCCGATCCCCAGCCGGGAGCGCAGATATTCCGCCGTGTTCGCGAACTCCGTCTTGCGGCGGCGCCGCACCTGCTGCGCCCCGGACCTGCCCGGGGCCGCTGCGTCCACGCCGCCGGTGCTGATCGCCGCCGCCGGGTCCGCCCACTCCCCCGCCCCCGCGGTGCCCGACGTGGCGGCACCGGTCTCTGCGCCGGCCCCGGCGCTTGCTCCGAGTCCTGCCGTCGCGTGTTCCCCGGTGGCGGCGATGTCCGCCCGCTCCACCGCGTGGGCGCCGACGGCCTGCAGGAACTCCACGAGCTTCGAAACACCCTCGACCGCCGCCACCGTGTGGGCCAGGTCCCGGGTAGACAGGGACGACAACTCAACGGGGAAGCCGTCGGCGACATCCTGCAGCAGGACACACGCCTGATCCAGAGATGCTTCCATCTCCCCGGTGCGGTCCAACGGTGCAAGAGCCATACCACAATTTTATTCGTACACAGATTCGATAGCCATCAAAAAGGCCCAGTGTGTAGGGATAGTGCCCCGCCACTCAAGCAACTGGTGCACGAGGTTTGATTTCGTGGCAAAGAAAAAGCGGCCGCCTGCGAACGGTGCAGGCGGCCGCTGCAGCTGCCCGCGAACAATCAGGCACCTGCACAGGGGTGGTCGTTATTGAGCCTTTGGCTTAGCGCTTCAGGTTGGTCAGTTCCTGCAGCACCTCATCGGAGGTGGTGATGATGCGGGCGTTGGCCTGGAAGCCGCGCTGCGCGACGATCAGGTTAGTGAATTCCTGAGACAGGTCCACATTGGACATTTCCAGCGAGCCGCCTGCCAGCGTGCCGAGGCCGCCGGTGCCTGCAGTACCGAGTTCCACCTGGCCGGAGTTGGCAGTTGCACGGTACGACGACGAACCCGCCTTTTCGAGGCCTCCCGGGTTGGTGAAGTTGGCCAGTGCAACCCGGCCGACGACAGCCTGGTCACCGTTACTAAAGGATCCCATGAGTGTGCCATCCGGGCTCATGGTGAAGGATTCAAGGGTTCCGGCCGCACGACCGTTCTGACTGTCGAATCCAACGGTAGTCATGCCGGCGTAACCGCTGAGACTCGTCAGATTAACGTTGATGCCGTCAACCGCCATGGGGCCGCTTGGCGTCAGGACGCCGTTTCCGTTGAGCGCGAGCGATGCACCAACAGTCCCGCTGCCGGTCTTGGAGACATCCCAGCCGTCTGCTGTGCGAGTGAACGTCAGGGAGAGGCTGGCCTTGGTGCCGTCCGCCTTAAAGACCTCAACATCGCGGACAAGGGCATCTGCTTCCTTCGCGTCAGACGGAAGGTTCCCTGCGAGCACTGCCTCAGAAGTGGCACGGGCCTTGGAGATGGCGTCGGGGGAAAGATCGATCGCGCCAATGGGTCCGCCAACGGGCATGTTGCCGTCTGCATCTGCCATCCAGCCCTGCAGGATTGCCCCGTCCGGGGAGACAAGACGCCCCATGGAATCGAGTTCGAAGGCGCCGGCGCGAGTGTAAAGCTGCTCGCCGCCCTTGGTGGTGACGAAGAATCCGTCGCCGGAGATCATCATGTCGGTGGCCTTGCCCGTGGCCTGCGAGGAGCCCTGGGTGAAGTTGGTGGAGATGCCGGCCACCTGCACGCCGAGGCCCACCTGTGCGGGGTTGGTGCCGCCGGCCTGGGCCTGCGGGCCGCCTGCGCCCTGCGTCATCTGGGACAGGGTGTCCTGGAACTGCACCGAGGAGGCCTTGAAGCCGGTGGTGTTGACGTTGGCGATGTTGTTGCCGGTGACATCAAGCATGGTCTGGTGGGAGCGGAGTCCGGAGATTCCGGAGTAGAGGGAGCGGAGCATGATCAGCGCCTTTCGGATCGTGGAACGGACGGGTAATTCAGTGATTGGGAGAATTTGTTGGCGGCACAAGCCGGCTTAGGGGGCAGCATCTCAGGCGGCGGCACCCCCGGTGGTACCGGCGTCGCTGGCCGCGCCGTTGGCGCCCGGCGCATCGGTGCCGCTGGCACCCGAGCCGGAGGCACCGGCGTCGTTAGTGGCTTCGCCAGTACCAGACTCCCCCGGCGCGCCGGCGGCGGTGATCCCGGCGACCAGATCCAGCGGGATTTCCCGGCCGTCCACGATCACCTGCGGGACCGGCCCGGCATAGGAGACCGAGGTGGCGGTGCCGGTGACCAGGGAGCCGTCCGCGCCGTAGTAGCTGACCTCGCGGCCCACCAGCGCCGCGGCTACGCCACGCATCTGCAGGGAGAAGTTCTCCTCGCTGGTGGTGGTCATGGTCGCGATGCTTTCCATCATGGCCAGCTGCGTGGACTGGGAGATCATCTGGTTGGTGTCCATCGGCGAGCTGGGGTCCTGGTTCTGCAGCTGGGTGACCAGCAGGTGCATGAACATCTCGCCGTCCATGGACTGCTTCGGTGCGCGCACGGGCGGGGCGGTATACGTCGGGGCGACTGTGCCAACGGGCGCGACTGAGTCGGTGGGCATGGTTCTCCTTGTCTCAGGCCAGCACGTCGAGGCTGGTCGATATCCCGTAGGGACGTCTCAGGGCGGATGGGTCGGTCGTGTCCGGGGCCGTGTCTGCGGCGGTTCGGGTGGCCGCGCCGGGGCGGCCTTCCTGTCCCTGCGGGCCGCCGGAGGGCCGGCCGTCGGGGCCGAACTGCATGCCGGGGCGCGCATCGTTCGGGCGGTTCTGGTTGGACAGGTCCAGGTTGGCGTTCAGGCCGGTGGCGGCAAGATCGCGTTTCAGGTCGGCCATGACGGCGCGCAAGGCGTCGCGGCCAGCGTCGTTGGGCGCGAAGAGCTCCACGCGGACGCCCTCGCCCGTCACGTGGGCTCGGACGGTGACCGGGCCCAGGTTGTCAGGGGTGACGCTGATGGTCATCACGTGCTCGCCGGGCTTGGCCTGCGCGAGCGTAAAGAGCGGGCGGGCCACCTGCGCGGTGAACGGCAGCTGCTGGTTCGGCGGGACGGGAGCGGCGGCCGGGGCGGGTGCGGCTGCCATTGGCTGGGACACCGGGACCGGCTGTCCGGCGACCGGCACCTGGAAGCCCGGCTGCAGCTGTTCGCTCTCGCCGCGCCCCGCTGCGGCGGCGGCTGTGGCGGTCGCTGCCGTTGCGGCCACACCAGTCGCGGCCCGACCTGCGGCCGGAGTGCCCGGGGCAGGTTGTCCGGGAAGCACGACGCCGGTGGTCGGCTGCGTGCGATGGGTCGCCTGGGCTGCGGGCTGGGTGGGAGCCGGTCGCGCGACAGGGTCGGCGGGCTGGCTCCGGGCTGCGTCGCCTGTCCCGGCCACCGGCACCACGCCGGTTCCGGCCGCGGGGGTTGTCGCGGCGGCTGTCGCTTCTCCAGCGGCTGGCCCGGGTGCACCGGTTTCTGTTGCGGCAGCACGTGCCAAGGTGGCAGCCGGACTTCCTGCGCCTTGCCCGGCGACGCTCCCGCCGTCAACATGGCCAGCGGCGGACGGGGCACCAGCCTGGGTTGCGGCTGCTGCGGCGTTGGAAGCAGCCGGGACAACCGGGCTGGCGACAACGGATGCTCCGGCGCCGCTTGCGGCGCCGTGGACAGAGGCGGGCCAGCCGCCGGTACCGATAAATGCACCGGTTGCACCCGACATCCCGAAGCCACCGCGGCCATCGGAAGCGCCCTCACCGGCGGCCCGCTCGCCGCCGGCGGCAGCATCGGCCGTCACCGGGGACTGAGCCGCGTCGGCACCCACTTCGCCGATCGGCGTACCCGCGCTGGTCGGATCGCCGGCGGTGAGGCCTTGCCCGACCAGGAGCGGCCAAGGTGCCGAGCCGCCGCCGTCACCGGCGACTGCGGCCGCCGGATCAGTGGCTGCAGCGTCGCGGGAAGGAGCAGTAGCCGGACCGGTGGCGGACTCGGCCGTGCCGGCGCCTGGTTGCGAAGCTGCACCGCGACCGGTTTCACCCCGGGCATTTCCGGCCGCCCCGGTTGACCCGGCGGTAGCCGCGGCAGCCCCGGGGCCCCCGTCGGCGGCACCGCCGTCGTGCTGGGAACGCTTGGTGGAAGCAGCGGAACCGTGCCTCAGCGCATCCTGCATGGCGGCGTCGAAGCCGGGAGAAGAGGAGCGCGCGGCAGCCGGCCCGCCGGAACGGGCGGAGGACGCAGGGGCGACGGGCAGGGAGTTCACTGGCAGGCTCATGCGGTTCGTCCCCTCGCCATGGCCGCCTGCGCGGCGGCCAGCAGGTCGGTCAGCTGTCCGGCGCCGCCGGAGTCCTGGCTGCCGTTGAGCGTCGAGGCCAGTCCGGTGTTTGCGGTCTGGTTGGAGAGCATGGCGGTGATCGCGCCGGCCGTGCCGTTCTGCCCGGTGAGCATCGAGGTCAGCCCGGTGGACGTGGACAGCTGGGCGGCGGCGATCAGGTCGGTCAGCGCGGTCTGCTGGTCCGCGGTCAACCCGGCGGCGCCGGCAGCCACGCCGGAACCGGCGCCCGCGGCCTGGGCGGAGGACTCCTCCGGCAGGATGCGGCGGATGGTGGTGAGGTTGGAGTCGTTCTCCCAGGCGTCCCGGACCTTAATCGTGTCGCCGGGCTGCGGGGCGTCGATGGCCTTGCCGTTGCCCAGGTAGATGGAGACGTGGCCGCCGTCGAAACTGAAGAGCAGGTCGCCGGGCTTGGCATCTGCCATGGAAGCCACCGGCGTGCCTTCCTTCATCTGGTCCCAGGTGACGCGCGGCAGGTCAATGCCGATGTCGCGGAAGGCGTGCTGCACGAAGGACGAGCAGTCGAGGCCGACGGACGCGTCGTTGCCGCCCCAGACATAGGGCAGTCCCACGTACTTCTCCGTGGCCTTGATCAGCTCGGCGGCGGTCCCGGTCGCGGCGCCGGTTCCGGTCGCGGCGCCGGTCCCGGAAGCGCCGGCGGGGGCCTGGGCTGCTGCCGTCAGCGCGTCGGCGAACGCGCTTGCCGTTGCGCCGCCGGTGCTGCCGGCCGCGGTGGCCCTGGCCGCGGCTTCCAAGGCGGGGGCAGGCTGGGCGAGCTGGGTCAGCGTGGACTGGATCTGCTGGATCCGCCCGAGGGTATCGGTCATGCTCATCGTCCGTCGCCGCCCCGGGCGCCGGTGGACAGCTCGTCAAGCACCAGCTGCTCGCGCCGCAGCTCTTCGAACGCCTCGGCCGCGAGGTGCCGGGTCTCGAGCTTCTCCAGGCCCACGGACTGCTTGCGCACGGCAA
This sequence comes from Arthrobacter sp. B0316-1-20, assembly GCF_059091865.1. Classification (NCBI taxonomy): domain Bacteria; kingdom Bacillati; phylum Actinomycetota; class Actinomycetes; order Micrococcales; family Micrococcaceae; genus Arthrobacter; species Arthrobacter sp. B0316-1-20. The sequence goes on along the minus strand of NZ_JBNHHC010000044.1, from coordinate 17,658 downwards.
GGAACTCCTGCTGGGCCTGCTGCGCCTCGTTCCGCCGGGCCCGGTCCAGGTTTTCCAGGTCCGCCAGCATGCTGCGCGAGGCGGAGCGGGCGGCGGCCACCGCGTGCAGCGTGGCCGCATCGGAGACTTCGCTGATGATCTCGCCCAACTCGTCGCGGGCAGCCACCACCCGCGCGCCGGACTCGCGGGCGCGGTGATTCGCGGCCGCGAGGTTGCCGGCAGCCTGGTCCTGCTGAAGCTGGCGCAGCCGCAGCAGCCCGGCCAGGGGGAAGGATCGTGCCATCTCTACATACCTCCAAGGGTGCGGGCCAGGCGGTGCAGCTGCTCCCACGACTGCGCGGCCGGCGTCTGGTCATCCATCCGCTGCTGCAGGAACAGGTTGATGTCGTCTTCATGCTGGACGGCCGCGTCCACCAGCGGGTTGGAACCGGGCTGGTAGGCGCCCACGTCCAGCAGGTCCTGCGCGGCCTTGCGGGCCGCCAGCACCTTGCGCAGGGCGCCCGCGGCGCGGGAGTTCTCCGGGCTGTTGACCTTGGACGCCACGCGCGAGATCGAGCCGAGCGGGTCCACGGACGGGTAGTGCCCGGAGACGGCGAGCTTGCGGTCCAGCACCACGTGCCCGTCCAAGATGGAGCGGGCCGAGTCGGCGATCGGTTCGTTGTGGTCGTCGCCGTCCACCAGCACCGTGTACATCCCCGTCACCGAACCGGTTTCGGCGGTGCCGGCGCGTTCCAGCAGCCGGGCCAGCAGGGAGAAGGTCGACGGCGGATACCCGCGGGTGGCCGGCGGCTCGCCGACGGAGAGGCCGATCTCGCGCTGGGCCATGGCCACGCGGGTCAGCGAGTCCATCATCAGCATCACGTCCGCCCCGCGGTCGCGGAACGATTCGGCAATCCGGGTGGCGGTGAAGGCGGCGCGCAGCCGCATCAGCGCCGGTTCGTCAGAGGTGGAGACCACCACGATGGACCGGGCCAGACCGGCCTCGCCGAGGTCGTCTTCGAGGAACTCGCGGACTTCACGCCCGCGCTCCCCGACCAACGCGATCACGGAAACCTCGGCGTCGGTGCCGCGGGCGATCATGGACAGCAGCGAGGACTTGCCCACGCCGGAGCCGGCGAACAGGCCCATGCGCTGGCCCTTGCCCACGGTTGTGAGCGTGTCCAGCACGCGCACGCCCAGCTGCAGCGGCGTCTCGATCCGCGCGCGGTGCATGGCGGACGGGGTGTCGTTGTCCAGCGGGACCAGCGAGTCGAAGACCAGCGGCCCCTTGCCGTCGACCGGCCGCCCCATCCCGTCCAGCACCCGGCCGAACAGGCCGTTGCCGGTGGGCACCAGCACCGGGGCGCCCTTGGCCTTGGCCGGGGTGCCGGTATTGATCCCGGTGAGCCGGCCCAGCGGCATGCAGCGGATGCTGTCCCGGCCGGTGGCCACGACCTCGGCCTCCACGCCCTGGCCGTCGCCGATGAGCACGAGGTCGCCGATGGCGCAATCCAGGCCAATGATTTCGACGCCGAGGCCCACCACCGAGGACACCATCCCGTAGCGCGGGGGCCGGGCCGCCGCCAGCGCGCCGGCGAACCGGTCGGCGCGGGGGCGCCAATCGACGGCGGTCACTGCCGGGCCTCCAGCAGCGCAGCCTTGGCGCGGGCCAGCGCGGCGCCGATCCGCGCGTCCAGGAAGCCGTCGGCGAATTCGGTGACGGCGTCCCCCGGCGCGAGCGACGCATCGGGGCTGAAGCTCACACCGGCCTGCTGCCGCGTCTCCGGCGCCAGCATGGTCAGGTCCGTCGGATTCATCCGCACGGTGTGCACGCGCGAGGCGTCCACCCCGGCCAGGGCCCGGGTGAGGGCCGAACGGGCGGAGGCCGCGCCGTCGGACAATTCATGGCCCAGGATGGCTTCGGCCAGTTCCATGGCCGCGGCGGCCAGGGTGTCCTGCGCGGCGGCAAGTACCGGCGCGGTCCGCTCCTCCAGCGCACGGGTGGCCGCGCCGAGCGCTGCGACTGCGTGCTGCAGGCGGGTGCGGGCGTCCGCCATCGCGGCGGCGTGGTCCTGCTCCATCGCGAGCTGGCGTTCGCGCATCAGCTCGGCGCCTTCGCGCATGCCGGCGGTGTAGCCGGCGGCGTGGCCCCGGACCCTGGCCTGTTCGAGCGCCTTGTCCTGCGAGTCGTCGCTGCGCAGTTCGGTGTAGCGCAGCTTGGCGAAGGCCCCGGACCCGGTGTTCAGCTCGGGGAAACTCACCCTGGAGAACGCGGCGTCAGTAGACATATTCGTCCTCCTCCGCCCCGCGCTGGACGGTGATGATGCCGCTGGCCTCGAGCTCGCGGATCGAGCGGACGATGTCCGCGCGGGCCTCCTCGATCTGCGACATGCGCAGCGGGCCGGTGGCCTTGATCTCGTCGTCGAGGATGTCGCGGTTGCGCTCGGAGACGTTCTTGCGGATCAGCTCGGTGACCGGTTCGCTGGCGCCCTTCATGGCCACCGCGAGCACCGCGATCTCGATGCCGCGCAGCACCTGCTGCACGTCGCGCGGTTCGAGCTTGGTGATGTCTTCGAAGGTGAGCATCCGGGAGCGGACTTCCTCCGCCAGCTCCGGATCACGTTCCTCCAGGGCCTCAAGGAGCGCGCGTTCGGTGGCGACGTCGGCGCGGTTGATGATGTCCACCAGCGGCCCGACGCCGCCCACTACCTCCACCTGCTGGCGGGGCACGACGGCGCCGGCCCTCACCTTGAGCGTGTCCGCCACGATTGACACGGCTTCGGGGGTGGCGGTGCCCATGGTGGCGATGCACTGTGCCACCTCCGGCCGCACCGAATCCTCCAGCCCGGCGATCACGGTGGATGCCAGCTCCGGGCGCACATGCGCGAGCACCAGCGCGATGGTCTGCGGGATCTCGCCGTTCAGCAGCGTGATCAGCTGAGTGGGGTCGGCGTCATCCAGGAACTCGAACGGTTTCCCGGCCATGGAGGTGGCCAGCCGGTCGAGCACGCCGGCGGCCTTCTCCGCACCGAAGGAGGCGGCCAGCAGGCCGGCGGCAAACTCCCTGCCGCCGCGGGGCCGGCGCCGGCCCTTGACCGTCATGTCGTGGAATTCCTTGAACGCCTCCTCGGCGGTCTCGGGATCCACGCGGCCCATGCTCACGAGCTCGGCCGTGATCAGCTCCGCCTCGGCCTCGCTGAAGCGCTTCATGACCTCGGCGGCCCGGGCCTGTTCCATCTGCATCAGCACCACCGCCACCTTCTGGGTGCCGGTCAACGTGGTCAGTAACTCGCTCATGCGTTCTGCTTGTCATCCATCAGGGAGCGCAGGAAGTCGGCGGTCTTGTCCGGTTCCTGGGCGGCCAGGGCGTCGATTTCCGCCCGCTTGCGGTTCATTTCCTTCTGCTCGTCGGACAGCTCCGGCGGGCCGGCGAGCTCCAGCGCGGTGGTGTTCGGGCCGGTGACCACGGGGAGCGGCTCCGGCACGATGATGGGCTTCGCGGGAAGCTGCAGGTCCTGGGGGGCCTCGATTTCGGGCTGGAAATCCTGCAGCTCGCCCAGGTCCACCGGCTCGCGGTTCTGCCGGCGGGACCAGCGGGCGTAAATCAGCAGGGCGATGATCACCAGCAGGATGATGCCGGCGGTGATGATGGCGGTGCGGATCAGTTCGGCCTGACGCGCGGCTTCCTCGGCGGCCTGCGCGGCGGCGAGCGCCTCGGCGGCCTCCTGCGCGCCGGCGGTGTTGAACGGCACGAGTTCGACCGTGACCTCGTCCCCGCGGTCGGCGTTGATGCCGGCGGCGGTGGTCACCAGATCCTCGATGTTGGCCACGTTCAGGGCCCCGGCGGCGTCGGCGTCCAGGGCCACGGACACGGTCTGGCGGTTGATCGCCCCGGCCGGGATGGCGCGGGTCTCGGTCACCTTGTTCAGGGCGTTGTTCTTGGTCTCCGACTCGGAGGTGAAGGTCCCGTCGCCGCCGGTGTTGCCCGGTACGGCGATGTTGTCCGGGCCCAGCACGCCGGCCGCTCCCCCGCCGGTCCCCTCGTACTCTTCGGTCTGCGCGGACTCGTTCAGGGCCGGCGCGCCGTCCGGCGTCGTGAAGGTCTCTTCCACACGCTCGGCGGACTCGTAGTTCATGTCCGCGGCAACCACCACGGAGGAATTGCCGGGCCCGACCACGCGGTCCAGCATGCTCTGCACCGAGGCGCGCACGCGCTCCTCGTAGTCGGAGGCCTGCTTGTCCGCGGAGCCGGTGGCGCCCACACCCACCGCGGAGAGCACGGTGCCGGCGGCGTCGATGACGGCGACGTTTTCCGGCTTCATGCCGTCGATCGAGGCGGAGGTCAGGTGAACGATGGCCTGGACGTGGTCGGCGGACAGGGTGGTCTTTTCGGTGTCCACAAACACGGAGGCGGTGGCCTCGCCCTTCTCGGAGACGAAGACCGTCTCCTCTGGGATGGCCAGCCGTACGGAGGCGGTCTTGACGCCGTCGAGTGCCTCGATGGTGGAGGCCAACTCGCCTTCCAATGCCCGCTTGTAGGTGACCGACTGCTGGAACTCGGAGGACGTCACGCCCATGTCGTCCAGCAGCGAGTAGCCGCCGGTGGACGAGCTCGGCAGGCCGGCCGCGGCGGCCTTGAGCCGCTGGTCGTAGACCTTGTCCTCCGGCACCAGGATGGTCCCGCCGCCGTTGGTCAACTCGTACGGCACCCCGTCGGTGCGCAGCTGCTCCACGATGGTGTTCGCGTCGGCCGCGGCCAGCCCGGAAAACAGCGGTGTGTAGGAGGGCTTGGACGCCCACGTCGTCAGGGCGGCAATGCCGAGCACGACGACGGCGATGCCGATGATCGCGATGGTGCGCTGGGCGACGGTGAACTCGCTGACGGTTTTGCCCAGCCGGGAGAACCAGGAGGAGACCTTGCCGGGCATCAGGCCTGCATCCTCATGATCTCGTTGAAGGCGTCAACGCCCTTGTTCCGGACGGCTGCCACGAGTTCCAGCGTCACGGCGGCGCGGGTGGAGGCTAGGGTCGCGTTGTGGATGTCGTTCAGGTCGCCGGTAACGGCCTGGATGGCCAGTTCATTGGACGTGGACTGCAGTTGCTGCAGGTTGTCGATGGCACCGGTCAGGGAGGTGGCAAAGCCGACGCCGTTGGTGGCCTGCGGAGCCTCGGCGGCCGGCAGGTAACCGGTGCCGGTCACGCCCTGAATCGGCGGAATGGAAGAGAGCGGCATCAGTTGCGTCCAATCTGGAGGGCGGCCTCGTAGGTCGTCTTCGCCCGGTCCACCACGGCCGCGTTGGCCTGGTAGCCGCGCTGGGCCAGGATCAGGTTGCCCATCTGCTGGGACAGGTCGATGTCCGGGTAGCGGACGTAGCCGTCCTCGTCCGCCAGCGGGTGGTCGGGCTCGTGGACCATGCGGCCCTCGGCCTCCCCGAATTCGGCCCCGGCCACGTAGACACCGGAGACGCCCTGGCCTTCCTGGGCGATCACGTAGCGCGCCTGGAAGGCCGCGCCGTCGGTGCTGGTGGCGTTGTTCGCGTTGGCGAGGTTGTCGGAGACGGCGTCCAGCCACTTGCGGTGGACGGTCAGGCCGGTCCCGGCGATTCCAATGGCGTCGAAAGTCATCAGTTAGTCCTCATCGCCGTGCGGACGCCGCTGAAAGGACTCTCGGCGGCACGGGCTGCAAACTGGTAGCGCAGCACTGTTTCAATGTTGGAGAGCGTCTCGGTGTCCAGGTTGACGTTGCTGCCGTCGAGCCGGGTGGGCTCCAGCGAGCGTTCCATCGTGGCACTGGCGCTGCCGTTCCCGTGGGCCACCGATTTCGCGAGTGCATCCTCGAACTGGACGCGCTGCGCATGGTAGCCGGGGGTGTTCACGTTCGCGATGTTGTTGGCGATGGCGCGCTGGCGCATGGCGAGGCCGTCCAGGGCGCTCTGCATGGCAGCCCCCGTCACAGATTCGAACACAGCAAAGACCCGTCTTACTACTGGCATGTGGGCGGCCGATCCATGGCCTGTTCTGTGAGCGATCCGTGCTCACTATCCAGTTATCGGCAGAAGACGGGAGTGCGTTAGGTGAATCTTGAGATTGGTTAACCGTTTACGTCGAGGTAGACGGAACGACCAGAAGTACCAGGGGTGGGAACGGCATCCAGAAGCGCGGATTCCTGCCGGTTTTGCCGCATCTCGGCGCGCAATTCCCGGATCACTGCCTGCTGCGCGGCGGCGAGCTCTGTCGCCCGCTCCACCAGCTCGTCCGGAATCGGCCCCAGCCCCTGCGGGGCCTTCCACCGCGCGACGGCGGTGCGCGGGCTGCTCACTGCCGCTTCATCGGTCTTGTCCCCGGGGAGAGCAACTTCGGCGGGCGCGCTGCCATGGCCACCGGTCTCGGCAGTTCCGGTGAGTCCGCCGGCATGGCCCCCGGTCTCGGCCGTTTCCTTGAGTCCACTGCCATGGCCACCGGTCTCGGCCGTTTCGTTGAGTCCGCTACCTTGGCCACGGGTCTCGGCCGCCTCGGCGAGAGCCAGTTCGAGTTCGTCCAGCACGGCCGTCCAGCGCTCCAGCGCGGAAACTTCGCCCTCCGGCACGTCAGGCGATGCCAAGTTCGCCGCCGAGGCCGGCGCCACGGGCAGGCTGTGCCGGGAGCTGCCCTGCGGCCTCGTGCCAGGCCTCGCGCAGCGGCTCCAGCAGTTCGATGCATTCGCGGGTCCGGGCCGCATCGCGGTGAATGTTCGCGTTCATCATCGCGGTCAGCGTGTAGGTGTAGAGCGCTTTCAGGCCCTCTCCCCCGTCCCACACGTCCGTCTTCAGCGAGGACATCAGTTCGGACACGATGGCCTGCGCATGGATCAGATTCTCGGACGCCACCGACCAGTGCTGGTTCTGCTGCGCGGCCTCCGCCCGGTTCAGGTCCAAGAGCAGCCGGTCATACAACATGGTCAGCAGCCGGGCGGGCGTGGCGGACATGATCGCGTCACGCTGGAACTGGTTGCGCTTGGCCTGGGCTCCGAAGCCCGGCCCGTATGTCAGTGTCATTTCTTCGTGCTCCCCCATGAGGGCAGGGTGGCCAGCTGCGAGTTGAGCCAGTCCCCCTGCGACTGCAGGCCGTTAAGCGTTACTTCAAGTTGGGCCCAAGTCCGTTCGAGTGTAGAGCGGCGCATCGCCAGCCGGGTATCCCACTCGGCAACTTGATCATTCATGCTGCGGACCAGGGATTCCTGGCCTTGGATTCGCTTGGTGATGGCGCCGTCGTACTTGTCCGAGGCATCCGTTGCAGCCGTAGCCACGCGACCGGCAATCGTCTGGACCACCTTCTCGACCCACGCAGAGTCTTGCGTCATCGCCTTGCCGAACTTCTCGGCATCAAACTCAATCGAGCCGTCCTTGGTGATGCTGATGCCTATTTCCGACGGCGACCGTCCGTCGATGGGGCTGATGGCAGCGGTCATCATGCGCTGCTGAATATCGCGGACGCTGCTGTCCCCTGTGAAGATTCCGCCCTTGGTCGTCGTTGACCCGGTGGACGTGGAGACGTTCACGGATGAGTTCTTGGAGATGAAGGCGAACAGATCCTTCAAGCCGTCGGCCAGCGCCTTGGCCTTTGCGGTCACGGCTTCATCGTCGCGAGTGATCGTGATAGTCGACTTATCCCCGGAAACCGCGTCGGCCCCCAAGGTGACGCTTACACCCGGCAGGAGGTCAGTGAACGTATTAGTGGACGAGGAGATTGTTTGCAGGCCACCCCAGATGGACACCTTTGCATCCACAGGAGGTGTGACTTCCGCAAATACAACCGGGGTTCCCTGGAAAGCGATGGAGAATCCACCTGCTTCGCCCGTTTCTTTTGCCGCGAACTGCAGGCGATATTGGGGGTTCGCTGGGTCTGTTCCGACTGACACCTTTGTCGCTGTAACTCCAACCCCGGATTGGTTGATCTCACCAACGATTTGGTCAAGGGTCTTCCCAGCAGTATCAACTTCCACTTTGCCGTCTTGGAGGGCAATGGTGAGACGTGTAGCCGTCTCAGGCCAGTCGCTCAACAAAGCCGAGACGGATACCTGAGCCTTCGCCAATTGGACGACTTCCAAGTCAATGCCACCGGCCGAAGCTCCTTCGGCAGCTGCAACAGAGATCTTCTCCGAACTGCTGGTGCCGGAGTAGATGTTCAAAGAATTGGCTTTGGACGTCTCGGTCGCCGTTTTTCCGAGATCGGCGATCCGCGTGTTCAGCCCTTGGAGAGCGCTGACCAGCGTCTGGGTGCTGGAAACCTTGTTTTTCAGGAGTGATTGCGGGCGCGCTTCCAGCTGCATGAGCTGATTAATCATGGTGGCGGTATCCAAACCGCTGACCATGCCGCCGATCGAAAACGCCACGCCAGTTCCTCCTGAAAGAAGCCTGTTTACTAGAAGAAATGCTGACGCCCGGCAGCGAAGAGTGTGAGGTCCAATTCGTTCGCCTCGCTGCCGGGCCGCATTCAGCCGTTAGCTACCCGGATTTAGCCGAGGAGCTGCAGCACACCCTGGTTGATCTGGTTGGCCTGAGCCAGCATCGCAGTGCCGGCCTGGGACATGATCTGGTTCTTGGTGAACTTAGCCATTTCCGAAGCCATGTCGGTGTCGCGGATACGGGATTCCGAAGCCGACAGGTTTTCCGCAGAAACATTGATCGACTTGATCGCGGTCTCGAAGCGGTTCTGGGAGGCGCCGAGATCCGCACGCTGACCGGAGACGTTCTTGATAGCCGCATCGATCGCCTTGATCGTGTCCTGGGCCTCGACGTTGGTGCCAACCTTGAAGACGTCACCGGCCATAGTCGTTGCTACACCGGCCGCATCAGTGATGTCGCCCTTCGCCAGACCTGTGACCGCAGTTGCAACATTGCCGAGGTTGACGGTCAACGCGTTGTCGGCAGAGCCGTCTGCGCCAATCTGGAAGGTCATCGTGCCGCCCTGCAAGAGCTTGGCTCCGTTGAAGTTGGCAGAAGAGGCAACACGAGCCAGTTCCTCACCCAACTGCGTTGCTTCTTTAGCGATCGCACCGCGGGCGTCGGCGTTGTTCGAGTCGTTCGCGCCCTGAACGGCAAGATCGCGCATGCGCTGCAGGATGGAGTGGACCTCGGTGAGCGCACCTTCAGCGGTCTGGATAACCGAGACACCGTCCTGGGCGTTGCGGGCGGCAACGTTCAGGCCGTTGACCTGCGAGCGCAGGCCCTCGGAGATGGACAGGCCGGCTGCGTCATCGGCAGCGCGGTTGATGCGCAGGCCGGTGGACAGCTTCTCCAGGGACTTGGAAATGTCGTTCTGGGTGTTCGACAGGTTGCGGTACGAGTTCAGGGCCGCAACGTTGGTGTTAATGGCGAAAGCCATGATGAAACTCCTCCATGAGATGGTACAAATTCACCGGCCCGTCCATGGGCTGGCACTTGTAGCTATCGGAGGATTACGAGGATCCGTTAGGAGAAGTGCAAAGAATTTTTCGCGGTGCGGGCCGCCGGGGCCGGCTGCTGCGAACAGGTCAAGAAACCGCGGCCCGTGGCTGCGTGGCGGCGAAGCGTGTAATCCCGCCGATGGTCTGGTCGGCCAGCGCAGTCAGGTATGCCTTCCGGCGGGAGGGAGCGATCCGTGACTCGGGCACATGGCTGGCGCCGTCGTCGTCGGAATAGTGGGTGTGCAGGCCGTCCCGGAGGAGGCGGATGGCCTCGGAGCGCTGCTGGGAGACGGCCGAGTGGGTAGCGCCGAGCTCTTCGGCGATTTCCTTCACGGTGCGGTCCTCGAAGTAGATTTGCTCCACGATGTAGCGCATCTTCGCGGGAAGGTGGTGCACGGCGGCCTTCAGGAAGGCCAGCCGCTCCTCGGTGAGGAGTGAGCCTTCGGGCGACGCCGTCTCGGAGACCAGGAATTCGGCCGTGGTGTCATCCAGGGCGGAGACGGTGCGGGAGGCATCGTCTATGGCCGCCTCCGCGGTCTCGCGGTCCACCCCGAGAGCGGCGGCAAGCTCGTCGACGCTCGGGTAGCGGCCGAGTTCGGCGGTCAGGGTTTCGCGGACGGACAGCGTTTGTTTGATCCGCTTGCGAACGGAGCGGGGAGCCCAGTCGATGGCCCGCATCTCGTCGGCAAAGGCGCCGATAATGCGACGGCGGGCAAAGGCGCCGAAGGGAACGCCGAGATCCGGATTAAAGGCGTCGGCGGCGGTGATGAGCGCTACCGAGCCGGCAGAGGCGAGGTCGTCGCGGGAAAGGTGGGTGGCTTTGGCGCACACTTCGGAGACCAGATATCCGACGAGCGGGAGGTTCTCAACCACCAGTGCATTGCGGTCAGCACGATTCACTGACATGTCCCCCTCCGTGCCCAGAAATACGTGGACGAACCATCCCAGCTACCAAGGGGTGCGGCCTTGGAAGAACGATTCATCTCTTGGTGAAACCTACCATCAATTGCTCCTAACGCAAGGGGGTGGTGCTGCCGATAGATAGGAATGTAGCCATGCCGTTACTTCTTGTTCATCTAGTGCGGCTTTTTGACGCGGACCCGCGGGGGTTGTGTCCGCAGAATCAACCAGGGGAGGTGCCTGACATGGGAGCCCATGAACTGTCCGCCATGCTGTGGCACGAACGCGAACTTCTTGAACTGCTGGTCTTCAAACTCGAGGAGGAGCAGCTGCTCCTGACCGCCGGCAAGTCCCGGTGGCTGCAGCACGCCACCCGGGAGGTGGAACAGGTGTTGGAGAGACTGCGCGACGCCGGCCTGGCCCGCACGGTGGAGGTGGCCGCACTGGCCCGGGAATGGGGTACGCCGGAAGGCGCCACGCTGCGGGAGCTGACCGAACAGGCTCCGGTGGGTCCTTGGGGCGAGATCTTCACGGGACATCTGCAGGCGCTGACCCAGCTGACCCTGCAGATCCGCGAACTGCGCGACGTGAACGAGAAGTTCCTGCGTGCGGCGGCCCGCTCCACCCAGGAAACGCTGGCCAATTTCAATCCCGATGCCGGGACCTACGACTCGCAGGGGACGGCAGGGCTTTCGGGCAACCGCTCCCAGCTGTTCGACACAACGATCTGAGGTTTTCGCAGTGAGTACCTTCAGCGGCCTGAACACCGCGTACACCGGTCTGGTGGCCGCCCGCCAAGGTTTGAACGTGGTGGGCCAGAACATCGCCAACGCCAATACCGAGGGCTACACCCGCCAGCGGGTCAGCACCTCGTCCATCGGAGCCCTCGACCGCACCGGCCTGCTGACCGGCGGAGTGCAGATCGGCCAAGGCGTTTCCGTGGACGCGATTGCGCGTCTGGGTGACATGCACCTGGACACGCGCGTTCGGTTCTCGGCCGGTGTCGCCGGCTATTCTGCCGTGCGCGCCAATACGATGTCCGGCCTGGAGGCGTCGTTGCGCGAGCCGGGCCAATACGGCATCTCGACGCAGCTTCAGGAGTTCTGGGCTTCCTGGCAGGCCCTGTCGAACCGGCCCGATGACGGCGCTGCCGGCGCGGTGGTGCTGGAGGAGGCGAACATCCTGGCCAACATGATCAAGCGCGGTTACCAGGAGGTTCGCGAGCAGTTCTCCCGCCTGCGCTCCGATGTGGACACAATGACCGCGGAGGTCAACGGCGCTGCGTCCCAGGTAGCCAACCTCAACGAGAAGATTCGTTTTGCCGTCGCCAACGGAGGGTCCGCCAACGAGCTAATGGACCACCGCAACCTGCTGACCGAACGGCTGGCTGCCCTCACCGGAGCCACGGTTCGCCACGGCGGCGACGGGCAGGTGGATGTGCTGATCGGCGGCAATGCGATTGTCACCGGTTCCAGTGCCCAGCGAATCGCCGTTACAGCGGACTCGGATACGGACATCTCCGGCACCAAGGGCGTGCGTCTTGAGTGGGCGAGTCCGAGTCGGGTCGGCATGCCGGTGGTTCTCGACGGCGGCGAAATCGCAGGCGCGATGTCCATGCTGAGCGGCACCGATGGCGGCCCGCTGCGAAGCGCAGCCAAGGACTACAACGACTTCGCCACCGAGCTGGCGCGCGTTGTGAACGACGTCCACACCACAGGCGTAACGCGTGGCGGTACGGCCGGAAGCGATTTTTTCAGCTTTCCCCCATCGAGTGACGGCGTGCCTGCCGCGCTGGGAATCTCCGTATCAGTCACCGGCGTCGCACAGTTGGCCACCGGTTCCGCGGCCTCGGGCGGCAGCCTCGACGGTTCAAATGCAGACAAGATGGCCCAGCTCGGCATCGGCTCCGAATCTCCGGATCGATTTTGGGAGAACATCGTCACGACCATCGGCGTAGCGGCGAAGACGGAGCTCCAGCAGTCCAACCTCGCGGATATCGCGTCCCAGTCTGCCAAGACCTTGCAGTTGTCCAACGCGTCGGTGGATATGGACGAAGAGAACGTCAACCTGCTGACATACCAGCACGCCTACCAGGGCGCGGCCCGGGTGATGACGGCCATTGATGAAATGCTCGATACGTTGATCAACCGCACCGGATTGGTCGGGAGGTAGCCATGATTTCAAGAGTCACCAACCAAACGATGAGCAGCTTCGCCCAGCGCAACCTGCAGGACAATATGGCGCGTATTGCCAAGCTGCAGGAGCTGGCCGCCGGAGAGTCGCTGATTGCCCGCCCCTCGGACAACCCGACGGGCACCGCCGATTCCATGCGGACCCGTGCGGATCTGCGGGCAAACGAGCAGTACAAGCGCAATATCGATGATGCCAACGGTTGGTTGGCTACATCGGATTCAGCCCTCGGAAATGTCACTTCGCTGCTAAACAAGGCCCGGGATCTGACCATCCAGGCAACCAATGGATCGGTGTCCCCCACCGGCCGCGAAGCCATCGCGCTCGAACTGGAAAGCATCAAGGGAAGCCTGCTGGATGCCGCCAACACCAAGTACCTGGGTCGCAGCGTGTTTGCGGGCAATTCGGATGGCGCAGCGGTCTTCGCCTACGCCGACGGCTCGGCAACATACACCTTCACGGGCCCCGACTCTACGGTTGATCGTCGGATTGGCCCCGACCTGACAGTTCGAGCGGACGCTGATGGCGCGAAAATCTTCGGCAGCGACCCGGCAGACGGAAGTGCCGGCAACTCCGTGTTTGCCCTGATCGACACCTTGACGTCCAAGCTCCGGGCAGGAGTCGACATCAGCAGCCACCTGAACGACATCGACGTCCGGCTGAACACCGTGATCAACGCACGCGCCGAGGTCGGTACCCGCCACGCCCAGATCCTGAAAGCGCAGGAGACGAACTTGGACGAAGCTGTTTCGCTTGAAGCCCGCCGCTCCGGGATCGAGGATCCGGATATCGGAAAGGTCATCCTGGACCTGAAGATGCAAGAGGTGGCCTATCAGGCCGCCCTGCAGGTCACGGCTCGGGTGCTGCAGCCAACCCTGATGGACTTCCTGCGATGAGCGCCGCGCTGACCTTCGTGGCCCCTCCCCCGGGACTGGCACCGCTGGTCGATTTCACCCTCGACGAGATCGCGGGAGCGGCCGGGCTGTACTCCCTGCAGCCCGTGGCCGAACCGGGCAAGCGCCTCTTCGTCCTGGACGCGGCGACCTACCTGAACCAGTACACCCCCGTGATTTCCGACGACGACCGTGCCGCCCTGGACCTCAATGCCTCCGAGGACGCCATGGTGCTGGTGGTGGCCAACCCCGGCGAATCGGGGACCACCGTGAACCTGATGGCCCCGATCGTGGTCAACGTGCACACCGGCGTCAGCGCCCAAGTCATTCTGGAAGGCCAGGACTGGCCACTCCGTGCCGAACTGACACCGCAGGCCGCCTAGCTTCACCCGCCGATCGCGTGACACGGCGGTAACGGCTGAAGAAGTCAGACGTCTGAAACTATTGAGCTGACGGCGGCCACCGTGCAAGAGTTATGCCCACGGTCCAAGGGACCTGCTGGGGGATCCGGAATCACCGGTTATGGCTTCCGGCGGCTTATGGGGGAACCGCCGGAAGCAACCACCCTCACCCCTCGTCCGGATCGGCGCGTTTTGCCCGGGTCAGCTCTGCCCGGAGCAGCAGTTCGCCGCCGTCGGGATAGAGCACCTCTTCCAGCACCAACGGGTGCGGCGGAGCCAGCTTGCTCTTCGAGTCCCTTACCTTCGCCAGCATCCGGTCGCGCAGCCACTCCGGCGCCTGCTCGCCGCTGCCCACCAACAACGATGCGCCGATCAGGGCACGCACCATGTTGTGGCAGAACGCGTCTGCTTGCACCGTGGCCGTGACCACGCCGTCGGCTCCTCGGGCGAATTCGAACTTCTGCAACTCCCGAATGGTGGTGGCGCCTTCCCTGGGCTTGCAGAACGCCAGGAAGTCGCCGATGCCCAGGAGCCTGGCGGCTGCGCGGTTCAGGAGATCGACGTCGACGGCGTGCTTGTGCCACAGCGTGGTGTTGCGAGACAGCGGGTCCCACGTCTCGGCCCGGTCGGCGATCCGGTAGCTGTAGCGGCGCCAGAGGGCGGAGAACCGGGCGTCGAATCCGTCGGGGGCGACGGCGGCGCGCTTAACCTCGATGGCCCCGGCAAGGTCGCGATAGGGTACCGGGGCGCCGACGCGGCCGCCGAGCACCTTGGCCAGCACGCCGCGCAGGCGCCGGACCAGGGCTTCGGCGGGATCGACCTCGCGGCCGCGGGCCAAGCCGTGCCACTCCCCCGGGTCCAGGTCGAAATGCACCACCTGCCCGCGGGCGTGGACCCCCGCGTCGGTGCGGCCGGCAACCGTCAGCCGGACCGGCCGGCGGATCATGATTGCCAGCGCCTCCTCGAGCGCGCCCTGCACGGTCAGCCGGCCGGGCTGCACGGCCCACCCGCTGAAGGGGCCGCCGTCGTACGCAAGATCCAGGCGGACACGCAAGGGAGCGCCGTCCCGGCCGGGGACGGGGGAAACAGTCGGAGGCATGGATTCCATGCTACCGGGAGCCCCCGAGGGTCCCGGATGCAGCCGGCGCCCCGTCCCGGTTGAAGGCGGGCGACCTGCCAGACGTCGGCGGACTGTCGACGGGGGCGGGCATTCGGTCTATGTTGCTGGGACAGCGCCCGCACTCACGGGCGGGACCGCGAGGTTCGGAGGAGCGATGGCAGGCAGCCCCGGAACGGCAACCACCACGGATCACAACCGCCGGATCGCCCTGCCCGGGATCGTCCTCGGGGTGGGGCTCGGCGGCTTCGTGGACGGCATCCTGTTGCACCAGATCCTGCAGTGGCACCACATGCTCACGAGCGCGGACACCGCGAACATCGACGTCGGTTCGTACCCGGCGAACACCGTCCACGGCTTGCAGATGAACACGCTGTGGGACGGCCTGTTCCATACGGTGACCTGGCTGGCCATGCTGATCGGGCTGGGGCTGTTGTACTCGCGGGTGACGACCTCGCGCGGACGGGTGTGGGCATCCCGGACCCTCTGGGGCTGGATGCTGCTCGGCTGGGGACTCTTCAATCTCGTGGAGGGGATCATCGACCACCACCTCCTCGCGATTCACCACGTCATCGGCGGCGAGTACCAGATGCTGGCCGACATTCTCTTCCTGATGTTCGGGGCGCTGCTGGTGATCGGCGGCTGGCTGCTGCAACGGTCCGGGCGGGTGGTAGACCTGAGGGCTGGCACCCCCGGGCGGGAACCGGCATGATCGGCGCCCACTCGGCCCACAACCATCAGCCGGCAGTGTTCGACGGCGTGCTGCCGCCGGCCCTCGTGGCGGCGGCAGCCGTCGCCTACCTGGCGTTGGCGTGGCTGCGGAACCGTGAGGACCGCGGCTGGGGCCGCCGGCGGACCGTTTCGTTCCTCGCCGGCGCGCTGTTGTTGGCGCTGGGCCTCGCGCCGCAGCTGATGCCGCTGCCGCCCGGCGGGCTGCCGGCCCACATGGTCCAGCACCTGCTGATTGGCATGTATGCGCCGATCGGGCTGGTGCTTGGTGCGCCGGTGACCCTGCTGCTGAGGTCGGTGCCGCGCCGTTGCGGCAGGGTGATCGGAAGGATGCTGCGCTCACGCCCGGTCCATCTGGTGGCCAACCCCGCGACTGCGCTGGTCCTCACCCTCGGCGGGCTGGCTGGGCTGTACTTCACGCCGCTCTACAGCCTCGCGGCGGACACCCCGCTGCTGCACCACGCCGTCCACCTGCACTTCCTGGCCGCCGGCTGCCTCTTCGCCTGGGTGATCGCCGGGCCCGACCCGGCACCGCTCAGGCCCTCCGTGCCGGCGCGGCTGGTGGTGCTGGGCGTGGCCATCGCCGGCCATGCGGTCCTGTCCCAGTTGCTCTACGCGGGGCTGTTCGTCCAGGTCCCGGCGCCGGCCGCCGAGCTGAGGCTTGCCGGCGAACTGATGTATTACGGCGGAGACGTTGCCGAGCTGCTGCTGGCCTTCGCGCTGGTGTCGACGTGGCGGCCCCGTCGCGGCAAACCGGCAGCACCAAGCTCCCGCGGGAACGGACCCCGCTCCCCCGCGGCGAGCCCCGGCGTCGTCATGAGGGGCTTTGAGATACGCAAAAGCCCGCCGCCCCGGAAGGGGACGGCGGGCTTCAAGCAGTGAAGGCGAAGAACTACTTCTTCTCTTCGGCAGCTTCCTCGGCGGACTCGGCCGACGGAGCGGACTCTGCGGACTCGGGAGAGTCAGCGGAATCGCCGGACTGCGCCGACTCGGGCGATGCAGCGGACTCGGCCGAAGCGGTCTCTTCCTCGACCGGAGCCGGGGCAGCCTTGGCCGTGGCCTTCTCGGCCTCGTTCACGACGGCCTGCTTCGGGGACACCGGCTCCATCACCAGTTCGATGACGGCCATGGGGGCGTTGTCGCCCTTGCGGTTGCCGATCTTGGTGATGCGGGTGTAGCCGCCGTCGCGGTTGGTCATCACCGGCGCGATGTCGGTGAACAGCTCGTGCACGATGCCCTTGTTGCTGATCACTGCCAGCACGCGGCGGCGCGAGGCCAGGTCGCCGCGCTTGGCGAACGTGATCAGGCGCTCGGCGAACGGGCGCAGGCGCTTGGCCTTGGTGACCGTGGTGGTGATCCGCTTGTGCTCGAAGAGCGCGGCGGACAGGTTGGCGAGCATCAGGCGCTCGTGGGCAGGACCGCCTCCGAGGCGCGGACCCTTAGCGGGGGTAGGCATTATGTTTTCTCCTCAATGGTGCCGCTGTGCGCTCCCGAGCGCCGTGGCGGCAGAATTCTTGCGTTTTAGAGTTCGTCCTCGAAGGTTTCGTCCTCGTCGATGGCTGCGGCGCGGGCAGCCAGATCGAACCCAGGGGGCGAATCCTTCAGCGACAGACCCAGTTCCACCAGCTTTGCCTTGACCTCGTCGATGGACTTGGCACCGAAGTTGCGGATGTCCATCAGGTCGGCCTCGGAGCGGGCTACGAGTTCACCCACGGTGTGGATGCCCTCACGCTTAAGGCAGTTGTAGGAACGGACGGTCAGTTCCAGGTCCTCGATCGGCAGGGCCATGTCGGCAGCCAGGGCGGCGTCCGTGGGGCTCGGGCCAATCTCGATGCCTTCGGCGGCGGTGTTCAACTCGCGGGCCAGGCCGAACAGTTCAACCAGGGTGGTTCCGGCAGAGGCGACGGCGTCGCGCGGTGCAATGGAGGCCTTGGTTTCGACGTCGACGATCAGGCGGTCGAAGTCGGTGCGCTGCTCAACACGGGTTGCCTCAACCTTGAAGGTCACCTTCAGCACCGGCGAGTA
>NZ_JBNHHC010000043.1:0-41065 GCF_059091865.1 Arthrobacter sp. B0316-1-20 | reverse complement strand
GCCCGGATCTGGCCGTGCTGCCTGGTGAGCAGCGTGATGATCCGGTCGGCCTCGCCGAGTTTGTGGGTCCGCAGGATGACGCCCTGGTCCCGGTACGTGCGGGAGGCGAAGGATCTGTTGGACACCGTCCCATTCTCCCACTAAAGCGGGCTCCCCCGCCGCGGCACGGCAGGGAAGCCCGCTGGACGGTTCCCTAGAGCGAGCCGGCGGCCTTGGCGCCTTCGTCGCGGATGGCGCGGTTCACCGCGGACACGACGGCTTTCAGGGAGGCCATGGTGGTGTTCGTGTCAATGCCGATGCCCCACAGCACCCGGTCGCCCACGGCACACTCCACGTAGGCGGCGGCCCGGGCGTTGCCGCCCTCGGAGAGCGCGTGCTCGGTGTAGTCCAGTACCCGCACATCCACGCCGTCCTGCCGGAAAATTTCCAGCAGCGCGGCGATCGGGCCGTTGCCTTCGGCCGTGCGGCGGCTCTGGACGCCGTCCACGCCCATGGTGGCGGTCAGCTGGAAGGAACCGTCATCGGCGCTGTCGGTCTTGACGGATCCCAGGGTGTAGTGGCCCCACCGGTTGTCCGGGGTCGGCAGGTACTCGTCGGTGAAGGTCTCCCACAGCTGCGCGGGGCTGACCTCGCCGCCCACGGTGTCCGTGCGCCGCTGGATGACGCCCGAGAACTCGATCTGGGCGCGGCGCGGCAGGTCCAGGTTGTGCTCGTGCTTGAGCAGGTAGGCCACGCCGCCCTTGCCGGACTGCGAGTTCACCCGGATCACGGCTTCATAGCTGCGGCCCAGGTCCTTCGGATCGACCGGCAGGTAGGGCACCGCCCAGACGAGTTCGTCCACCGTCTTGCCCTGGGCGTCCGCGTCGGCCTCCATGGCCTCGAAGCCCTTCTTGATGGCGTCCTGGTGGGAGCCGGAGAATGCGGTGAACACCAGGTCGCCGCCGTACGGGGAGCGTTCGGGCACCGGCAGCTGGTTGCAGTATTCGACGGTGCGGCGCACTTCGTCGATGTTGGAGAAATCGATCATCGGGTCGATGCCCTGGCTGAACAGGTTCAGCCCCAGCGTCACCAGGTCCACGTTGCCGGTCCGCTCGCCGTTGCCGAACAGGCAGCCCTCGATCCGGTCGGCGCCGGCCAGGTAGCCCAGTTCCGCCGCCGCCACCCCGGTGCCGCGGTCGTTGTGCGGGTGCAGGGAGAGGATCACGTTCTCGCGGTTGTTCAGGTTCCGCGACATCCACTCGATGGAATCGGCGTAGACATTCGGGGTGGCCATCTCCACCGTGGCCGGCAGGTTCAGGATGACGTTCCGGTCGGCGGAGATCTCGAAGACGTCGGTGACGGCGTTGCAAATGCGGGCCGCGAATTCCAGTTCCGTGCCGGTGTAGGACTCGGGCGAGTATTCGTAGGTGATCTCGGTGCCCTTCAGGCCCTCTTCATACTTCCGGCACAGCCGGGCGCCCTGCAAGGCGATGTCCACGATGCCGTCCTGGTCTTCCCGGAACACCACCCGCCGCTGCAGCACGGAGGTGGAGTTGTACAGGTGCACGATGGCGCGGCCGGCGCCGGCGATGGACTCGTAGGTGCGCTCGATCAGGTGCTCGCGGGACTGCGTGAGGACCTGGATGGTCACATCATCGGGGATCCGGTCGCCTTCGATCAGCTGGCGGACAAAGTCGAAGTCGGTCTGCGATGCGGACGGGAAACCGACTTCGATCTCCTTGTAGCCCATTTTCACCAGCAGGTCGAACATCTTGTGCTTGCGTTCGGGGCTCATCGGATCGATCAGCGCCTGGTTCCCGTCGCGCAGGTCCACGGCGCACCAGCGCGGGGCCTTCGTCATCACTTTGTCCGGCCAGGTGCGGTCGGGCAGTTCTACGGCGATCTGGTCCTGGAAGGGAATGTACTTATGGATGGGCATTCCGGAGGACTTTTGTGCGTTTCGCATTTTGGTGTGTGGCCTTTTCTCATGTGAGCTAATCGAAAAATTTTGGCCGGGCAACACAAACTCCGCAGCGAGGGTTCGGCCTGTCAAACAGTAGTTCGCGTGGCCTCGCCGCGGCAGCTAAGAAGGAGCATTCCTGCGCGCACAATTTCACACTAGCACGGTGCGTAGGATGTGAGGGAATAGATGAAAGCAACGAAGAAATGAGGCGCACATGAGCCGCTCCGGCATCGTGTTGTCCAACGTCGACCCGGCCGTCCGCCCGCAGGACGACCTCTTCCGGCACGTGAACGGGAAGTGGCTGGCGGAGACCGCCATACCCGACGACCGGGCGCTGGAAGGCTCCTTCACGGCCCTGCGCGACGCATCCGAAGAATCCGTGCGGGCCATCATCGAAGACGCCGCCGCGCACCCGGATCCCACCAGCCCGGCGGGTAAGATCGGCGTCCTCTACGCCGGTTTCATGGACACCGACACGGCCGAGGCCAAGGGCTTCTCGCCGCTGGCGGAGCAGTTCGCCGCGATCGCGAAGATTTCCGACCGGGACGGGCTGCGCGAGGCCATCGGGGCCTTCAGCCGCAGCGGCGCCGCGTATCCGCTCGCGTTCTTCGTCAACAACGACGCCGGCGACCCCACCCGCTACCTGATCTACCTGTACCAGGCGGGACTGGGCCTGCCGGACGAGGCGTACTACCGCGAGGACGACTTCGGCCCCATCCGCGAGGCCTACCGGGACTACGCCCGGAAGATGCTGCAACTGGCCGGCTTCGACCCGGTGCAGGCGGACGCGGCACTGGATCTGGAGCACAAGCTGGCGGCCGGCCACATGGACAAGGTCTCCTGCCGCGACCCGCAGCAGACCTACAACCTGCGCACCGCCGGGCAGGTGGCCGCCATGGCGGACTGGATGCCTGACTGGCTGGCGGCACTGGGCCCCGAAGCGGGCGGCGCGGCCGAGCTGGTGGTCTGCCAGCCCGGGTTCCTCGGCACGCTCGACGCCCTGTTGGACAGCGAGCCGCTGGAGGCCTGGCAGGCCTGGCTGCGGCTCCACGTGCTGACGACGGCGGCGCCTTATCTTCACGACGAAGCGGTCCAGACGCACTTCGGCTTCTACGGCCGCACCCTCAGCGGCACCCCGGAACTCAAGGAGCGGTGGAAGCGCGGCGTGTCCCTGGTGGAAGGCGCCCTCGGGGAGGCCATCGGGCAGGAATACGTGGCGCGGCATTTCCCGCCGGCGCATAAGGAACGGATGGAAGAACTGGTCGCCAACCTGCTGGCCGCCTACCGGGAGAGCATCTCCGCCCTGCCGTGGCTCAGCAGCGCAACGATCGGGAAAGCGCTGGAGAAGCTGGCGGCCTTCCGCACCAAGATCGGCTACCCGGAGAAGTGGATCGACTACTCCGCCTTCGTGCCCGGGAACGATGTCTGGTCCAACGTCCTCGCCTCCAACGAGTTCGAGGTCCGGCGCAACCTGGCGAAGCTGGGTAAGCCCATCGACGAGGCCGAGTGGCACATGACGCCGCAGACCGTCAACGCCTACTACATGCCGACGATGAACGAGATCGTCTTCCCCGCGGCGATCCTGCAGCCGCCCTTCTTCGACGCCGACGCCGACGCCGCGGCGAACTACGGCGCCATCGGTGCGGTCATCGGCCACGAGATCGGCCACGGCTTCGACGACAAGGGATCGCAGTACGACGGCACCGGCGCGCTGCGGAACTGGTGGTCCGACGAAGACCGGGCCGCCTTCGAGCGGCTCACCGGCCAGCTGGTGGCCCAATACTCGGCGCTCAGTCCGGCGGAGGCTCCCGGCAACACGGTCAATGGCGAACTCACCCTGGGCGAGAACATCGGCGACCTCGGCGGGCTGGCCATCGCGTACCGCGCGTACCGGCTGAGCCTGGCGGGCCGGGAAGCCCCGGTGATTGACGGGCTGAGCGGCAGCCAGCGGTTCTTCTACTCCTGGGCCGAGTGCTGGCGGCAGAAGATCCGTTCGGAGGAGGCGGCGCGCCGGCTGGCGATCGACCCGCATGCCCCGAACGAGTTCCGCTGCAACCAGGTGGTGCGCAACCTGGACGCGTTCCACGAAGCGTTCGGCACCGCTCCGGGCGACGGGCTGTGGCTCGACCCGGCCGAGCGGGTCAGGATCTGGTAGCGGCTGCTAGAAGGCGCCGGGCTGCTGGCAGGTGACCTGGTCGGCGGTCTGGCCCTTGAAGCCGCCGGCCACGCCGCCGGTCTCGGCCAGTTGCGTACCGCTGGCGAAGTCCCGACCGACCGAAAGCGCGACGCCGTAGTGGTCGCCGGAGGCGAGGACGTTGGCCCGGGGGACGTTCAGTTCTTCCGCGAGGGAGAGGGCCACGTGTTCGAATCCGGCCGAGTAGAACAGCTGCGTGGTGGTGCGTTCGGATCCGCCGTCGCCCGGGGCCGCCAGCAGGTACCCCAGCGCCTGCAGCTGTTCGGCCAGTTCCTCGTCGCGGCCGGCCGCGCCGGAGGCGTTGATTACCTCGACGGGCTGCACGGCCGGGTCGAAGGACGGCACGCCGGCCGTCGGGTCCCCGCCCGGCGCGGTCGTCGCCCCGGCCGTCGGCCCGCCGTCGTCGGTTGCCGTCGGGGACGGGGTGCCGCCGCCCGAGGCGCCGGCCGCGGGTTCTCCGCCGGCCTCCCCCGTCGTCGTCGGGTCGGGCGACCCGGCGGTGTTGACCTCCGGTGCGGTGACGTCGCCGTCCTGGCGCAGGATCCGGAACAGGGCCTGTCCCGGTTCCTCGTCCAAGACCAGGCGGTTCTCGTCCATGGGGGCGCTCTTAGTGGGCAGCGCGACGAACGCGACCTTCCCCAGGTCAACGCTCTTGACCCGGTCGGCCAGGGCCAGCAGCCGGGAAACCTCGGCCAGGCCTTCGTCCACCGTGAGGTTGTTGACCACGGCCTCGGCGATGGAGTAGAGGCGGGGCACGTTGGTCAGCGTGCCTTCGGACTGGATCTTGCGGGCCATGGACGCCAGGAAGCTCTGCTGCGCACGGATCCGGCCGCGGTCTCCGCCGTCGCCGAAGGAGTGCCGGGTGCGCAGGAACGCCAGCGCCTGCTCGCCCTGCACGGTGCTCACGCCGGCCGGGAGCCGCAGCTTGGAGTAGGTGTCATTAATGGGCTCGTTGACGCAGACTTCCACGCCGCCGATCACCGTGGAGAGCTCCTTGACGGCGTTGAAGTCGGCCATCATGAAGTGGTCTATCTCCAGGCCTGTCATTTCGTTGACGGCCGCCACGGTGCAGCCGGGGCCGCCATAGGTCAGGGCGGCATTGAGCTGGGCTTCCTGCTGCTCCGGGTACACCTCGCCGGTCTCCGGATCGGTGCAGGTGGGGATGGTGGTGAGCAGGTCGCGCGGCAGGCTGACGACGGTGACCCGCTCCCGGTCCGCGGACAGGTTCATCAGCATCATCACGTCCGATTTGCCGAAGCCGGCCGACGAGCCGTCCGAGCCGTACCGGCCGTCGCTGCCGGCGCGTGTGTCGGTACCCAGGATGAGGATCTGCACGGGATCACGGCTCAGGTCCACCGGCAGCCCTTGGGCGCCGGTGCCCAGGTTCAGCGGCGAGGTGCTGATGCTGTCGCGCAGGCCCACGATTTTGAACACCACGACGCCCACACCGGCCGCCAGGGCCAGCGCCAGCGCGCCCGCCACGACCTTCAGCCACAGCAGTTTGGGCCCGCGGCCCATGTGCCTCGGATTGGCGGCCCGCGCCTGCGCGCGCCGCGGCGCGCCGCCGGCCGGTGACCGCGGGGCGGGATCCTGCCCCGCGGACGGCTGTCCCGTCGGGGTCTGCGGGTCATCACCGGAACTGCCGCGATGATCCACGGGATACCCCTCTGCACGGTTGTAAGCCAGATAAAAAAGACGCGGCCAGCCCATCACTGGCCGCTAAGTATTCTACGGGTTGCGGCCGGGGAAAGTTCCCGGCGGCGCCGGAGGCTCAGAAACCGAGCCGCACCAGCTGCTTGGGGTCGCGCTGCCAGTCCTTGGCTATTTTTACGTGCAGGTCAAGGTAGACGCGGGTGCCCAGGAGGCCCTCGATCCCCTTGCGCGCGCGGGTGCCGACGTCGCGGAGCCTCTCCCCGCCCTTGCCGATGATGATGGCCTTCTGCGACGGACGTTCCACGAAGAGGTTCACCCGGACATCCAGCAGCGGGTTGTCGGCGCTGCGGCCTTCGCGCGGAACGATCTCCTCGACCACCACGGCCAGCGAGTGGGGCAGTTCGTCGCGTACCCCCTCCAGCGCCGCCTCCCGGACCAGTTCGGCCACCATCACGGCTTCGGGTTCGTCCGTGAGCTCTCCGTCGGGATAGAGCGGCGGCGACAGCGGCATCTGCCGGACCAGCACATCGGCGACCGTTTGGACCTGGTCTCCCTTGGCGGCGGAAACCGGCACGATGTCGGCGAAGCCGTCCGGGCCGAAGATCTCCGCGCCCAGTGCCGCGACCGCCAGCAGCTGCTCGGCCAGCGCCTGCTTGTCCATCAGGTCCGTCTTGGTTACCAGTGCCACCACGGGCTTGCCGGACAGGGCGGCCAGCTGGTTGGCAATGAAGCGGTCGCCGGGGCCGATCTTCTCGTTGGCCGGCAGGCAGAAGCCGATCGCGTCCACTTCGGCAAGCGTGTCCGCCACGAGGTCGTTCAGCCGCTGCCCCAGCAGGGTCCGGGGCCGGTGCAGGCCGGGAGTGTCCACCAGCACTAGCTGGGCATCCGGCCGGTGCACGATGCCGCGGATGGTGTGCCGCGTGGTCTGCGGTTTGGCGGAGGTGATGGCCACCTTCTGCCCGACCAGCGCGTTGGTCAGCGTGGACTTGCCCGCGTTCGGGCGGCCCACCAGCGACACGAAACCGGCGCGGTAGTCCTTGGGCCAGCCGCTGGACGGCATGGCCACGGCCTTGTCGGTGCTGTTGGCGCCGGTGGCGTTTTCGGGGTTGGTCATCGTTCCCTCTCCGTCCCGGGCATCCGGGCGGGGTCATCGGCGGCGGCAGCGCCGTCGTCGTTGGCGTACTGGTCCCGGGCGGGCGCTTCGTACCAGGCCAGGACATGGCTGACGCGGTTGCGCCGGCCCTCCAGCCGTTCGGCGCGCAGGTGCAGGCCGTCCAGCTCCACTTCGCTGCCGACGATCGGCACCCGGCCGAGGCTTTTGGCCAGCAGCCCGCCGACGGTGTCCACTTCTTCGTCGTCAAGCTCCAGATTGAACAGTTCGCCGACGTCGTCGATACCGGTGCGCGCGCTGACCCGGTACAGGCCGTCCGGCAGCGCCTCGATTTCGGGGCGCTCGGTGTCGTATTCGTCGACGATTTCGCCGACGATCTCCTCGATGAGGTCCTCCAGCGTGACCAGGCCGGCGGTGCCGCCGTATTCGTCGATCACGATGGCCACGTGCGTGGACTCGCGCTGCATTTCCTGCAGCAGCTCGCCGACCGACTTCGACTCGGGCACGTACCGGACCTCGCGGCAGATCTGGTCCACCAGCATGCCGGCGCCGTGGTCCTCCCGGCCGTGGATCCGGGCGGCCACGTCCTTCAGGTAGACGATGCCGCGGATCTGGTCCGCGGTGTCCATGATCACGGGGATCCGTGAATAGCCAGACTGCAGGAACAGCGTCATGGCCTCCTGCAGGGTGGAGCCGGAGTCGATGCTGAGCATGTCCGTGCGCGGCACCATCACCGCCCGGACCTTGGTATCGCCCAGCTCGAAGACGGAGTGGATCAGTTCCGCCTCGGTGTCCTCGATCATGTCGGACTCGTTGGCCCGGTCCACGAGTTCGCGGAACTCCTCTTCGGTGAAGAAGGCCGCGTCGGCGCGGGGCGCGTTAGGGGCCACCGCGCTGCCCAAACGGACCAGCCATTGGGGCACGGGACCGAGGATCGAGCACAGCAGCCTGACCAGCAAGGCGGTGGAAAGCACGACGGCGCCGGCGTGCATCCGGCCCAGTTGCCGCGGGGAGACCCCGACCAGCACGAACCCGACGGCGGCCATGGTGACGGTGGCCAGCAGTCCGGCCAGCCAGATGTTGTCCAGCAGGTCGTGGAACAGCAGGGCGATGGCGACGGCGGCTGCCATCTCGAACCAGACGCGCCAGAAACGCAGCCCGTGCATGTGGGCCGCCGGCGAGGCCAGGATGAGGCGCAGGCTGCGGCTCCGCCCGGAACGCAGCAGGTTTTCGGCGTCGTGGCGCGGCAGGTAGGTAAAGGCGGCCTCGGCGGCGGTCAGCACCCCGGCGAACAGCGTGAAAGCCAGCGTCATGGCGGCGAGTATCCAGAGCATCGCCGGGCTCTACAGGGTGGTTTCGGTGGGGGCTGCCTTGCCGGTGAAGGAGGACAGCAACTGGCGCTGCAGGCCGAACATCTCTTCCTTCTCGGCCGGCTCGGCGTGGTCGAAACCGAGCAAATGCAGGATGCCGTGCGTGGTCAGCAGCAGCATTTCGTCCAACAGGCCGTGGCCGGCCTTCTTTGCCTGCTCCTGCGCCACCTGCGGGCAGATCACGATGTCGCCCAGCACGCCGGGCGGGCCCGGCTTCATCGCGGTGCCGGGACGCAGTTCGTCCATCGGGAAGGACAGCACGTCGGTGGCGCCCGGCTCGTCCATCCACTCGATGTGAAGCCGCTCCATCGCTTCGGTGTCGACCATGATGATGGACAGTTCCGCCTCCGGATGGACGTAGAGCGAGTCCAGCACGAACCGTGCCAGCCGCACCAGCTCTTCCTCGTTGGCGGCGACGGCCGATTCGTTGTTGACCTCGATGCTCATGCTCGATCCTCCGGGCCGGCTTCCACGTCCGTCTTCCGCCTGGCCGCGGGTGCGCGGCGCGGTCCCCGGCCGCCGTCTGAGCGGCGCGACTCGTCCCGGCCGCCCTCGCCGCGGCGGGACTCGTCCCAGCGGCTGTACGCCGTCACGATGTCGCTGACCAGCCGGTGGCGGACCACGTCGGTGGCGTCCAGCCGGGAGAAGCGGACGTCCTCCACGCCGTCGAGTATTTCGCTGACGATCTTCAGGCCCGAGCTGGTGCCGCCGGGCAGGTCGATCTGCGTCACGTCCCCGGTCACGACCATCTTGGAACCGAAGCCCAGCCGGGTGAGGAACATCTTCATCTGTTCCGGGGTCGTGTTCTGCGCCTCGTCCAAAATGATGAACGCGTCGTTGAGCGTGCGCCCGCGCATGTAGGCCAGCGGCGCCACCTCAATGGTGCCCGCGGCCATCAGGCGCGGAATCGATTCCGGGTCCATCATGTCGTGCAGGGCGTCGTAGAGCGGGCGCAGGTACGGGTCGATCTTGTCGCTGAGCGTGCCGGGCAGGAAGCCCAGCCGCTCCCCCGCCTCGACGGCGGGTCGGGTCAGGATGATGCGGTTGACCTCTTTGTGCTGCAGGGCCTGGACCGCCTTGGCCATCGCCAGGTAGGTCTTGCCGGTGCCCGCGGGGCCGATGCCGAACACCACGGTGTGGTTGTCGATGGCTTCGACGTAGTTCTTCTGGTTCAGGGTCTTGGGCCGGATGTTGCGGCCGCGCGAGGAGAGGATGTTCAGGGTCAGGACTTCTGCCGGCCGCTGCGCCGACTGTTCGCCGAGCATGCGCAGCAGCTGGGCGACCACCTGCGCGGTGATCCTCGTATCCTTCGCTGCCAGGGCGCGGATCTCTTCCACCACGTTGAGCGTGAGCTGCACCGCGTCGGCGGGGCCGGTGATTGAAAGTTCGTTGCCGCGTACATGCAGGTCCACATCGCTGAACTCCGACTCGATGACCCGCAGCACCTCGTCGTGGGCGCCGAGCGCCCTGACCATGTGTTCCGACGAATCGAAATGGACGGAACGGCTGCTTGATCCCAGCGGATCGACATCCAGGCGTGATTGGGACATAGTCCGGCCGATGTGGCCTTTCATCGCTCCTTCGGTGGGCGCTTGCTGGCGGTAACCGGAAATGGATCCGGTCCCGACGGTACACGTCCATGCTACGGCACGAGCCGCCGCACAGTCCTCTGCGGGCACGAAAAACGCCTTGGTATCGATCCTGCATCAATCCTGCATCAGTCCGGTTGAGCGCCGGTTAAAGCAGCCATCAGCCCCCCTCCCGTATGCCAAGCTAGTGAGGCAGGAAAGGCGGCAGCAGCCCTTTTCGGCCCACAAAAACCCGGTCATTGCCAACGTCAGAAGGGATCGAAAGCATCACCAGCAACCAGCTCCGGCAGCCTGCAGGCTCGGTCCCAACACGCCGCTTCGGTGCGTGGTTGGCCCTGGTCACTGCCTCATCGCTGGTGCTGCTCGGATGCTCGCCGCAGGCCGCCGGCGGTGGCGGAGGCGGACAGACCTCCATGCCCAACCCCACCGACCCCGCTTCGGCCAGCAGCCCCCTGGTCTCCAGCGTGCCGGTCGAGACCCTGCGCTCCTCGGAGCTCTCCCCCGTCTATTGGCTGGGCACCAACGCCGGGAACGTGTTCCTGTACCGCGAATACCGCCAGGCGGAGAACCTGGGTGATCCCATTACGACGGCGGTGGCCGCGCTGACGCGGCTGCAGCCCTTGGATCCGGACTACTTCAATCCGCTCAGCCCGGCGAGCAAGGTGGGCGCCTCCATCACCAACGGGTCGGTCATCACGCTGGACATTTCCTCGGACGCGTTCAGCCGCCGCGTGGATGCCGGCATCGCCGAACGGGCCGTGCAGCAACTGGTCTTCACCGCCACGGCCGCGGCGGCGAACGCCGGGCTGAGCACGTCGGACGATCCGCTGGAAGTGGTCATCCTGGTGGACGGACATCACGGTTACGAAGCCTTTGGCCATGTGCCGCTGGGCCAGCCGATGGGCCGGAACAGCAGTCTGGCGGCCCCGGTATGGATCATTGATCCGGCCGACGGTGCCACCGCCGCCGGACGCGTGGAGGTGTTCGGCCGCGGCGTCGCGTACGAATCGGAACTGAGCTGGCAGATTTTCCGCCTGGCCGGCTCCGACGACACGTCCGAAGGCGACCTGGTCAAGGACGGCACGGCCCTCGTTGATGCCGACAGCGGGCAGATCGGCGAGTTCCGGTTCAGCCAGAAGCTGGACCCGGGCACCTACCGGCTGTACGTGTTCCAAAAGGACCAGGACGGGCGGACCGACGAACGGCAGAATGCGGACAGCAAGGTCTTCACCATCACCTAGGCCAGTGCTGCTGACCGACGTGGTCAGTGCCAGCGGCCCAGCAACTCGCTGAGCAAGGTCAAGGCGGCGGGTCCGGCCGTGGAGGACCGCAGGACGTGCGGCCCCAGCCGCACGGCCACCGCCCCGGCGTCGAGCATCGCCTCCACTTCGGCCTGGCTCATCCCGCCTTCGGGGCCCACGATCATCAGCACGCGCCCCGCGCCGCCGGTACGGGCATCGGGCAAGGCAGCGCCGCCGCCGTTTCCGCCGCGCTCCCCGACGGAGGAGCCGGCACCCAACCCGGCCCCCTCCACGGCGTCGGCCACAGTGCCTGCGGCGTCCTCGTGCAGCAGCAGCGAGAGCCTGCTGTCCCGGATCAGGGCACAGAGCCCGGCCCGTTCCACCAGCGGCTCCACCTCCGGAACGCGGGCACGCCGCGACTGCTTGGCGGCCGCGCGGACCGCCAGCTGCCATTTCGCCGCGCCCTTGGCCGCCTTGTCCGCCTTCCAGCGCACGATGCTGCGTTCGGCCTGCCACGGCACCACGGCATCGACGCCCAGTTCGGTGGCCGCCTCGATGGCAAGTTCGTCGCGGTTTCCCTTGGCCAGCGCCTGCACCAGCACCAACTCCGGGTCGGGCCGCGGCTCCTGCAGGATCCGGAGCGCGCGGACGGTGAGCTGGCCTGAGGTGCCGGCAACGGCCTCCCCTACCAGCCGCCGGCCCCGCCCGTCGGCCAGATCGACGGCTTCACCCGGTTCGATCCGCTTGACCGTGACGGCGTGCCGCGCCTCGTCCCCGGCCAGGGTGAAGCTGTCGCCCGGAGCAACGTCGTCGAGCTCGCCCGGAGCTGTGAAAAACAGGTGGCTGGTCACGCCTAGAGGTTACCGAGCCGGTCCCGCAGGCGGGCAAAGACGCCCGTGCCGGAGGACGCCAGCTTGCCCTCGGTGTATTCCTCGCCGCGGGCACTGGCGAGCCGGCGCAGCAGGTCCTCCTGCTCCGCATCCAGCTTGCTGGGAGTCTCCACATGCACGTGCACCTGCAGGTCGCCGCGACCGTAGCCGCGCAGGTGGGTCACGCCCAGGCCGCGCAGGGTGAGGGTCTCGCCCGCCTGCGTGCCGGGCTTGATGCTGACTTCCTGTTCGCCGTCGAAGGTGTCCAGTGTAAGGTCGGTGCCCAGCGCGGCGGCGGTCATCGGCACCGAGAGCGTGACGTGCAGGTCGTCGCCCTCGCGGATGAAGTTCTTGTCCGGGTTCACGCGGATTTCCACATACAGGTCGCCCTGCGGGCCGCCGGCGGGGCCCGCTTCGCCCTGGCCGGCCAGCTGGATCCGCGTTCCGGTCCCGACGCCCGCCGGGAGCTTGATGGTCAGCGAACGCCGGCTGCGGACGCGGCCCTCACCGTTGCACTCGTTGCAGGGGTCGGGAATGACCGTGCCGAAGCCCTGGCAGCTGCCGCACGCGGCAGTGGTCATGACCTGGCCCAGGATGGACCGCACCGCACGCTGGACCTGGCCGGAACCGCCGCAGATGTCGCAGGTGCGCGGGCTGGTGCCGGGGCGGCAGCAACTGCCGTCGCAGGTGGGGCAGACAACGGCGGTGTCCACTTCGATTTTCTTGTTGACGCCGAAGACCGCGTCCTTGAGGTCGATCCGCACGTTGATCAGGGCGTCCTGGCCGCGGCGGGTCCGGGAGGCCGGACCGGCGCCGCCCGCTCCGGCGCCGCCGAAGAAGCTTTCGAAGATGTCCTGGAAGGCGAACCCGGACCCGGAGAAGCCGCCGCCGAAGCCGGTGTCGTTGCCGTTCTCGTTGCCGGTGGTGTCGTAGATGCGCCGCTTCTGCGGGTCGGACAGCACCTCGTACGCGTGGCTGACCTGCTTGAACTGTTCGGCTGCCTCCGGGCCGGGGTTCACGTCCGGATGCAGCTTGCGGGCCAGCTTGCGGTAGGCCTTCTTGATTTCCTCGGTGGAGGCGTCCTGGCTGACACCGAGGGCGTCGTAGTGGTTACTCACCTTGTAGTACTTCACTTCCTGGGGATCGGTTCACCGGCGCCGACGGCCGGTGCGGACACTGCGCGGCGTGTGGCTAGCCGGCGAGGATCCGTGACAAATAACGTGCGACGGCGCGGACCGCGGCCATGGTGGTGGGATAGTCCATCCGGGTGGGGCCGAGGATGCCGACCTTGGCCGTCGCGCCCGGGCCGTATCCGGTGGCCACCACGGAGGTTTCGGCCAGCGAACCGTAGGGGTTTTCGCTGCCGATGCTCACCGACATGCCACGCGCGTCCTGATGCAGTTCGGAGAGCAACTGCAGCAGCACCACTTGTTCTTCAAGAGCCTCGAGGATGGGACCGATGCTCAGCTGGAAGTCGACCGTGGAACGGGCCAGGTTGGCCGTGCCGGCCATCAGGATCCGCTCCTCGTTCGTGGCCGCGGCAAGCTGCGAAAGCTGCGACGCCAGGGCCTCGGCCGTGCCCGCCGGCCCCGCCTGCGGCGGCACCGGGGAGGTCTTCAGCAGCCCCGGCACTGCCGCCAGCGGCTTCCCGGACAGCACCGACAGGAATGCCGTGCGCAGCGTGGCCAGGGCATCCTCGGTGACGTCCGCCGGAAGCGCCGCGACATGCTGCTCCACCTTGCCGTTGTCCGCGATCAGCACGACCAGGGCCCTTTTGGGAGCCAGCAGGATGAACTCGATGTGCCGCACCTTGGCAGCACCCAGCTGGGGATACTGGATGACGGCCACCTGGTTGGTCAACTGGGACAGCAGCCGCACGGTGCGTTCCATGACATCGTCAAGGTCGTCGGCGCCTTCCAGCAGTTTCTGGATGGCGCGGCGCTCGGGGGCAGAGAGCGGCTTGACGTCCGAAATCCGGTCCACGAACAGGCGGTAGCCCTTGTCCGTGGGAATCCGGCCGGCACTGGTGTGCGGGGCGACGATCAGCCCCTCTTCCTCCAGCGCCGCCATGTCGTTGCGGATCGTGGCTGACGATACGCCCAGGCTGTGCCGGTCGACCAGTGCCTTGGAGCCCACCGGCTCACGCGAGTGCACATAGTCTTCGACAATGGCGCGGAGCACTTCCAGCCTCCGGACCTCGCTCACTGCACTCCTCCTGTCTCCAACTCGTCTGCGGACAGACCGTTAGCACTCAACACGTCCAAGTGCTAAGTCTAATACGTCGCCGCCGTTGTTAGCATTGTCGGGCGGCCGTGCCGTGAGGACGACAACCAGCAGAGGACTTAAAGTTTATGAGCAGCTACGGCTGGGGCCCCCAGGATCTCACCGCCCCCAAGGCCCGGGCACTGCGCGAAATCGGCGCCGAACCGGGATTGGTGCTCGAGGACGCACAGAGCGGGTGGGTCGGCGCCGTCGACCGGGTGGAGAAGTCCGGCGGTGTGCATCTGGTGTCGCTGGAAGACCGCCGGGGCAAGGTCCGCTCGTTTCCGCTGGGTTTCGGCTTCCTCTTCGAGGGCGAGCCGGTGAAGGTGGTGCCGGCGGCGCCCGCGGCGAAGGCTCCCGTCCGGCAACGGACGGCCTCCGGTTCGGTCAAGGTCGAGGGGCAGCGGGCCAGGGTAGCGCGGGCCAGCCGGATCTGGGTCGAAGGCAAGCATGACGCCGAACTCGTGGAGAAGGTCTGGGGAGACGACCTCCGGGTAGAGGGGATCGTGGTCGAACCCCTGCACGGCGTGGACGATTTGGCAGCGGCCGTGGCGGACTTCTCCCCCGGCCCGCAGCGCAGGCTCGGCATCCTGGTGGACCACCTGGTCCCCAACTCCAAGGAGTGGCGGATAGCCGAGGCCGCCATGGCCGTGCCCGCGGCGGCGGGCAACGTACTGATTGTGGGCCACCCCTATGTCGACGTGTGGCAGGCCATTAAACCGGCGGTCATCGGCCGGTCCGCGTGGCCGGTGGTTCCGCGCGGCACCGATTGGAAGACCGGCATCCTCGCCGGCCTCGGCTGGCCGCACCGGACCCAGATAGACATCGCCGACGGCTGGAAGAGGCTGCTGGGCAGTGTTAACACCTATGCCGACCTGGAGCCCAGTCTCTTGGGCCGGGTGGAAGAAGTCATCGATTTCCTGACGGTTTGAGCCGGTTCCGTCGGGCGCCCCCGCCCGCGGAATGCACCGGGAGACGGGCTGGAACAGCTAGGCTAGGAACAGAAGTGAGCCGTCAGAAGATTTTCCGAAGGTAGGTCCAGTGTCCGAGAACTCTGCTCGTCAGCAGCAGCCGGAGCGCAAGTCCGCTCCGCGCCAGCAGTACCAGAGCGCGTCGGCGTCCGCTTTGCCCCTGACCCCTTCGGAGGACCGGCAATGGGCCACCATGGCGCACTTCGGCGGCATCCTGGGTTGC
The DNA here is from genome assembly GCF_059091865.1 of Arthrobacter sp. B0316-1-20. NCBI lineage: Bacteria > Bacillati > Actinomycetota > Actinomycetes > Micrococcales > Micrococcaceae > Arthrobacter > Arthrobacter sp. B0316-1-20. Next base: position 25,640 of record NZ_JBNHHC010000043.1, on the reverse strand, counting down.
TTCCCGTCGCTGGCGATCTACCTGATCTTCAAGGACCGGGGTCCCTTTACCGCCCAGGAGTCCAAAGAGGCCCTGAACTTCACGGTTCCGCCCACGGCGGTGGCCATCATTGCGAACCTGCTGATCCTCATCCCGGCGGTCAGCGGACTCTTTGCCGTCATCGCGGCCGCCATCTGGGTCTTCCTCACGGTTTATTCCGTCATCGCCGGCGTCAAGTGCAACCGCGGCGTTCCCTACCGGTACGCCTACAACCTGCGCCTGTTTCGGTAGATCTGACATCCGGCCCCCACAGCCGCTCCGTTAGCGCTGCCGTTCCGTCAGCGCTGCGGCCTCCTACAGTGCCGCCCTCCTACCCTGCCTGCCGCGAGAACCGCTGGCGGGCGGTGTTCATCCCCGCCGCGATCGGCACGTGGGCGGTCGCCGCGGCCAGGCCGAAGCGCGGCATGTCGCTGTAGACACTCTCCCGGCCCCCCGGCACCGTCTCGTACGTTTCGTGCCACACACCGACGTCCCCGCTGCCGGCCGATTCGCGCATGAACCGCCGCCAGGGTTCCAGGTGCGGCGCCGAGCGGTCGGACGCGAACCGCTGCAGGTGTTCCGGGCTCTTCCAGTAGCTGAGCATGATCGTGGTGCGCCCGAACCATTGGTGGAAGCCCAGCAGGCCGGCCTCCGGCGATGCCGCCAGGTGCGCCAGCATCGCCGGCATCGCCGACGCGGTGCGCGCCACCTTGCCGATCTTCCACCAGCGGTTCGCCCGCATCCCGATGAGGAAAACCGTGACGCGCTCGACTCCCGGATCGGCTGTGAACCGTCCTGTGTGTACGTGTTCAGACATGAGCCGATTCCTTTCGTAACAGTGTTACAGAACATTGTTATGGAATACTGGGCTCATGGCAAGACCCATAGTCCACGATGATTCGCTGCGCCGCACACTCCTCGACACTGCCGCGGCCCTGATCGCCCGCGACGGCGCCCCCGGCGTGTCCCTCCGGGCGATCGCGGCGGCGGCCGGGACGTCGACGACGGCGGTGTACTCGCTCTTCGGCGGGAAGGCGGAGTTGCTCACCGCCATCCTCGACGACGGTTTCGCCTCCTTCGCGGCCTCCCAGCAGCGCGCCGCTCCCGACGGACTGGAAGCGCTGGGCAAGGCTTACCGGGCGTGGGCCCTGGAGCATCCGGTCCTGTACGGCCTCATGTTCGGCGGTTCATTGGCCAGCCAGGTGCCGTGCCAGCCGACGCCCGGCGCCGCGGAACCGGCGATCGCGCCGCTGTTTGCCGCCGTCGCCGCCGCCCTGCCCGGGGCATCGGACGACGAAGTCGCGTCCATGGTGGGCGTGGTGTGGGGCCAGGTCCACGGGCTCGTCTCGCTGGAGCTGGCGGGCGCGCCGGCTGCCGGGTGGAGCTGGGACTCCGCCTACGAGGCGGCCCTGCACCGGATCGGCCGGTCGCTGGAGGCCGGCGCGGTCAGTCCTCGAGCAACCGCCGCACCACGGCGTCGGCCAGCAGCCGGCCCTTGAGGGTGAGCCGGATCGTCCCGGCGAAGGCCGCGGCCGGGTCGACCAGGGCGTCGGCGATCAGCCCGGCCACGGCCTTCCGGCCGTTCGGGCCCAGGTCCCGGGTCTGCAGCCCGTCGATGATGCGGGTCTGCAGCATCACGTGTTCCAGCTGGCGGGTGCCGGTGTCCAGCGTTTCGCGGCCGGCTGCCGGAGATACCCCCGTGGCCAGCCGCTGGGCGTAGGCCGCGGGGTGCTTCACGTTCCACCACCGGACGCCGCCCACGTGCGAGTGTGCGCCCGGGCCGGCTCCCCACCAGTCGTCCCCGCGCCAGTAAGCCAGGTTGTGCCGGCAGCGGTCCTCGGGAGTGCGGGCCCAATTGCTGACCTCGTACCAGCCGAACCCGGCCGCGCCGAGCCGCGCGTCTGCGATCTCATACTTGGCGGCGTGGTCGTCGTCGTCGATTCCGGGCACCTCGCCGCGCCGGATCTGCGCCGCGAGCTTGGTCCCGTCCTCGACGATCAGGGCATAGGCGGAGATATGGTCCGGCGCGCAGGCGATCGCGGAGTCGAGGCTGGCTTCCCAGTCCGCGATGGACTCCCCCGGCGTGCCGTAGATCAGGTCCAGGCTGACGTTCAGCCCGGCGTCGCGGGCCCACTGCACCGCCTGCGGCACCCGTTCCGGGTTATGGGTACGGTCGAGGACCTTCAGCACATGCGGCACGGCCGACTGCATGCCGAAGGACACGCGGGTGAAACCGGCGTCGGCCAGGATCTTCAGTGATTCCGGCGTGACCGAGTCCGGGTTGGCTTCCGTGGTGACCTCGGCGCCCGGCTCCAAACCCCACAGGTCCGCGGCCTGGCGAAGCATCGACGCCAGGTCCGCCGCCGGCAGCAGGGTCGGTGTGCCGCCGCCAAAAAACACGGTGGCCAGCGGACGGTCGGGCAGGCCGGAGTCACGCAGCACCCGCGCCGCCAGCTCCAGCTCCGTGTTCAGGGTGCCCGAGTACTCATCCTGCGACGCGCCGGAACCCAGTTCCTTGGCGGTATAGGTGTTGAAATCGCAGTAGCCGCAGCGCACCCGGCAGAACGGGATGTGCACATACAGGCAGAACGCGCGGTCCTCCGCGCCTGCCGCTGCCTGAGCGGGCAGCAGGCCGTCGGCCGGCGCTGGGTCCCCCACGGGAAGGACGCTAGGCACTGAGGCGCGCCTCCGCCGTCGTCGTTGTGGTCACAAGCACTGCAGAGCTACTTCTTTGCCTTGTCCTTGGAGTCATCCGATGACAGTGCGGCGATGAAGGCCTCCTGCGGGACCTCCACGCGGCCGACCATCTTCATCCGCTTCTTGCCTTCCTTCTGCTTCTCCAGCAGCTTCCGCTTACGGGAGATGTCGCCGCCGTAGCACTTGGCCAGCACGTCCTTGCGGATGGCGCGGATGTTTTCGCGCGCGATGATACGGGAACCGATGGCGGCCTGGATGGGCACCTCGAACTGCTGGCGCGGGATGAGTTCGCGCAGCTTGGAGGTCATCATGACGCCGTAGCTGTAGGCCTTCTCGCGGTGCGTGATGGCGCTGAACGCGTCGACCTGTTCGCCCTGCAGCAGGATGTCCACCTTGACCAGATCGGCCACCTGTTCGCCGTCGGCCTTCCAGTCCAGCGATGCGTAGCCGCGGGTGCGCGACTTGAGGTTGTCGAAGAAGTCGAAGACGATTTCCGCCAGCGGCAGCCGGTAGCGCAGCTCCACGCGGTCCTCGGAGAGGTAATCCATCCCCTTCATCTCGCCGCGGCGGCCTTGGCAGAGCTCCATGATGGTGCCGACGAACTCGTTGGGCGCGAGGATGGTCGCGGAGACCATCGGCTCGCGGACCTCGGAAACCTTCCCGTCCGGATATTCGCTCGGGTTGGTGACCGTCAGGACCTTCTTGTCCTCCAGCGTGACCTCATAGACCACGTTGGGGGCGGTGGAGATCAGGTCCAGGTTGAACTCGGCCTCGAGCCGTTCCCGGGTGATTTCCAGGTGCAGCAGCCCGAGGAAGCCGACTCGGAAGCCGAAGCCGAGGGCTGCGGAGGTCTCCGGCTCGTAGATCAGTGCCGCGTCGTTGAGCTTGAGCTTGTCCAGCGCGTCGCGCAGTACCGGGTAGTCCGTGCCGTCGATCGGGTAGAGCCCGGAAAAGACCATGGGCTTGGGGTCTGCGTAGCCGCCCAGGGACTCCGCCGCCGGCTTGAGCAGGTTGGTGACGGTGTCGCCAACCTTGGACTGGCGGACGTCCTTCACGCCGGTGATCAGGTAGCCGACCTCGCCGACGCCCAGGCCGTTGGACGGCGTTGGCTCGGGCGAGCTGACTCCGATTTCGAGCAGTTCGTGGCTGGCCCGGGTAGACATCATCTGGATGCGTTCGCGCGGCGAGAGCTTTCCGTCGACCACCCGGACATACGTGACCACACCGCGGTAGGTGTCGTAGACCGAGTCGAAGATCATCGCGCGGGCCGGTGCGTCCGCGTCGCCCGTGGGGGCCGGCAGGTCGCGCACGATCTTGTCCAGCAACGCTTCGACGCCCACGCCGGTCTTGCCAGAGACCTTCAGCACGTCTTCGGGATCGCCGCCGATCAGGTTGGCCAGCTCGGCCGCGTACTTTTCCGGCTGCGCGGCCGGGAGGTCGATCTTGTTCAGGACCGGGATGATGGTGAGGTCGTTCTCCATCGCCAGGTAGAGGTTGGCCAGTGTCTGGGCCTCGATGCCCTGGGCCGCGTCCACCAGCAGGACCGCGCCTTCGCAGGCTGCCAGCGAACGGGAAACTTCATAGGTGAAGTCCACGTGGCCCGGGGTGTCGATCATGTTCAGGGCGTAACTGACGTCGTCAAGCTCCCACGGCATGCGCACGGCCTGGGACTTGATGGTGATGCCGCGTTCCCGCTCGATGTCCATCCGGTCCAGGTACTGGGCCTTCATATCGCGCGGCTGGACCACGCCGGTGAGCTGGAGCATCCGGTCGGCAAGAGTGGACTTGCCGTGGTCGATATGGGCGATGATGCAAAAGTTCCTGATGATCGCCGGATCGGTGGCGGCAGGCACCGGCGCGGTGCGGGCCATCGGTGACACAGATGGTTCCTTACTCTCAGACAAGCGGGCTACGGCAATGCGGCCGGGTCGACCAGCACGCTGAATTTGCTCAACTATAAGTGTCCCACGCCTGCCCGCGATCCGCGCACCCGGGGGCGTGCCTGCCGGGACCGCGCGGGTGCCGGATCGCTGGACCCGCCGATCTCGCCTGTGGTGCTGATTCGGCAGCCCCGCCGATATCGCGGCCGTGCCGCCGTCGGTAGCCTAGAGCCATGGCATTTTCCCAGCGCGGCCTCAACCGTCTGCTTCGTTCCGCCGTGCGGGCCGTCCGCGGGCTGTCCGGTGCCGGACACTCCGGAGGTTCCACCCAAGGACGCGGTCCGGTGGCCGGCAGGCAGGGCCAGCCTCCCGGGGGCGTGGCCGGGCGCCGGGGTGCGGAATCCGGTCCGGGCTCGGGGTATCCGGGCGACTACCGGGGCACGGGGACCATCAGCTACTCCCCCGAGGCCGACGGCGCGCCGGATCCGGGCGAGATTGTCTGGACGTGGGTGCCGTACGAGGAGGACTACACGCGGGGCAAGGACCGGCCCGTCCTGGTCATCGGCTACCACCGCGGCCGTTTGCTGGCGCTCATGTTGACCACGCGGGACCGGAACAACGACGGCCGGCGCGACGGCGACTACCTCGACCTGGGCTCGGGCCCCTGGGACGTCCGGGGCCGCCCGAGTGAAGTCAAGCTCGACCGCGTGCTGCAACTAGAGCCGGATCGGGTCCGGCGCGAAGGAGCGGTGCTGCCGCGGGCCTCGTTCGACGAAGTTGCCCGGGCCATGCGCCGCCGCGGCTGGAGCTGATCGGAGGGTCGGATCGCAGTCCCGGGCTCGGCTGCGGCCCGGTCCCGGCGTGTCGGCCGCCCGCAGGCCCGCCGCCGGGGCGCGGCGTGTCGGTCGCGCTCAGATCCGCCGCCCTGAGCACGGATCTGCTAACATTTATAGCTGTGTGTCCGCGCAGGTCGACGGGCACCTCGGGCCGGTTGCCATTACGGTACCCCACGCCGCTCAGTCAATGACCGGACCGACTGCCCTCAAAAGACCAAGTTCCTCAACAAAGAGAGTTATTTCGTGGCCAATATCAAGTCCCAGAAGAAGCGCATCCTCACCAACGAGAAGGCACGCCAGCGCAACATCTCGGTTCGGTCCGAGCTGAAGACCGCCATCCGCGCCGTGACCGGTGCCGTCCAGTCTGCCGACCAGGACGCCGCCGCCACCGCCCTGGTCGCCGCGAGCCGGAAGCTCGACAAGGCCGTCAGCAAGGGTGTCATCCACAAGAACAACGCCGCGAACCACAAGTCTTCGCTGGCAAAGAAGGTCAACGCGCTCTAAGCAGCGCGTTCCGGCCGAGAGGCCGACCCAAGCCAAGGCCGGAGGCCGCCACCCGTCTGGGGAGGCGGCCTCCGGCTTTTGTGCATCCGGCTGCAGACGGCGGCCTGCCCGGAGGGTACCTTTGGTTGTGTCCCGTTGGGCGGGTTTTCTCCCGCGGGGCGCTGGGGGCGGCGCGGGCCGGTAGCTTGGGCGGGATGGGGCGGGCGAAATGAACGGCGCGAATGCTTACTTGCGTTTAGTCGACCGGATGGGGCGTTCACCCGCCCTGGACGGGGCGGTCAGGGTGCTGGGCGGGCTGGGCGCTCCCTTGGTCGGGAAGCCGGCCTTCAGGCGGTTCTTCAGTGGGGTGGACACAGCCATCCCTCCGCACGCGGTCCTGACCGACGCGCCGTTCGGTGCCTGGTTCATGGCCGTGTTCCTCGACTTGTTTGACGACGATGGAGGAGAACGCCGGGCTGCCCGCCGTCTGGTCGGTCTGGGTGTGCTGGCCGCCCTACCCACCGCAGTGGCCGGCCTGGCCGAGTGGACCACCGCGGACCCGGCCACGCGGCGCATCGGCGTTTTGCATTCAGCGGCAGCCACGGCAGCCACCCTGGTATTCGCCGGCTCGTGGCTGGCCCGCCGGAGGGGACGTCAGGGGCTGGGGATCGGCTTGGCGCGGGCAGGCTCTGCCGTTGCGATCGCCGGAGGTTTCCTCGGCGGCTACATGGGCAGCCGGGTCCGGGGACACGGCGGAAACGCCAGCGGCGCCTGAGGTTCAGCGGCGCGCGCTGGTGGCGATCAAGGTGACGGCCCGCTCCACGGCATATTCCGGGTCGCGGCCCTCGCCTTTGACCTGGGCGTCGGTCTCGGCCAAAACCTGGATGCAGCGGGCCAAAGCATCTGATTCCCACAGCCGCGCGTCCCGGCGGGCCTGGTCGAACTGCCACGGCGCCATGCCCAGGTCGCGTGCGTTGGCCGATGCGCTTTTGACCTTGGCAATCTGGCGCAGCTTCAGGGCCAGCACGGCGACGATCGGCACGGGATCCACCCCGGTGGCCAGTGCGTGCCGGAGGGATGACAGGGCCGCCGCGCCGCGGCCGGAAACGGCCGCATCCGCGACCTTGAAGCCGGTGGCTTCGACCCGCCCGCCGTAGTACTTCTCGACCGTTTCTTCGGTGACCGCACTGTCGGCGTCGGAGATCAATTGGGAGCAGGCGGCAGCCAGGTCCGGGAGCGACGAGCCGACGGCGGCCACCAGGGCCTGAGCCGCGGCGGGTTCGATGGCCCGGCGGGCCGACTTGAACTCCTGCCTGACGAAGTCCAGTTTTTCGGAGTCCTTTTTCATGGCCTGGCAGTCGACCACGGGGGCGCCCGAAGCTTTGACGGCGTCCAGCAGTTTCTTTCCGCGGGTCCCGCCTCCGTGGTGCAGGACGAGCCAGACGTCCTCGGCCGGTGCCGCCACATACGCCAGCAGGTCCGTGAGGAACTCGTCGTTCATCTGCGCCAACGACGACGCCTCGATTAGTTTCGCTTCTCCGAAGAGGCTGGGGCTGGCCAGCATGGTGAGCTCGCCGGTGGTGTAGGCGGAGGCATCGAGCTGGACCAGCTCGAGGTCCGGGTGCCGGCCACGCAGGAGGCCCCGGACGCGTTCCTTGGCCCGGTGGGCCAGGTACTCTTCCGGACCGCTGACGAGCACGACGGCGGCCGGCTCGACGTCACGCCAGGAGACGGTGACGGCGCTCTTCTTGGCAGCCGAAGAGCGGGATCCGGGTGGCGGGTTCACGGCAGGTTCCTCCTTGTTCAGGTCCAGAGTTTCACGATCCGGGCCTTTTGCCCAAAGCAGTCCCCGCTGCCGCCTCGCTCGGTCTCCGCTACCTCGCGGGCTCAGGTCACCCATACGCGTCGGCTCGGGTCTCCGCTGCCCGGCTAGCGGTTGGCGCGGACGGACAATTCCCGGTCACCGACGTCCACGAAGACCGTTCCCAGCTCGTCGGTCCTGAGGACGTGCGTGCCGGCCGCCTGAAGCGCCGCCAGGATTTCATCCGCCGGATGGCCGTACTGGTTGCCGGCGCCCACGGAGATCAGGGCCGCCGCGGGCCGCAGGGCCGTGATGAGCGCCGTTCCCCCGTTCCGTGCGCCGTGATGGCTGACCTTGAGCACGTCGACGGGGAAGTCCGGGCCCAACCGGCGCATCAGGGCCGGCAGTTGCTCCTCCTCCAAATCACCGGTCAGCAGCATCCGCGTCGATCCGCCGGCAGGAGAGGGCAGGGTGATGTCGATGACGAGGCTCGCGTCGTTTTCGGACAGGCCGGCGCTGCCCTCCACCGGCCAGTGCACCGCCCAGGCAACTGCTCCGGACGAGCCGGAAAGGCCCGCGAAGGCACGCTCTGCCTGAAGCCGCCGCTCTTCAAGCGAGGCCAGCACGGAAGCCGGTGGCGCTGCCTCGGCGCTCGAGTACAGAACCCGCGCTGTTTGCCGTCCCGCCACGGCTCCCGCGAGTCCGCCGTAGTGGTCCAGGTGCATGTGAGTCAGCACCAGCAGGTCGAGCCGCTTCACGCCGAGTCCGTCAAGGCACCGGTCCATCGCCTCCGGGTCGGGTCCGGTATCCACCACGATCGCGCTGCCCTCGCCTGTCCGCACGACCAACCCATCACCCTGTCCGACGTCGCAGGCCGCCACGTCCCACTCCCCCGCCGGTGCCGGCCGCAGCAGTGCACCCGCCAGCGCCCCTGCCGCGAGCCCTGGGAGGGCCGTCCAGCAGACCAGCTTGAACAACGCAGCGCGCATGCCGGAAGCGACGCCGCGCCCCTGCAACTCCGACCCGCCCTCGTCGTCGGACCCAAGATGCTTCTCCTGCGAATCCCGCCGCCTGTCCGCGGCCCGCAATCCCCACAGGAGCGCCAAACCGGCACCTGCCGCTCCGGCTGCACCGAGCGGGCCACCCGCCCACGGCAGCGCGGCCATGGGCAATTCGGAGAACCATCGCGCGACGCCTGCGATCCACAAGGTCATCCAGCCCGCGGCATGCAGCATGGCCGCGCCCGGTCCGGGAAACAGCGGCAGCAGCCCCGTCCCTATCATTCCGGCAACCGTGATGAAAGGAATCAGCGGTCCCGCAGCCACATTGGCGGGGACAGCATACAAGGCCAGTTCGGGCTGGAGCTGGACAATGACCGGGGCACAGAAGACCTGCGCGGCCAGCGGCATGGCGACCGCGTGTGCCAGCGGGACCGGCAGGAAGCGCTGCAGCCGGCGGGAACACGCGGTCCCCAGCAGCACGAGGGAGAGGGTGGCCAACACCGAGAGCACGAAGCTGTAACTGGCGGCCAACCACGGATCCACGATCAGCAACACCAGCACCGCAACGGCCAGGAAGGGCAGCGCTGCCCTGCGCCGCCCGCTCAGTACCGCAATTACTCCCAGCGAGCCCATCACCGCCGCCCGCAGCACACTGGGCTCCGGCCGGACCAGCAGCACGAATCCGGCGAGACCAACAAGGCCGGCAGCCGCCTTCGCCCACCGGGGCAGCCTGATTGCCGATCCGAGGAGGTAGATGAAGGCCAACACGTAGGAAACATTGGCGCCGCTGACGGTGAGAAGGTGCGTCAGCCCGGTACGCCGCATGGCCTCCTCGAGGTCCGTACCCTGGTGTTCCTTGTCCCCCAGCACCATCCCGGGAAGGAGCCCCCGGGCGTCGGGCGGCAATCCGGCCAGCGCCGCCACGAACTGGACGCGCAGGCCCGAGACCCACGCGTCCAGGGGTGGCGCCGAGCGCTCCGACGGGGCAGTGGATGCGATCAGCAGGGCGTCGACGGCCTGGCCCGGGTCTGCCCGGACGAGCTTGCCTGAGGTCCGCAGCCGCTCGCCGAACCGCACGTGGGACCACTCCGGCCCACCGAGGACCAGCACCGGCGTGTCGGCCTCGAACCGCACGCGGCCGGCCGTGGCCTCGACGATGGTGGCGGTCAGGTGGAAACGCGGGCCGCTCCCAAACTGCCGCGGCGCCTTCACTTCGGCAGCGTCCCCAGTGGCCACCAGGCGGGCGGTGATGGTCTGCTCGCCGGTGATGGCCGTCCCGATCGGGCCCGCCAGCCGCTCCGCCTGCTGCAGCCCCACCGTCAGGGCCAGCAGCCCGGTGCAGCTGCACAGCACAATGACGACGGCGATGCCTCCCGCGCCGCGGCGGCCGCGCCGAGGCCGGTCGCGTGGGTGAGCTCCGCTCCCCTGCTGCCGGGCCTGCGGGTGGTGCCGGCTTCCCTGCCGTGGGGGCCGTGGCTGGGGCGGGTCTTCCCGCGGCCGGGGCCGAAGATGGCGTCCCAACCTGGTGGCTGGACGAGGCAGGAGCCGGGCCGGCCGCAGCGGTAACAGCAAACGGGCGGTCGCTGCACAGGCGGTTCCCAAGAGCACACCCGCAAACAGCAGGGCCACCCCCGGCGGCGCGTGCGGCAGGGCCAAGGCAGCTGCCCAACATGCCACCACCGCGAGCCCCAGGCGAAGATCCAGGCGCCGGCCTCGGGCCTCCGTCGCGGCGGCCTCAGCGGCCGCGGGATCCGGCTTGAGGTGCCGCAGCAACCACCGGCCCAGGTCGCTGCGCCGTCTGGGCGGCTGACCCAACTCATTCTGGTCCGGCGCCACGACGTTCGGACGTCGGGCCGCATCCGCGTACCGCTGCCAGCGCGGCGGCCGGCTCATACCGACACCAGTTCCACCAGCGCCTCCAGCATGACCGGCCCGATGCCGGGCACTGCATCAAGATCCGACGGCTGCCCGTACGGGCCGTGCTGCTCGCGGAACTCGACAATCCGCGCGGCAAGAACCGGTCCGACCCGGGGCAGTTCGAGGAGCTCCTCGGCCGTCGCCGTATTGATGTTGATCTTGGCAGCCGGACCGCCCGCGGCGCCGCCCCCGCCTGGCTCCTCGGCGCCGCCGCCGGATCCGCCGGCACCGCCGCCGCCTCCCGACCCGTCCGCCTGTTGCGGCGGTCCCGGCGCATCCGGCGAGGGCACGAAGACCTGCTGTCCGTCGGTCAACATCGCCGCCAGGTTCAACGCCTCAAGCCGAGCCTTCTTCGTCGCACCCCCGGCAGCGTCAATGGCCTCGAACACCCTAGAGCCGTCGGCCAGCCGGACGATCCCCGGCGAGGCGACGGCCCCGGCCACATGGACGATGAGGCCGGGGCCGTCGCCTGACGGTTCATCCGCGGTCTCCGTACCGTCCTCGCCGGCAGCAGAGGGCGCTGCTGGCGGCGTCCCTTTCGTTTCTTCGTCGACAGCCGGGCCGGCAGCCCGGTCGGACGTCAGCGGAATGCTCTCCAGGATGGGAGCAGCCGAGCGGCTCACATCAGCCGTGGCCAGCGAAACAAGTCCGTAGCCCAGGCACAGCCCGGCCACCACGAACGCTGCCCCGAGGGCTACGCGGAAGCGCGGAGTTCGCCGCGACCGCGACGCGATGCCGCCGCGGGCGGCTGCCGGAAGCCAGCGGTGTCGGCCCATGCGGCAACACTAGGTCGGCGGTGCTGCGGCCCCGCCGTGCAGCAAACTGTCGTGGACAGCGGCTCCGGCGGCGCCGTCTGTGGAGGAAAGGAATACGCAGCTTCAGGATGGCCGCTGCGGTCCGGACACCTCCGCGGGGACGCCTGTCCTGACACCGACGCCCGCTAGTCTCTGCTTCCCCCCCCTGTTTGACCCACGAGACACGCATGTACCTCTTGACGCGTATTGTCTGTTCGGAAGAAATCAGAAATCTGCATGGACAATCAAATCTCCAGCAATACTGAGTGCATGGGAAACGATCGCCACCGACTAAGTGTCGAAACTGCTACCTCGCACTACACGGAATTTCCCACAGGACGAGAGCACCCGCTGGACTTCCTCGGATTCCTGGTTGACGGTCGGCCACTAAGGCTGCATTGGAGTACTTAGACCGACTGCTGGGACATATGCCGGGTGACTTCGACGACGGGCGTATTGCGCTCCTGCTCTGTCCGGTCTGCGGCGATCTATGGTGCGGCACGGTAAGCATGGAACTGTCGCAGACGCCCCAGACAATCACATGGCAGAGATTCGGCTGGCAGGCCGCTGACGACGAGCCTTGGATCTTCCCGAGCCAGTCCTTCACCTTTGAGCGGACCGAATACGAAAACCTTCTGCAGGATCTTCGGGGGCACTATGAAGAGCGAGCTTCCCGGCCTACGCCGCTCAAAGGTTTTCGACGCTTATTCGCGCCCCGCACGGACCGAAAATAGCGGACATACTGGCCGTAGCCCGTCGACTTCGGGCGTGAAGCAGGAGGTTACCCAAGATAACAAGCCCCCGGATTCGTTCCGAAGTCCCCAAGGGACCGCGGCGGCAGGCCAAGCAACGGGGCATTCTCAGCGCTTTCGCACTCCCACTGGTGGCATGGTTCCAGCTAGGCATGGGGATGCCTGCGAAACGGTCTTGGATATTAGGATTCAGCCCATGGCCGCGAAACCTAGAGCACTCCGACAGCGTATGGCGGAGCTATTCGAGTGGAAAACGACCCGCTCAATCAACCAAAACTACTTCAATCTTTTTAGTTGGTGGCGGGAGCCAGAGGTTTTGGCCGGCATAGGCGAACTGCTCGCCGAACCTTTCCGCGCAGCCGCTCCCACCGTTGTCATTGGCCCGTCCGCCAGCGGGTACCTGACAGGGGCACTGACTGCGTCGACTCTGGGCGTCGGGTTCTGTCCAGTGCCAAAAGACGCAGCCCCAACCTTCGACAGCGATCCCTGGGTCACAGTCACGAGCCAGCCCGACTATAAAGACCGCCACCTTCAACTTGGGCTCCCCAAAGGCCTCATCAGATCCGGAGACCGCGTCCTTGCCGTGGACGATTTGGTCGATACAGGCGGTCAACTCTTGGCGCTCCAACGACTCACCCACGAAATCGGCGCGACGTGGGTTGGAGCATCGGTTCTAATCGACAACCTCAAAGAAAGCCAGCCCCGGCGCCAGTTGAACCTCAAGTCTGTCTTCCACGTTCGAGACTTCTGATCAATCCTGCGAACACCCGCATGCTGCCGCGTCCTGATGTGCGGCGTGCAGGATGGGCGGCAGAGCGGGCGGGGTATCTACCGCCCGCTCTGCAATACTGCAGGCATGGAAACCCTGATGCATCGGCGGGCGTGGCTTGACGATGTGGCGGCTCCAGGCCGCCCCTGGGTAGTGGCCGCTGTGGCTGTCGCAGCCATTGGCATGCTGTTCCTCCTCCTTGAGCTGGCGACCCGGCCCGATGCTGAGCTGTTGCCTGGGTATTTGATCGTGTACGCAGTGATTGGGCTGTTCATTTACGGTCCTGGTCGCAGAGATGTCACTTGGGGCCGCGTCTTGGCATTCGTTCTGCCCGGTTTGTTGATGGTGGCGCTGTGGGTGCTGGGCACCGGCTACTGGGGCGGGCTTTGGTTGCTGGGCCTGCCGGCCTGGGCCATCGTCTGCCGGCGCTGGGACGATTACGGCGGGACGCAGCGGGCGGCAAAGCTGGCACTTTTCGTGGTGCTCCTGGCGGCGTCGTCGCTGTTCTTCGTCTTTTACGGGCTCTACCCGTTTCTCGGTACCGCCCTACTCGCCATCGTGCCGGTAGTACCGCTGGCACACTTCATCGCGTCGCCTGCTTACAGGCAGCGGCTCCTGCGAGCCGCCGTCGAGTTCCTGCTCTCCTGCGCGGTCGTTGCAGTGGCGCTGACGCTGCCGGAGCTCGGATGGGCTTCGCCGCGGGGCTTCGCCGGCGCGGCGGTGCTGGCAGGGCTGTTGATGGCAGCGTGGGCCGGCCGGCGCTCGGTCGCAGTAAAGCCCGGGCCTAGGTACTCCTGAAGCTGGTGTCGCGTTGAGCAACAAATTTCCCGGTACCTGTTAGAGATGATGGCCCCGTCATGGCTACCTACAAACTGGAGCAGCTCGCTTAGGCCTGGCATCACCGCCGGCTTCGCCCGGCGTGCCTCGACCACGGTTGTGAGCGTTCAATCGCCATCGTTTGTTCCGTAGACGAGCCGGTGCAAGGAGTTGAGGCTCATCTCATCAGCTGCCACTTCCACTTCACCGTCGCTCGTTCGGATACTGACCACGCGCTGGTCCCTTCGGAGCTCCTTTCGCGTATGCGGAGGCGGCACCCGTTGCTCGGGGAGTGGCTGGACATGGAGGATTCGGGGGGCTCCGATAGCCTGGTCCAGGCCAAAGGGTTCGATGACGTTGCGCTCTCTGAACACGATGGTGCCTGGTTTGAGCTGAGCCGACCCGGGTGCCCAGCGGTCGCGCAGTGACCCGGGCACAGCGTTGGGGTACCGGAGGAGGCAATCAATGATCCCGCGTTCTTCGATATCCACGATCAGACGCTTGCGTTTGTCGCGTCTCACACCGGCGAGCAGCAGGGCTTCGACGAGGATGACTACCCCGAGGCTGGCGAGGATCCGGGCGCCCAGGTCCGCATTCGGCAGCAGCATATTTGCAGGCAGCAAAGCCACCATGGGCAGCCACCACATGGCGTGATCAGAGATGCGCTCCAGTTTGCTTTTCGGAGCGCGTGTCCATACTTCGGGCGCGGCCATGTTTCATTGTCGTTCCTTCACCTTTGGAATTACTGGCACACGAGTATCGATATGAGAGTTGTGCCGCAGGTAAGCAAAAGGTTGTTCCCCGGAACGACTAGTCCAGGGGCGGCGTCGGCGGACCGACGACCACCGCGACGACGCCCAGGCCGGTGTGGGCGGCCAGGACCGAGGGAACCGGGGTCAGCAGCACCTCGTCGCTCAGGTACTGCTGCAGGGTTTCCGCGATGGCCCGGCTCTCGGTTTCGTTGCCGAAGTAATGCACCGCAACCCGGGGTTCGTAGTCGAGTTCCTCGATCCGGCGCACCACCAGCTGCTGCAGCCGGGCCTGGGCGCGGGCGGCGGTCCGCACCTTCTCCAGCGGCAGGATGGCACCGTCGCGGATGGCCAGCAGCGGCTTGATCGCCAACAGGGAGCCGAGCAGGCCGGAGGCCGCGGAAATCCGGCCGCCGCGGCGCAGCTGGTCCAGGCTGGGCACGTAGAAGAAGACGTCCGAACACACGGCGGCCGCCTTGGCCCGCTCCGTCACGGCCTGCCGGTCGAGACCGCTCTGCGCGGCGATGACGGCGTCAATGACGGCGAATCCCTCACCCAGCGCGGCGCTGCGCGTGTCCACCACTTCCACCGGGATGCCCACGCCGTCGGCCGCCAGGCCCGCCGCTTCGATTGTGCCGGAAAGCTCGGCCGAGAGGTGGATGGAGACGATCGCGTCGAAGCCCAGGTCTTCGAGCTCCCGGTAGGTCCGCTCCAGCAGCCCCGGGGACGGCCGCGACGTCTTGATGTCGCGCCCCTCGGCGAGCCCGACCGCCAGGGCGGACGCGACGTCGTCGACGCCTTCCCCGTAAATCTGCCCGGAGATCATGACCGGCATCGGCACCACCCGCAGCCAGTCCGCGGTGTCCGGCTGGTTGACCCAGTCCGCGGGCAGCGAAGCCGCCGAATCCGTGACGACGGCGACCCGGTGCCGCGACGCCTGCCCGGGCCGGGCAGGCGCCTGCTGCTGGTGCAGCAGCTGCCTGGACCGCTGTACGAGGTGCTCGAGCCAATTCATCGGGGCCGGGCCGCCGGTCAGGCCGGCACGATGTTGACCAGCTTCGGCGCGCGCACAATCACCTTGCGCACTCCGCGGCCGTCAAGGGTCCGGATGATCTGCGGCGAGGCCAGGGCGAGCTTCTCCAGCTCGTCCGCGTCGACGTCGGCTGCCACCTCCAGCCGGTCGCGCACCTTCCCGGCTACCTGCACCACGGCCGTCACGGTGTCCTGCACCAGCAGGGACTGGTCTACGGCCGGCCAGGACGCCTTGACCACGGACGGTTCGTGGCCCAGCCGGGCCCAGAGGTCCTCCGCGGTGTAGGGGGCAAACAGGCTCAGGATGATGGCCACGGCCTCGGTGGCCTCGCGGACGGCCGGGTCGGTGGCACCGGGTCCGGCGTCGATGGCCTTGCGGGTGGCGTTGACCAGCTCCATCAGCCGGGCTATGACCACGTTGAACTTGCCGGCATCGAGCAGTTCCGCCGCGTCGGCAACGGTCCGGTGGGTGACCGAGCGCAGGGCGCGGTCGCCGTCGTCGTACTCCGTGCCCGGAGCGGAGGCGACGTCCTGTCCCAGCCGCCAGGCGCGGGCCAGGAACTTGGCCGAGCCGGAGGGAGAGACGTCCGCCCAGTCCACGTCGTCTTCGGGCGGCGAGGCGAAGATCATGGTCAGGCGCACGGCGTCCACGCCGAACTTGTCCAGCTGCTCGCCCAGGTCCACGCCGTTGCCCAGCGACTTGCTCATCGCCTTGCCGCCGTTGAGCACCTGGCCCTGGTTCAGCAGCGCACGGAACGGCTCGTCGAAATCGATCAGGCCCATGTCCTTGAGCACCTTGGTGAAGAACCGGCTGTAGAGCAGATGCAGGATGGCGTGCTCGACGCCGCCGACGTACTGGTCCACCGGCAGCCAGCGGGCTGCGGCGTCCTTCTCGAACGGGCCCTCAGCGTAGTCCGGCGAGGCGAAGCGCAGATAGTACCAGGACGAATCCACGAACGTGTCCATGGTGTCGGTGTCCCGGCGGGCGGCCTTGCCGCAGTTCGGGCAGTCGGTGTTGACCCAGTCCGCGGCCGAGGCCAACGGCGAGGTGCCCTTGGGCGACAGGGCTTCGCCGCGCAGGTCGTCGGGCAGCCGCACGGGCAGCTGGTCATCGGGAACCGGGACCTCGCCGCACTCGTCGCAGTGGACGATCGGGATCGGCGCGCCCCAGAACCGCTGCCGGGACAGCAGCCAGTCGCGCAGCCGGAAGTTCACGGTCTTCTCGCCGGTGCCCGCCGCCTCCACCAGGTCGATGGCGCGGGCGATGGCTTCGGTCTTGGACAGGCCGTCCAGCTCGCCGGAATTGATCAGGGTGCCTTCGCCGCTGGTGGCGATCCCGGTCTCGGCCGGATCCCCTTCCCCGGTGTCGACGACGGCGCGGACCGGCAGGTCGAAGGCCTTCGCGAAGTCGAGGTCGCGCTGGTCGTGCGCCGGCACGGCCATGATGGCGCCGGTCCCGTAGTCGGCCAGCACGTAGTCGGCGGCCCAGACCGGCAGCTTTTCGCCGTTGAGCGGGTTGACCGCGTAGCGGCCTAGGAACACCCCGGTCTTCTCGCGTTCGGTCGACTGGCGCTCGATGTCGGAGAGTGCCTTGATCTGCTCCCGGTAGGCCATCAGGGCATCGTGGTGTTCCGGGGCCACCAGGTCCAGCGCCAGGTGCGCGTCGGCCGCGACCACGAAGAAGGTGGCGCCGTTCAGGGTGTCCGGGCGGGTGGTGAAAACCGTGACATCCTGGGCCGGGCGTCCGCCCGCTTCCTCCACCGTGAAACGGACGTGCGCGCCCTCGGAGCGGCCGATCCAGTTCCGCTGCATCGCCAGCACGCGCTCCGGCCAGTGGCCCTTGAGCTCGTCCATGTCGTCCAGCAGGCGGTCGGCGTAATCGGTGATCTTGAAGTACCACTGGTTCAAGCTCTTCTTGGTCACGGGCGTGCCGCAGCGTTCGCATGCCCCGTTGACCACCTGTTCGTTGGCCAGGACGGTCAGGTCCTTCGGGCACCAGTTGACCGGGGAGTTCTTGCGGTAGGCCAGGCCGCGCTCGTAGAACCGCAGGAACAGCCACTGGGTCCAGCGGTAGTACTCCGGGTCGGAGGTGTGCAGCCGGCGCGACCAGTCGGCGCTGATCGCGTAGCGCTTGAAGGACGCCGCCTGGGTGTCGATGTTGGCGTAGGTCCACTCGCTGGGGTGGGCGTTGCGCTTGATCGCGGCGTTCTCGGCCGGCAGGCCGAAGGAGTCCCAGCCGATCGGGTGCAGGACGTCGTAGCCCTTCAGCCGCCAGTAGCGGGCCACCACGTCGCCCATGGCGAAGGCTTCGGCGTGGCCCATGTGCAGGTCGCCGGAGGGGTAGGGGAACATGTCCAGCACGTAGCGGCGTTCGCGGGAACCGTCGTCGGCGGGAGCGAAGACATCAAGTTCCTCCCACACGGCCGGCCACTTGGCCTCCATGGCGGAGAAACTGTACTCGTGCTGTTCCGTTCCCGGCTGCGTACTCACTGTGCTTGCCTCGTCCTTTTGTCTGTACTGCGCACTGGCCTGACTCCCCTAGACACACAAAAGCCCCTCGGCATCGGAGGGGCGGGCCGCTGAAGCAGGGCCTGGGCCCCGCGGCAGCGGCTAGCTAAGGAGCAGTGCGAACATGGGACCACTTTACCGCACGTTCACAGGACATCGTCGTCGACCCAGTCGAAGGTCCGGGTGACCGCTTTCTTCCACAAACGCAGCCTGCGTTCCCGCTCTTCCGCAGGCATCTGCGGCTCCCACACCTTGTCCTGCATCCAGTTCCGGGCCAGCTGGTCCGTGTCCTCCCAGAATCCGACGGCGAGGCCCGCGGCGTAGGCCGCTCCCAGCGCCGTGGTCTCGGTGACCCGCGGCCGCCTCACGGGAACGCCCAGGATGTCCGCCTGGAACTGCATCAGCGCGTCGTTGGCGACCATCCCGCCGTCGACCTTGAGGCCGGTCAGCGGCACCGCGGCGTCCGCGTTCACCGCGTCCAGGACCTCCCGGGTCTGGAAGGCCGTGGCCTCCAGCGCGGCCCGGGCAATGTGCGCCTTGGTCACAAAGCGGGTCAGGCCGACCAGGGCGCCGCGGGCGTCCTGCCGCCAGTACGGGGCGAACAGGCCCGAGAAGGCGGGCACGAAGTAGCAGCCACCGGTGTCCTCGACCGTGCCCGCCAGTTGCTCCGCCTCTTGGGCGGATGAGACCAGGCCCAGGTTGTCGCGCAGCCACTGGATCAGCGACCCTGCGACGGCGATCGACCCCTCCAGCACATAGTGCGGCGCCGCCTTGCCCAACTGGTAGCCCACGGACGTCAGCAGGCCGTGCGATGACCTGACGATCTCCTCGCCCGTGTTGACCAGCACGAAGCACCCGGTGCCGTACGTGTTCTTGGCCTCGCCGGGGTTGAAGGCCGCCTGCCCGAACGTGGCCGCCTGCTGGTCGCCGAGGATGCCCGCGACCGGGACGTGCCGCAGCAGCTGCGAGCCGTGCACGGTCGCATAGGGCTCGGACGAGGAGCGGATCTCCGGCAGCATGGCGGCCGGCACGCCGAAGGCGTCCAGGATCTCCCGGTCCCATTGGAGCGTGCGCAGGTCCATGAACAGGGTGCGGGAGGCGTTGGTCACGTCGGTGGCGTGCGTGCCGCCGCCCGGCCCGCCGGTCAGGTTCCACAGCACCCAGCTGTCGGTGGTGCCGAACAGCAGCTCGCCGGCCTCGGCCCGTTCCCGCGCCCCGTCCACGTTGCGCAGGATCCAAGCCAGCTTGGTGCCGGCGAAGTAGGGCGCGAGCGGCAGTCCGGTCTGCTCCCGGAAGCGGTCCACGCCGCCCTCGGCGGCCAGTTGATCGCAGATCTGCTGCGTGCGAACGTCCTGCCAGACGATCGCGTTGTACACCGGCCGGCCCGTGCTCTTCTCCCACACCACCGTGGTTTCGCGCTGGTTGGTGATGCCGACGGCGGCGATGTCGTGCCGGGTCAGGCTGGCCCGGGACAGCGCCGTGCCCACCACCTCGCGGGTGTTGTCCCAGATTTCCAGCGGGTCATGTTCCACCCAGCCCGGCTGCGGGAAGATCTGCCGGTGCTCGCGCTGGCCGGTGGAGACCGGCGTCCCGGCGTGGTCGAAAATAATCGCGCGCGTGGAGGTGGTCCCTTGGTCGATCGCCAGCACGAACTCCGCCATCTGTGTCCTCCACGCTCCGATCCGGGCCTCGGTGCCCGGCTGCTGTTGAACCTAACCGGCGGCGCACGGCAGCGTCAATCGAGCGCGCCCTCGCCGTCGTCCGCCGTGCGGCCCGCTTGCGGCGTGTGCCAGCCGGCGCCTGCCTCCGTATCTGCGCCCCGCGCCTGTCCGATGCCGGCCCCCGGCTGTGCCCTCACCTGTGCCGCTCCCGCGGCGGTCGCCGTCGTCGGCCCTGGGCAACATTGGCCGCGCTGCGCGGCAACGCGCCCGCAGGTCGGTAGAGTCGAAGGCATGAAATCAGGAAGGACCCCGGCGTGACCGCCGTTGCCGACCGTGCGGTGCGCCGCGAACTTCTGCTCGACGGCGCCCGGGTGCGCTACTGGGAATATCCCGCGGACGACGACGGCGCGCCCACCCTCCTGGTCATCCACGGCTTCCGCGGTGATCACCACGGGTTGGAACTCGTGGTGGGCCGGCTGCCCGGTTACCGGGTGATCGCCCCCGACCTTCCCGGCTTCGGCGAATCGGAGCCGCTTACTGCCGGCAGCCACGGGATCGAGGGTTACACCCGGTTCCTGCACGCCCTGGCCGGCGAACTCAAGCTGGGCCCGGACACCTACGTCATGGGACACTCCTTCGGGTCCATCGTGGTGGGCCACTACCTGGCGGCGCATCCGGGCAGCTTCCGGGCCGCCGTCCTGGTCAACCCGATCAGCGAACCCGCGCTGCAGGGACCCAAGGCGATCCCCTCCCGGCTCGCCGGGTTCTACTACTTCGCCGGGGCAAAGCTGCCCGAGCGGCTGGGTCTCTGGCTGCTGCGCCACCGGCTGATCGTCCGGGGCATGAGCATCATGATGGCGAAGACCCGCGACCCGCAGCTGCGTTCCTACATCCACGGGCAGCACGACGCCTACTTCAGCGCCTTCGCGAACCGCCGGGTGGTGCTGGAGGCCTTCCGGGCCTCCATCTCCGCCGACGTCGCGCAGGTCGCCGGCCTGCTGGAGCTTCCGGTCCTCCTGATCGCCGGCGAACGGGACGACATCGGTTCCGTGGCCAGCCAGCGCAGGCTCGCGGCGATGATCCCGGACTCCCGGCTGGAAGTGATCCCCGCCGTCGGGCATTTGATCCATTACGAAACCCCGGCAGCGGCGGCCGCCTTCATCCGGGACTTCATCGACGGAATGAGTGCATGAAACTCCTGATTGACGCCCGGTTCACCCGAACCGACCAGCTGGACGGCATCAGCCGCTACGGCGCCAGCCTCATCGAGGCCGCGTCCAGGCTGGCGGACGTGAGCATGCTGATCAACGACGAGCGGCAGCTGCAGTTCCTGCCCGACGTGCCCTGGGTCAAGATCAGCAGTCCCCTCTCCCCCGCCGAACTCTTCGTGGCGCGCCGCGTGAACAAGCTGGGCGCCGACGTCGTCGTCTGCCCGATGCAGACCATGGGCAGTTTCGGCCGCAGATACGGGCTTATCCTGACGCTGCACGACCTGATCTACTACTCCCACCCCAAACCGCCGGGCTTCCTGCCGAAGCCGGTGCAGTGGCTGTGGCGGCTCTACCACAAGGCCTACTGGCCGCAGCGCCTGCTGTTGAACCGTGCGGACACGGTGGCCACCATCAGCCACACCACGCAGGCGCTGATGGAACGTCACCGGCTCACCCGCAGGCCGATCCGGATTGTTTCCAACGCCGCCCAGCCGCAGGGAGCGCCGCGTGATCCCGCCGGCGGCCGCGACAAGACGCTGCTCTACATGGGCTCGTTCATGCCGTACAAGAACGTTGAAACCATCGTTGACGCCATGGCGCTGCTGCCGGACTACCGGCTCCATCTGCTCAGCCCGGTGCGTCCTGATCGGCAGGCCGAACTGGAGGCGCGGGCCGTCGACCCTCGCCGGCTGGTCTTCCACAACGGGATTTCCGACGACGGGTATCAGCAGCTGCTGCGACGGGCCACGGCGCTGGTCACCCTCTCCCGTGACGAAGGCTTCGGCCTGCCGCTGATCGAGGCCATGGCAGCCGGCACACCGGTGATCGCCAGCGATATTCCTATCTTCCGCGAGGTCGGTGGCGGCGCCGTCACGCTCGTGGACCCGGACGAGCCCGCAGACTTCGCAGCGGCGGTGGCGGCGCTCGACCAGCCCGGTGCCTTCCGCGCGGCGTCGGAGGCCAGCATCCGTCGAGCGGCGGCCTACGACTGGAACGAGTCGGCCAAGCAGCTGGTCGCCGCCGCCGAGGAAGTGCTGGAACGACGGCGGGGCCGGTCCCGGTAGTTTGGTGGCCGGCAGGCGGGAAGGAGCCGTTGGATGTCGATCCTGAAGCGCCCGATCGACACGTCGACTCATTTCTTCTTCCCACACCGCGCGAGCGGGTTGAGCTGCGGCTGACGGTGGAGTTCCGTTTCAATGTGGCGCTTTCGAGCAGGGCCCACTCCACCGTTTGCCGTGCTGCCGTCACCTGCACCATCGCTGTCATCGTCACCGCCACCGGCAGCGTCACCGGAGGCGGATGCGGATGCGCATGCGGAGGCCGCACCCTCCGAAACTGTCAGTGGCGGCCGATAGCCTTTTTTCAGTAGCAGTTGTGCACCATCGTTGGCCGCCGGATTCTGGGGTTTGCCGGCGGCGTCTGCGGATCCGTGCAGGGTTCGTGACCGTTCGTAGTCGAGGCCATGCAGTACGCATGCTGAAGATTGAGACGCTGAGATGTTTGATCCGGCCGTACCCGATCCTCCCGCCGCAGCAGTGCTTGCCCCGGTATCACCTGCAGGCAGCGGTTCGAGGCGGGACGCTGGGCCGGACTCGGCACCGGTGGATTCTGCCGCTGTTCGGGCTGCGGCTGCCGCCCTCGAGGGCATCGACGTGGGTGCGTCGGAGCGGGAGTTGGTGGAGGAGCTTACGGCGTTGGAGGGTTTGAAGGCTGCCGCGGCGGCCGCGCAGGCCAGGGTGCAGGTCGCGTTGGAGGAATCGGTGCGTGCCCGCCGTGCCTGCGCCGGGGTCCCGAAAGACCGGCAGGGCGCCGGGGTGGCCGCCCAGATCGGGTTGGCTAGGCGCGAGTCCCCGCACCGTGCCTCGGTCGTGCTGAACCTCTCCCGGACCCTGGTCGCACAGATGCCGCACACCCTGGCCGCCCTCGCCGCAGGGCACCTGAATGAATACCGGGCCGAGATCCTGGCCCAGGAGACCGGCTGCCTGTCCCGGGAGCACCGGGCCCGGGTGGACCGGGAACTGGCCGGGAACCGGGAGCGGTTGCGCGGGCTCGGGAACCGGGCGCTGCGGGTCGAAGCCAAGCGCCTGGCCTACCGGCTCGATCCCCGCTCGGTGGTGGAGCGGGCTGCGAAGGCCGAAGCGGACCGGCATGTGTCCTCCCGGCCCGAACCGGACACGATGGTCTCGGTCCGGACCCTGCTGCCGGTCGTCCAGGGGGTGGCGGTGATGGCCGCCCTGCACAAGGAAGCGGACCGGCTGCGCAGCACGGGCGACCCCCGGTCGCGGGGCCAGCTGATGGCCGATACCGTGTTCGAACGCGTCACCGGGCGCAGCACCGCCGACCCGGCCCGGCTGGAAATCCAGTTGGTGATGACCGACCGCGCCCTGCTCCGGGGTGAGGCCGAGCCGGCCTGGCTGACCGGGCACGGCATCGTCCCGGCCGGTTACGCCCGCAACCTCACCCGCCCGCCGCAACCGCCGGCAGCCGATGGCAGCCCGCCGGGCGGGGCCGGGCAGCAGGCGCCGCCGGCCGGGACCGAGCCGGGGTGGAAGACCGCCCGCGAGCAGGCCCAACGCACCAAGGTGTTGCAACAGGCCAGCGTGGAGGACGTCTGGGTCCGCCGCCTCTACACCGCGCCGGGGACCGGGCAGCTGCTGGGGATGGACTCGGCCGCACGGAGATTCCCCGACGGGATGCGCCGGATGATCCACGCCCGCGACGCCGTCTGCGCAAGGCCCTGGTGCGACGCCCCGATCCGGCACATCGACCACATCGTGCCCTGGAGGCAAGGCGGTGAAACGACCATGGCCAACGGCCAGGGACTGTGCGAACAATGCAACCAGTCAAAGGAAGCCGAAGGCTGGTCCAGCCGCACCCTTGACGGACCACACCACACGGTGGAAACCACTACACCCACCGGCCACACCTACACCTCCACCCCGCCACCACTACCAGGCACTCCGCCGGCGGAAACAAAAGCAGCCCCTGCTCCCGCGCCCGGCGCCGGACCGCGCGTGCGGAAGGTTACAGCAGGTCGGTCCCGTCGCAGCGCACCTGCACCGGGTCGGGGACCCGCTTGGCGGACAGCGCGGCCTTGCGGTGACGAAGCGCGGCAGTCACGCGGGGTCCGTCCTGATAGCTGAAGAACAGCAGCAGGCGGTGCTCGCTGCTCTCCCCCGATCGGGCCGGAAGCTCAACGGGTCCGACGCTTCGAAGGCTGCCGCTGAGCTCAAAGTCCGCCATGAAGGCTTCAATGCCTGAGGGCTTCCCGGTCAGGGCAGCGATCCTCACGGCTGGGGGAAGCTGAAGCTCACGCCGCAACTGAATTTCCCGGGCTGCGGCGCCGGCTGGGTCCCACCGAACCAACGGCGCCACAACCGCGTCTTGGTCGGCGGTGACTACCACCAGCCCCCCTTCGGACGACGGCTGCACCAACGACGCGGCGCGGAACCACCGGCGCAGCACGTCTTCGGGGGTGCGCAGAGACTCGCGGCTGAGCATGGCGTTGCCATCCAGCAGCAACGCCGCGGCGTACCCATCGGGCGCCACCGGCTCGGCTCCCGGTGTTGCGACCACCAGGGCTTTACGTGACTCGACCACGGACTTGATGTGTTCCCCCGAGGAAGACACGACCGTCGCCCCTGGGAACGCACGTCCCAGTTCTTCCGCCGTGCGCAGGGCGCCGACCGCAGAGGCCCGGAGCCTGTGGGACCCGCATTCGGGGCAGGAGTAGTTCGTGGCCAATCGGCCGCACCACCGGCACGCCGGCGCCGCGGACCGGCCCGGCTGCGCTAGAGGCCCATTACAGTCGGTGCATCTGGCAGGCGCGCGGCAGTCCTGGCAGGCAAGGGCAGGTGAAAAGCCGGTCCGCGCCACCTGGACCAGCACCGGGCCGCGCTCCAGGCCTTCCTTGGCGGCAAGCCACGCGGCATGCGGCAGACGGGCGTGGCGCAGCATGGGATCGCGTTCCTGTTGGAACGAATCCGCGGTGTTGAGGATCCGCGGGGTGGCCTGGCGCAAGAACGGCCGGGCAGGTGTGAGCGCCGACGCCCAGCCGCTCTCAACCAACCGCTGTGTTTCGCCGCTGCGCGAGACCCCGGCGAAAAGGGCCGCGCAACCGGCCTGTGCCGTGCGCAGCAACAACACCTCGCGCGCATGCTGGTACGGGGAACGCTGCTCCAGCAACAGGTCGTCGCCGTCGTCCCACATCGCCACCAGTCCCAGATCCTGCACCGGAGCGAAGGCGGCCGAGCGCGTCCCCACGGCCACCGACACGTCGCCATGCAGCAACCGCAGGTAGTTCCGGTAGCGGGGCGTCGGCCCGTCCTCGGCGGTCAGGCGGACATACTGGTCCGCGCCAAGGACGCGCTCCAATTCGGCTTCCAGCCGCGCCAGGTCCTTGGCGTCCGGAACGACGACGACGGCGCCGCGGCCGCTCTGCCGTACGCTCGCCACGGCGTGGGCTACCTGGGCTGTCCACGAAGCAGGGCCGTAGGACTTGTGGCTGGCCAACACGGCACGCGGGGCGGCACCCGACGCCAGCCGGGCCAGAAAATCACCAGCGCCGTCATAACCGGCGAAGGCTTGCTCCGCACCATCCGGAGCCGGCGCGGTAGCAGGAGGTGCCGGGTCAGCCGAAGGCGCGGTGCTAGCCGGAGGTGCCGGGTCAGCCGAAGGCGCGGTGCTAGCCGGAGGTGCCGGGTCAGCCGAAGGCG
>NZ_JBNHHC010000042.1:0-41143 GCF_059091865.1 Arthrobacter sp. B0316-1-20 | reverse complement strand
CGTGAAAGGGCGGTGTCCTAGGCCGCTAGACGATGGGGGCCAGGACCACTTGGGATTCATTTCCCCGCTGTGGACCTATAAAACTATAGGGCCTGCTTCGGGAAAAACCAAAACGAGCCATCCTGCCCTGCGGTGGCAGCCCCGGAACCTCCTTTTTGCCCCACCCGCCGCGGGTAGAGTCGAATGCATGCCGATGGAGATGTCCCTGCCGGAATTCGAGGACGCGGTCAACGACGCGATCGACCAGATTCCGGAAGACATCATGCGCGAAATGAGCAACGTCGGCATCTTCGTCGAAGAGGAATACGTCCCGCAGCCGTGGGAGGACCCGCAGACGGAGTTACTGGGCATTTATGAAGGCACGCCGCTCACGGAGCGGGACCATTGGTGGGGTGCCGGGTCGATGCCAGACCGGATCGTGATCTTCCGCGGCCCCACCTTGCGGATGTGCTCCTCCCGGGAAGAAATAGTCCACGAGGTTCTGGTCACGGTGATCCACGAAGTCGCCCACCATTTCGGCATCGACGACGATCGCTTGCACGAGTTGGGCTGGGGCTAACCCCTCGGCTCCCCTCGCCCGCACTCTGCCGGCGCGATCAACTTCGCCTGCCCCTGGAACACCTCCCCCGGCACGGCTGCCCTGTCAGCGCGGGCTGCACGCCTGAACTGCCCGCGACACGCCGCTTCCCCACCAAAGCATTGAAATGACACTGATGTTGTTTATGTTACTCATGAGGTAAATGTTGCTTAAGTGATCAAAGGTGCATATTCTCAACGTGCTGTGTGAATGCAGTTCGGTCTAGTTGGGGTGCCCCGTTCGCACATTGACCGCTCTCGGCCCCAAGGCCGGCCGTCCCGAAAGGGCGCGCGCATTTGCTGCGCTCGTATTAAGGACCCGTTCGGATGAGGCTGCTTCCCTCGGGGCGTCCGGCCCCGCATCGATCGACGACGCCGGTGCGCGCCGTCGCGCTCTTCTCGGCTACCGCCCTGCTCGTCTGCGTCCCGGCACTGGCGCCGGCCGTCGCCGCTCCGGCCGGAGCGCTGCCGCAGGTGTCGTCAGTTCGAATGATGCTTCCGGCAGCGCCGGCACTTCCTTCCGGTGACGAGATCGACGATGCCAAGGGCGATGCAGCCGCCACCCAGGCACTGGTGGACCGGATCGAAGAGCAGCTGAAGGCGGCTTCGGGGAACCTGGCCAACGCCCAGTTCGACTCGATGCGATCGCAGAACACGTACAGCGAATCGCTGCTGAAGCAGCAAGAGCGGACCGCAGAGCTCGATGATGCCAAGGCGAAGGCCTCGCAGGCCGCCGAATACTTCGACTCAGTCAAGAACCAGGTGGGCCAGCTGGCTGGCGAGCTGTACCGAAACGGCGGGGTCAACCCCGCTTTGAGCGCGCTGCTGGACAGCAAAGACACCAGCGACGTGCTGTACAAGGCTTCCACTCTGGACGCCCTAACCGCTAACCGCTCACAGACCCTGACCGAATCCCAGCAGGCCGCCCAACTGTGGGCCGCCTGGGAGCTCTACGTCACGCAGGCCGAAGAGGCCGCCAAGGACGCCGCAGTAGCAGCGGAAGCTGCCGAGACTGACGCCAAGGCCGCCAGCGCAGCCCAGGAGCAGCTGGTGATCCGCTATGAGGAACAGCGACAGGCGCTCCTGGGGCATCTGGCGGAACTTCGCGGCACCAGCACCAGCGAAGAAGACGCACGCATCGCGGCCCTGGAGAAGGCCGAGCAGGACCGCCAACTCCAGGCGTTAGTCGAGCAGTCGGCGCAAGAGGCGGCCGCAGCCCAGCGGCCGGCCAGCAGCAACTCCACGGCACAAGGTTCCACGGTGGCGCCGGCCAGCGACGAAATTACGCCGTCCCGGCCCTCCACCCCGACGCCGTCCCGACCTTCCACGCCGTCGACATCCAGGCCTCCCACCCCGCCGGCGTCAACTCCATCGGCGCCCCGGCCTTCGACGCCGAGGCCGTCCACCCCCGTGCCGTCCGCTCCCGCCGCGCCCGTAACGCCCCGGCCAACTCCGCCGCCGGTTAAACCAAAGCCTCAACCCAAGCCGGAGCCCGAGGTCGTGGCACCTCCGCCCGTCGTGAATGCTCCCGCAGCAAACGGCGGCATCGCCGGCGCCGCCATCAGTTACGCGATGGCAAAGCAAGCCAACAAGAAGTCCTTTTACGACTGGGGTGGCAACGGACCGCTGGGCTACGACTGTTCCGGCCTGACACAGCAGGCATTCAGCAGCGCGGGGCGGTGGCTCCCGCGGACTGCACAGGCCCAACTCGACGACGCCCCATACCAGGTTCCACTCTCGCAACTGCAGCCCGGCGACTTGGTGTTCTGGGGAGAGCCGAAGGCCATCTGGCATGTAGCCATCTACATTGGCAATTGGCAGGTCGTGCATGCGCTGAATGAAACGGACGGCCTGACGGTGACGAACATCAGCTACATGTACGGGAAGCTGCACACCTCGGGGGCACGCTGGGCCGTCTAGGTCGACAACGGCTTATGGGTCGGGCCCGGGACCTTTTTGGTTCCGGGCCCGGCTTGTTAAGTGGTTACTGGCCTTCAGCGTCCGGGAGGGGACCGAAGTTCCGGCGGTCGTCCAGCCGGGGATCCTGCCGGTCCGGGACCACCATGACCGGCCCCTTGGCGTGGTGCAGCACGCCCTGGCTGGTAGAGCCGAGCAGCATGCCGGCGAAGCCGCCGCGGCCGCGCGTACCGACCACCAGCAGTTCGGCCGTACGGGAAGCGTCGATCAGAAGTTCCACCGGCGAGCCGTCCTGTACCTCGCCGATGACCCGCAAGCCCGGGAAGTGGCTCTTGATCCAGGCCACGCCGGCGTCGAGCTGCTCGCGGATGTCGGCGTAAAGCGCCTCCCGGTCCAGCGGCGCGGGCACCCACGCCAGCGAGCCGGTGAACGGCGGCAGCGCGCACACCAGCTTGAGCGGATAACCAAGCCGTTCCGCCTGCTCCGCTGCCACCAGGGTGGCGTTGCGTGCCTGCTCCGAGCCGTCGACGCCGACGACGACGACCTTCTCGATGTCCTCCGGCCGCACGGTCTGTTCCTTGGACCGTGGGACTTCAATGTCCAGGCCACCGAGCCGGGGTGCGCAGGCCAGCGGAATGGTCACGGTGGGGCAGTCAGCATGGGCAGGGACGGCGCTGCTGACCGAGCCGAGCAACCGGCCCATGAAGCCGCCGCGCCCGCGAGTGCCGACCACTATCAGTTCGGCCTGCTCGGAAAGCTCCAGCAGGACGCCGGCAGCGTCGCCGGTTTCCACCCTGGAGTCCACATCGAGGTTATAGCCAGCGATTTTCGCCACGGCCTCCTCCAGCACGGCTTCTGCACCTTCGCGGATCACGGAATCGTCCAGCGTGGCATAGCCGGCATCCATGCTTGAGGCAGCAAAGACCGGAACGGTATAGGCAGTCACGACATGCAGTGGAGTGCGGCGCCGCTGCGCCTCCTCAGCAGCCCAAACCAACGCACAGATGCTCTGGTCGGAGCCATCGACTCCGACGACGATGCCGCGTGGTGCGGCATCCTGTCCGGCGCTTCCGGCCATGCCTTCTGTCATTCGTTCCGCCTCCCTCAACGATGCGCGGGCATCCTCGCCAGCTATCTTCAGCTTACTCTGCAACAAAAGCCTTCTCAGTGGCCGGAAAGTTATGTAGGCTTCGATGAAATTACTGTTGAACAACAGTTTCACAAATGCGTTGCGGGCGGTCCGTTCGCCGTCCGAGGTTCTCCCTACCGTTCAAGGAGTCCGTGCAGTGAGTGGAGTTTCCACCCCAGAGGTTCCGACTGAGTACACCACCACGGTGGTCATCGGCTCCGGACTGCCCGGATTGGCGGTGGCCAGTGAACTGAGCCGCCGAGGCGTGTCCTCGATAGTCGTTGAGGGCCTGCTCTCGCAGCCGTCCGACCCCATCCGCCGGTCCGCGTTGCCCGACTCGTCGGTCCGCGGCGAACGCAATGACCTGCTGCGGTTGCTGCAGGCATACGCCGCGAGCCATGAGCTCGACATTCGGCGCAGCACCTTTGCCTGCGGAGTCAGCCGGACCTCCGGTAAGACTGCGCCGGCGCTGCAACTGGACCCGCACCCAGGAGCGCTGGAGGCACGCACGGCCCGCGTCCCGTCGATCAGCCGGGACAGCAAGCAGCGCTGGGTCATCCGCACCGAACGCGGGCTGCTGGTAGCCGATTCCGTAGTCCTGACCGGCTGTGCGCAGAACCAGATGCGGCGCCTGCTCCGCAGCTTGGGCATCGCGGCAGGGGAAAACGCGGCTGCCGTCCTGAACGCCATCGGCCTCTACCTGGTAGGCGTTGCAGACCTGCTGGCCCCCAGCACGCGGGAGATCATCCGGCAGGCTAAAGTGGCCGGAAACGCCATCGCCTCCTCCTGCCGCACTGCCGTCGCCTGACCCTCGGTAGCCGAGCGCCGCCGTCGCACGCCTCTGCACGCTGTAGGAGCGTAGAATTCTGGGGAAACTTCCAACTATGCCACTCACCTGTGGAGGACATTCCCCATGCCCGCAAAGGCAGCAGTAGCCGACAAGACTCCGGTGCTCGACCGTTACTTCGAGATCACCAAGCGCGGCTCCAATTATTCACGTGAAATCCGCGGCGGCCTGGCCACGTTCTTCGCAATGAGCTACATCGTGGTGCTGAACCCGCTGATCCTGGGCGGCGCCGATTCAACCGGAGCCATGCTCGGCGCCGAACGCGTCGCAGCGGTGACGGCCCTGGTGGCCGGCGTGCTGACGATTGCGATGGGCGCGTGGGCCAAGTACCCGTTCGCCCTGGCCACCGGTTTGGGCGTCAACGCCTTCGTCGCCATCACGGTTGCGACGAATCCTGGCTTGACCTGGCCGGACGTCATGGGCCTGGTGGTGCTCTCCGGTATCACCATGCTGATCCTGGTGCTGACCGGGTTCCGGACCGCGGTGTTCAACGCCGTGCCGCAAAGCCTCAAGACCGCCATTGTGGTGGGCATCGGCATGTTCATCGCCCTGATCGGCCTGGTCAACGCCGGCTTCATCCGCCGCATTCCGGACGCGGCGGGCACCACGGTTCCGGTGGGCCTCGGGTTCGAGGGCGTGCTGCTGGGCTGGCCGACGCTGGTCTTCATTTTCGGCCTGATCCTGACCATCGCCCTGGTGGTGCGCAAGGTCAAGGGCGGCATCCTGATCGGTGTGCTGTCCGCTACGGTGCTCGCGGTGATCATCGAAGCGGTGGCCAAGGTCGGGCCTTCGGTGGGCCCCGGTGGCTTCAACCCGCAGGGCTGGTCCCTGGTGGTGCCCGAACTGCCGAACGGCAACTGGGTGGGACTGCCCGACCTGAGCCTGATCGGCCAGGTGAGCGTTTTCGGCTCCTTCGGCACGCTGGGCTTCACGGCCGCTTCCCTGCTGGCCTTTGCGATCCTGCTGAGCATCTTCTTCGACGCTATGGGCACCATGGTGGGCCTGGCCAATGAGGCAGGGCTGACCGACAAGCAGGGCAACATTCCGCACGTGGACCGGGTGCTGATCGTCGACGCTGTGGGCGCTGTTGCCGGCGGCGCCGCATCGGTCTCTTCCAACCAGATCTACGTGGAATCCGGTGCAGGCATCGGCGAAGGCGCGCGCACCGGCCTGGCCAACGTCGTCACCGGGCTGCTGTTTCTGATGGCCATGTTCTTCACCCCGCTGATTTCGCTGGTGCCCTTCGAGGCAGTGGCGCCGGCGCTCGTCGTCGTTGGTTTCATGATGGTGTCCCAGGTGGGCAAGATCGATTGGTCCGACTGGGGCGTGGCCATCCCTGCGTTCCTGACCTTCACGCTGATGCCGTTCACGTATTCCATCGCCAACGGCCTGGGCGCGGGCTTCATCGCCTATGTGCTGGTGCGCACGTTCCAGGGCCGGGCCCGGGAGATCCACCCGCTGATGTGGGTCGTGGCCGCTGCCTTCGTGCTCTTCTTTGGCATCGGACCGATCGAACAGCTCATCGGCTTCCGCTGACCAGCCGCCTCTCCCCCTGAACAACGAAGGGACCGGTGCCGTCCCCCAACGGATGGGACCGGTGCCGTCCCCCAACGGATGGCACCGGTCCCTTCAATTTGCCCTGATCAGGGCTTGCCTTGGCCGGAGTCAGCCCGGCCCGGGGCTGCTTAGGCCCGGGTCTGCACCTCGGATCCGGTCTGGGCGGCGATGTCCGCGCGGTCCAGATCGCGCAGCGAGGCGCCCTTGGTTTCGCGTGCGAAGTACACGGCCACAATGGTGATGATTGACGCGACCACCAGGTAGAGGGCAACCGGCAGCCAGTGGCCAAAGTCCTTCAGCAGCGTGGAAGCGATGATGGGGGCAAGCGAGCCGGCGAAGATCGACGTCACCTGGTAGCCGAGCGAGACGCCGGAGTAGCGCATCCGGGTGGGGAACATCTCGGCCATGATGGCCGGCTGGCCTGCGTACATCAGACCGTGCACGGCAAGGCCCAGGAAGATCGCGGCCAGGATGATGATCGGGTTCTGCGTGTCGAACATCGGGAAGGCGACGAAGGCCCAGACGCCCGACAGCACGGCGCCGGCCATGTACACCGGCCGGCGGCCGAGGGTGTCCGACATCCGCCCGTAGAACGGGATCACCACGAAGTGGAAGGCGTGCGCCAGGATCAGCAGGCCCAGCACGGTGGTGACGTCGAAATCGTGCACGGTCTTCAGGTAGGTGATGGAGAACGCCACAACCACGTAGTAGATGATGTTCTCCGCCACGCGCAGGCCCATGGCGGTAAAGACACCGCGCGGGTACCGCTTCATTACTTCCACCACACCGTAGGAGGTGGACTTGACCTTGGCGGACTCTGCCTGCGCTTCCAGGAAGATCGGCGCCTCGGTGACCTTGGTGCGGATGTAGTAGCCCACGATCACGATCACTGCAGAGAGCCAGAAGGCAACGCGCCAGCCCCAGGCCTGGAATTCGGCCTCGGAGAGGATGCCGGACATGACCCACAGCACCACGGTGGCCAGCATGTTGCCCATCGGCACGCCGGCCTGCGGCCAGGAAGCCCAGAAGCCGCGCTTGGCGGCCGGGCTGTGCTCGGCAACCAGCAGCACTGCTCCGCCCCACTCGCCGCCGATGGCGAAGCCCTGGATGAATCGCAGGGCCACGAGCAGGCCGGGCGCCCAGTAACCGATCTGGTCGAACCCGGGCAGGCAGCCCATCAGGAAGGTGGCTGCGCCGATCAGGATGATGCTCAGCTGCAGCAGTTTCTTCCGGCCCACCTTGTCACCGAAGTGTCCGAACACGATGCCGCCCAGCGGCCGGGCGATGAAGCCGACGGCGAAGGTAACGAACGCTGCGATAATCGCGTCCAGTTCGGTGCCGGCATCCGGGAAGAACAGGGCGCCGAAAACCAGCGTTGCCGCCGTGGCGTAGAGGAAGAACTCGTACCATTCAACAACCGTGCCGGCCATGGAAGCCGTTACAACCTTGCGCAGGACCGACGGCGGCGACTCGTGCGAGGTGCCGGACCCGGGTCCGGTGGGGGTGGCGTGGGCGCTCATCTTTCTCCTTGCGTGGCGTGCGGATACTGCGGTGCCTGGCCGCCGGGATATTCCGGCCGCCTGTGAGTGAGGTCACAATACGACGAACCTGAGTATTCCCTGTAAATAGGTGTGCATCAATGGCAAACTTTGCACGTATATTCTGCAAAAATGCAGACATGACCTCCGCGCCTCCGCCCACCAATCCGGACGACCTCATCATTCTGCTCGCCGTTGCCCGCACCGGTAGGTACACCTCCGCGGCCGAAAACCTGGGCCTGAACCACACCACGGTCTCGCGTCGAATCACCGCCCTGGAGAAGGCCTTGGGCGGTCGACTGTTCTCCCGCGCGCCGGGAGGCTGGGAACTGACTGACCTCGGGCGCAAGGCGGCGGCGGTGGCCGAACGGATCGAGGAATCGCTGGCCGGTCTCAACCGCGCGCCAGAGGAAGCAGACCAACTGGCAGGCGTGGTGAGAATGTCCGCCACCGATGGTTTCAGCGCCTTCGTCGCCGCGCCGGCGATTGCCCGCCTGCAGCAGGACCACCCAAAGCTCAGCGTGGAGATCGTGACCGCCGCCCGGCGGGCGTCACAGCACCGCCCGGGTTTGGATTTCGAAGTGGTCGTCGGACGCCCGCAGGTCAACCGTGCGCGATCCATCCGGCTGGGCAGCTACGTCCTGGGCCTGTATGGCTCCCGCGAGTACCTGGCCAGACACGGCACGCCGGACAGCGTCCGCGCGGCGATGAATCACCCGCTGGTGTATTTCATCGACTCGATGCTGCAAGTGGACGACTTGGACGCCCCCCGCCGGTTGCTGCCGGCGATGGTGACCGCTCTCGGTTCCACCAATGTGTTTGTCCACGTGGAGGCCACCCGGGCAGGTGCCGGCCTCGGCCTGCTGCCGTGCTTCATGGCCAACCGGCATCCGGATCTGGTCCGCATCCTGCCGGAGGAACTGGAGGAGCGCCTGGGTTACTGGTTGGTGGCGCGCCCGGAGTCGCTGCGGCAGCCGGCCGTCGCCGCCGTCGTCGATGTGCTCAGGCGGGAGGCGCGTACCCGGGAGGCAGAGCTGATGGGACGGCCGGCAAAAGGTGGACAGGCAGCCGGTTAAGGGCGGCCAAACATCCGGTGAAAGGATTAATTAGACCGAGATGCCGGGTACTGGACCTAACTTGGGGGGATTAGGTTGTCAGCACCCGGCATCCGGCGCCGGATCAAGTCCGGCTGAGCAGACATAGCGCTCCAGCCACCATCCATAGTGTCGAAGCCGTTTTTTCTATGCCTGCCTCCGGAGAGCCAGCCGCAAGCGGCTCGCTCCCGGGCCTAGTACGGCCGCCGATCGGCCGTTCGCTTCCATCTTACAAACAATTTCGAGCCGAAGTCATAACGTTCCAGGAACGGCAGCTATTTGACCGGTTGGTCTTGCCTGATCGCCGATCCTCTGCAAAACTGCGCTGTTTTAGCCCCGTCCCACAGCTGTGCAGGCACTGCGCCCTGCAGCAGTTCGCGGACCAAGGCCGGGCCGGTCTCCAACGGCTCGTCGCTGGCGGCGATCACCACGTTTCCGTGCCGCCGGCCCTTGAACATCGGCGGGTCGGCGATCATCACCAGGTGCTCGAAAACCTCACCGATGGTCGCCGCCTCTTCGCGCACTCCAGTCAACTGGGGCGTATCGCCGCAGTTCACCAGATAGACGCCGCCGGGCGAGAGCACCCGCCGCACCGCGCGGGTGAATTCCAGCGTGGTCAGCCCCTCCGGGGTGGCACTGCCGGAGAAGACGTCGCGGATCAGCAGGTCCCTGCTGTCTTCGCTCAGCGATTCGGTCACCGCCCGGGCTTCGCCTACCCTGATCCGCACGAGCGGCGCCCGCGGGATGTCGAACCACCGCCGCACCAGATCGGCCAGCTTCGCATCAATCTCGACGACGACCTGCCGGGCCTGCGGATAGGCAGCCGCCAGATAGCGGGCCATCGAGCAGGCTCCGCCGCCTAGGTGCAGGACCCGCAGCTTTGCCCCCGGCGCCCAGCGGGACCCGATCAGCGCCGCCATCCAGCGCATGTATTCAAAGTCCAGGCGCAGCGGATCGCCGACCACCACGTGGGACGACTGCACGCCGTTGATCTTGAGCAGCCAGCTGTCCGCAGAATCCGGTTCCCGGATCAGCTCGGCCGTCCCGGAGGAGATTTCGTAGCGCCCTTCGGCCGGCCCAAGGGACGCCTCCGCCTCCCGGGACTGGTCGGCACGGGCACTCCGCCGCCCCATCGGCTACTTGACCAGAGCCAGTGCGAAACCGTCCCAGCCCTTGCCGCCAACGGTCTGGATCGCGGTGGCGTCCAGGCGCTCGTCGGAACCCAGCAGCGCCAGCGCATCGCGGGTGCCGCGGATGTCGCGGTCCTCGGTACTTCCGTCGCCGCCGCCGACCAGCACCTGTCCGGAGCGGACCACGTTGTCCACCACAATGAGGCTGCCCGGACGCGTCAGTTGCAGCGCCCACTCCACATAGTTCCGGTTGTTTTCCTTGTCCGCGTCAATGAACACCAGGTCGAAAGGCCCGGCGTTCCCGGCGGCCAACTGCGGCAGCGTTTCCAGCGCCGCACCCACCCGGATGCTGACCTTATCCGCCACGCCGGCGGCCTCCAGGTTCCGCTGGGCCACCTCGGCGTGGTGCGGCTCGTACTCGCAGCTGACCACTTCGCCGCCGTCCGGCACTCCGCGGGCCAGCCAGATGGTGCTGTAGCCGCCGAGCGTACCGATCTCCAGCACCTTGCTCGCGCCGGTCAACTTGGCCAGCAGCATCAGCAGCTTCCCCTGCGGCGCGCTGACCTCGATGGCCGGCAGGCCCTCCCGCGCGGCACCCTCCCTGGCGGAGACCTGGGACTGGTCCTCGCCCACCAAGGTGACGGTCAGGTAATCCTCGACGGCGGTCCACTCCGCCACGGGGTCGGCGGCCGAGGCGTCCGGCCGGGCCGTCACTGCTGCTCCCGCTCGGTGATGGCGG
Organism: Arthrobacter sp. B0316-1-20; assembly: GCF_059091865.1. Taxonomy (NCBI): domain Bacteria; kingdom Bacillati; phylum Actinomycetota; class Actinomycetes; order Micrococcales; family Micrococcaceae; genus Arthrobacter; species Arthrobacter sp. B0316-1-20. Next base: position 30,616 of record NZ_JBNHHC010000042.1, on the reverse strand, counting down.
CCTCCAGCCGGTCCACCTTCCCGGTGAGCTCTCCGTAATAGCCCGGACGGATGTCTGCCTTGAGCACCAGCGAGACCCGTGATCCGTACCGGCCCACGGCTTCGGTGGCGCGCTTGACCACGTCCATGACCTCGTCCCATTCGCCCTCGATGGTGGTGAACATGGCGTCGGTCCTGTTCGGCAGGCCCGATTCCCGGACAACCCGGACGGCCTCGGCGACGGCGTCGTGCACCGAGGCGTCGTGCGGTGCGGGACCGGCCGTGGGAACGCCGGAGGGTGCAACAGAGAAGGCTACAAGCATGGCTTCAGTCTTCCACAGGGCCACGACCAACGACAGGCCCACCGTCACCTGCCGCAATCGGCGGGGCGCCAGGCTCACGCTGGAGAGTGATGGAGGATACATGCATATACATGGAAATAATGTGCCTGCCGGGCTACGGTGACAGGAGGACCACAAGCCCTACTGCTCCGGCAGACGCCACGGAGCGGAACGAAACGCAGCCCAAGGAGATCCCATGAAAGCCTGGCAGTTCACCAATACCCACGAGCCCCTCGTACTGGCCGACGTCGACGAGCCAACAGCCGCCCCTGGCGGTGTGGTCGTTGACATCAAGTCCGCCGGCTTGTGCCACTCCGACGTCGGCATGCTCGAAGACGAGGGCTGGCTCTCCACCCTGGCCAAGCGCCCCATCACGCTCGGCCACGAAGTCGCCGGGGTGATCGCCGAGGTCGGCGACGGCGTGACCGACTGGAAGGTCGGGGACCGTGTCGGATTCTGCCCCACCACCCCGGCGGGTGCTCCCGGCTACGCGTTCGACGGCGGCTTCTCCTTCAAGGCAGCGATTGACCAGCAGGCACTGGTCCGCATTCCGGACAATGTCAGCTTCTCGCAGGGTGCAGCCGGCACCGATGCCGGCATGACCAGCCACCACGCAGTGATCGCCAACGGCCAGGTGAAGGCCGGCGACAAGGTCGGCATCATCGGCTTCGGCGGCCTCGGCTCGATTGGCGCCCGGGTTGCCGTGCTGGCCGGCGCCGAGGTCTACATCGCCGAAGTCAACGAGACGATCTGGGACCAGGCCAAGGAAATCGGCGCCAAGGACGTGGCCAAGTCCATCGCCGAGTTCAAGGAAATCGGCCTGGACGTCATCGTGGACTTCGCCGGCTTCGGCACCACCACCGCCGAGGCCATCGAGACGGTCCGCCGCGGCGGCCGCGTGGTCCAGGTGGGCATGGGCCGGCTCGAGTCGACCATCAGCACCAAGGCCCTGATTCTGTCCGAGGTCACCCTGGTCGGCTCACAGGGCGGCACTAAGGAAGACGTGCAAGGCGTCTACGACTACTTCGCCACCGGCAAGCTCAACCCGACCGTCACCGAGATCACCTTCGACGAGATCCCGGAAGGCCTCGAGAAACTCAAGAAGGGCGAAGTCGTTGGCCGGCTGGTCGCCAAGATTGCTGACTGACTCCTGATAAGCAGGACGGACGACGGCGGTGCGCACCGCCGTCGTCCGTCCTGCTTTAAAGGGTGAGGAGACCGTGCGGCTATCCCCAACCGGCCAGCCGCAGCAGGGCGGCCGCGACGGCTCCGGCAATGACCACCACCAGGAAGGGCGCCCGCAGCAGCAGCGCGGCGGCGGCGGCCAGCAGGGCCCCGAGCCGGGCGTCGAACACCAACTGCTGGCCTGTGGAGAAGGCGTTGACCACCGTCAGCGACGCGAGCAGCCCAATGGTCATGGTGGCGGCGACGCGTGACATCCGCTGGTTTTTCATCCACTTGGCCGGCACCAGATAGCCGGCCAGTTTCGTCAGGTAGGAAATCACGCAGGCGGCGAGGATCCAGATCCACAGGGTCACGGGGCTTCCTTTCCGTCTGCGCTCTCGGCGGGACCGCCGTCGTGCCGGGTGGGAGCGCCGTCCTGCCCCATGGCGCGAAGTTCCGACTCGGCGAACGTGTGGGCGCAGTCGTGCTCGGCGTACGGTGCGTCGTAGGGCTCGATGTCCGGAGCCATCCCGGCCGGAACGGGCTTGTGCGTGAACCACCCGATGGCCGCGGCTACGGCTGCCGCCACCAGGATGGGCACGCCGCTGGGCACGAACGGCACGGCCAGCAGGGTGGCCAGGGCACACACCACGGCGATGGCAGCCGGCTCTTTGCCTTTCAACCGCGGCCAGAGCAGGGCCAGGAAGGCGGCGACTGCGGCCCCGTCCAGCCCCCACTGCTTCGGATCCCCCATGGCGTTGCCAGCGAGCGCACCCACCAGCGTGAAAACATTCCAGAGCAGGAATATGCCCACGCCGGCAGTCCAGAAACCGCGCCGCTGCTCGCCGGGATCCTCCTGGCCGGACGCGGTGGCGGTTGATTCGTCGATGGTGACGTGGGCAGCCAGCGGGCGCCGCCAGCGGCGCGGAGAAACGAGCGCATTCATCTGCATGCCGTAGATGCCGTTGCGGATGCCCAGCAAGGCGGAAGCAGTCATCGCGGCCAGTCCGGTTCCGCCGCCGCCGATGACTCCGATGAACGCGAACTGCGAGCCGCCGCTGAACAGCAGCAGGCTCAGCGCCATGGTCTGCCAGAGGTCCAGTCCGGATGCCACAGACAGCGCGCCGAAGGAGATCCCGTACAGCCCGGTGGCGACGGATATGGACAGCCCCACCTTCACGGCCGGGGACTGGAGAAACTTCACTCATCTACAGTAGCCGGGCACGCGGGTGCGGTGTCGGCCCTGGCGGGGTTCCGCCGCCGTCGGGCAGGGCAGAGCAGGGAGAGGGGTGGGCGGTCTACACCGCGTCCTGCGCGTGGCCGTTGATCGCGTCCGCCGCCCGGATCAAGGCCAGGTGCGAGAACGCCTGCGGGAAGTTGCCCGTCATCCGCTTGTTCACGGTGTCGTACTCTTCTGCCATCAGCCCCAGCTCGTTCGCGTAGCCCACCAGCCGGTCCATCAGATCGCGAGCATCGCCGATCCGCCCGGAGCGGGCGTACTGTTCCACCAGCCAGAAACAGCAGGCCAGGAAGGGGTGTTCGCCCGGCGCCAGCCCGTCCATTCCGGAGTCGGTCCGGTAGCGCAGGATCAGCCCGTCCGCATCCACCAGCTCCTGCTCCAGCCGGGCCACGGTACCGAGCATCAGGTCGTCGTCGTACTTCAAAAAGCCCACCTGCGGCAGCACCAGCAGCGACGCGTCCACTTCGGTGGTGTCGTAGGCCTGCGTGAAGGAGTTGATCTCCCGGTTGAAGCCGCGCTTCATGACCTCCTCGCGCAGCCGGTCCCGCAGTTCCGCCCACCGCACGGCCTTGCCGTCCAGCCCGTGCTCCCGGACCGCCCGGACGCCGCGGTCGAAGGCCGCCCACATCATCACCCGGGAGTGCGTGAAATATCGCCGGGGACCACGCATCTCCCAGATGCCCTGGTCCGGCTCGTCAATGTGCTTCTCGATGTAGTGCAGCATGGCCTTCTGGAGCGGCCAGGAGAAGTGGTCCTCGGTGCCGCCCAAGTTGCGCAGCTTCTCCAGCGCCACCATGACCTCGCCGATCACGTCCGCCTGGTACTGGCACACCGCGCCGTTGCCCACCCGGACCGGTGCGGAGTTCTCATAACCTGGCAGGTGCTCGATGATGCGCTCTGGGAGATCGCGTTCTCCGGCCACGCCGTACATGATCTGCAGGTCTTCCGGGTCGCCGGCGACCGCGCGCAGCAGCCAGTTGCGCCATTGCAGGGCCTCGGTCTCATAGCCGTGGGTCATCATCGATTCCAGCGTCAGCGCGGCATCGCGGAGCCAGACGTACCGGTAGTCCCAGTTCCGCTCCCCGCCGAAGGACTCCGGTAGCGAGGTGGTCGGCGCGGCAACGATTCCTCCAGTGGTCTCGTGCGTCATGGCACGCAGCACCAACAGCGAGCGCTTGACTATGGGGTGGTAGTCGCCCTGCGGCGGGAACCGCGAGCACCAGTTCTGCCAGAAGTTCACCGTCTCGTCCAGTGCGGCATCGACGTCGATCATCGGCGGGACCGTTTGGTGGGAGGGAAACCAGCACAGCTCGTAGTCGACCTTCTCGCCGGCCCTGATGGTGAATTCGCCCCGGTGCCGGCGTTCCGTGGCGCGCGGCAGGTCATTCCCGTGCAGCACCAGCGCATCCGGCCCGGCGATCGCGACAATCGACTCCTTCCCGGTCTGCTCGTCCTTGACCCGGTTCACCCACGGCACCACGTCCCCGTAGTGGAACCGCATGATCAGCTCCTGCCGGATCTTCATCTCCCCAGACAGGCCCTCGACCCGGCGCACCAACGACGCCCTGCGGTCGCCCACCGGCATGAACTCGGTGATCAACGCTTCGCCTGTGCTGCTCTTCCACCGGGTCTGCAGCACAAACGTGGACACAATGTAGGACCGCCCAACGACGACGGCGTGCGGCTCGCCTTCGCCTGCGGCGGCGCTTGGCGGACGGTGATTGCGTGCGGTCTGCGGGTGGACCGGCGCCGAGACCGCGCCGCCGTCGTGCATGGCGTCCGTTGTGGTGGACTGCCCGGATCCCGAGCCGGCCGCCGATTCGGCCGTGGCGCTGGTGGCGGCTCCGGAGGCCCCGGCCTCGGCAGTGCCGGCGGCGTCGCCGGATTGTCCTGCGTCGCCGTCCGCATCGCCGCGTTGCGCGGCTTCGCGGGCCGCGCGGCCTGTCCCGGCGGCTTTCTTGGCCTGCTGCGTGGCGGACGGCCGGTGGCTCCCAGGGTCGGAGGAGACTGCTTCGTCTTGTTCCCGGATGGAGACCGGGTGCTGGCTCCCCTGCACTTCCGCCGGGTTGTTGCTCTGTTCGCCTCCCTGGCCCGCGCCCATCGGCGCCCCGGTCTGGGGACGCGCTCCGTCCGGGGCCAGCAGCCAGCGGCCGTGTCCGGGGCCGCCCAGGAGCGCGGAGAAGACGGAGGGCGAGTCGAAGCGGGGCAGACAGAGCCAGTCCATGCTTCCGGACCGGGACACCAACACTCCCGTGTGCAGATCCGATATGAGTGCATAATCCTCAATGGGAGATGCCATGCACCAAATAAACCACAAAGGCCATGGTTGCGGCAGTGGCCTTGGGCTGCTTGTTCTTACGGCGGTCGCGGTGGGCTAGACGCCGGCTGTCTCAAGTTGCCGGCGGACCTCGGCCGGGCGGTTGGTCGTGATCTCGCCGAAGCCCAAGTCACGGCACAGCTCCACGTCCTGCGGATCGTCGACCGTCCAGACACGGAACTGCACGCCGGCATCCAGCCAGCGGCGGACCAGCGGCAGGTGCGAGCGCACGTAGTCCACGCCAGGTCCGGCCAGGCCAACGCGGTGCTCCTCGATCAGCCCTTCGCCTTCGGACAACGCGCGCCGCAACAGTCCCGCCACGGCGCCGACAGTCAGCTCGCCCATCATGAGGCTGGCCTTGAGTTCCTCGGCGTCGATGTCATCAAGCAACTGGCAGAGATACTCGCCTGGCATGTTGTCGGCCAGGTACTTCACCGCGTCGGGGTGGAAGCTCATGAAGCTCATCTGAATGTTGTCCAGCCGGGAGGTGTCCGGGTCCCAGCCCTCTGCCATCAGGTACTTGAGCAGTTCGTCTTCCAGCTCCTGCCCGTACGGACTGGGGTGTTTGAGCTCCACGGCCAGGCCCAGCGGCCGTCCGGCCCCGCGGATCAGGTCCACCAGGTCGTCGAGGGTGACCAGTTGGTCCGCGGTGCCGCCGTATTCGGGCGGAATCGGCACGCCCTTCCACGAACTGACGTCCAGCTGCAGCAGCTCATCCAGCGTGTGATCGGAAACGTTGCCGGTGCCGTTGGAGGTGCGGTCCAGCGTGAAGTCATGGAAGCAGACCAGCCGGCGGTCCTTGGTCAGGTGGATGTCGCACTCGATCCCGTCAGCGCCGTCGGCAATTGCCTGCAAATAGGCGGCACGGGTGTTCTCCGCATACTGCTCGCTGGAACCGCGGTGAGCGTAGATCCTCTGGTCCATGAATTCACCGTACGCGATGACCGGACCACCGGGACCGCCGTAGGGTTGACTGAAGGGTGAACGATCGATGATCGTTCGGCGATTCGGCTTCGGAGGCAACATGGGCACTCAGACGGGCGGCGGCGTCGCACCTGACACGGCGGACGAACGGACGGACGGGCCGAGGAGCGAGTACGCAGGAAACATCACCGGGAGCGGGTCCCACGGCGGAAGCCGGACCGCTGTGCTGCCGGACAGCGTCCGGGCCGCGGCCCTGCGCAGGATGAAGTTGCTGGCCACCGGACTGCTGGTGGTGCTGGCCTTGGTGTTCATGGTGTCCTTTGCCCTGCAGGAAAGCTACCCGTGGCTGCGCTACGTCCGGGCTGCGGCCGAAGGCGGCATGGTGGGCGCACTGGCGGACTGGTTCGCGGTCACCGCGCTGTTCAAGCATCCGATGGGACTGAAGATCCCCCATACGGCCATCATTCCGCGCCGCAAAGACCAGATTGGAGCGAGCCTGGGCCAGTTCGTGGAGGAGAATTTCCTGGCCGAGGACGTGGTCAAGGCCAAGATCGCCTCGCTCGGCATTACTGCCAAGGCCGGGCTCTGGCTGGAACGGCCGGAGAACACCGAGCGGGTCGCCCGCGAGGGAGCCACCGCCATCCGCGGGGCCCTGCAGGTGCTCAACGACGAGGACGTGCAGGAACTGATCGAGTCACTGGCCCGCCGGCACCTGCTGAATCCGCCGTGGGGTCCGCCGCTGGGTCGGCTGGCCGAGCATCTGCTGCGCGACGGCCACCACCTGAAGCTGGTGGACCTGTTGCTGGACCGCGCTGCCGACTGGGTGCTGGACAACCAGGAGACCGTGGCCCGGTTGGTCTCCGACCGCTCGCCGACCTGGGTGCCGCAGTTCGTGGATTCATTGGTCGGCGACAAGGTCCACTTGGAGCTGTACAAGTTCATCCTTGCGGTACAGGCCGATCCGGACCATCCGATGCGCCGGCAGCTGGACACTTATCTCAACTCCCTGGCCCAGGACCTGCAGCACGATCCAGAGATGATGGCGCGGGTCGAAGCGATCAAGCACAATGCGCTGGGCGATCCGGAAGTGCGGGCGCTGGCGACACGCACCTGGGAGACACTGAAGTCCTCGCTGCTGGAGGCGGTGGAGGATCCGCAGAGTGAGCTGAGCCTGGCGTTCAAGCGGGCGGTGGCGGACTTCGGCCACCGGTTGGCGACCGACGCGGAGCTGGCGGCCAAAATCGACGGCTGGATCGAGGAGTCAGCCGGGTATTTGGTCCGGACCTACCGTTCGCAAATCGCCAGCGTGATCACCGAGACGGTGGAGCGCTGGGACGCCCAGGAGACGTCCCGCAAGATCGAGCTGCAAGTGGGCCGGGATCTGCAGTTCATCCGGATCAATGGCACCGTGGTCGGCTCGCTGGCCGGGCTGGCGATCTTCACGCTGGCCACCGCGGTGTTCGGATAGCTGGGGGCCGGCCGGAGTCAGCCGGTCCAGAAGAAGCGGATGCGCTGGCCGGGCCGGGCCTGGCCGAGCAGCGGCAGGTCCGCCGGTGCCACCACGGCCGGCACCGGATAGCCGCCGGTCACCGGGTGGTCGGCCAGGAACACGGTGGGCAGCCCCGACGGCGGAATCTGCACTGCGCCGGTGACCATCCCCTCGCTGGGCAGTTCGCCGTCGACCACCCGCTGCAGCGGCCGCCCCAGCAGCCGCAGTCCCACGCGGTTGCTGTCGGCACTCACCGACCAGTTCCCCAGCGCCAAGCGTTGCCGAATGTCCGGGGCGAACCAGTCCAGCCGCGGACCGGGCTGCAACCGCACTGCCACCGTTCCAGCGGGCGGCAGCGGCACCGGAACCCACGGGGGCTCAAGTCCGGCGCCGCTGCCCGGCCTGCGAGCGCCGACCCGCAGCACGTCGCCGTCCTGTAATCGCGCCGGGCCCATGCCGGAGAGCAGATCGGTGGCCGCCGACCCCATCAGCGTCTCGGCCTCGATGCCTCCGGCCACCGCCAGGTAGTAGCGCAGTCCGGACGTGGCGACGGCGATTTCCAGGCGCTGGCCCGCCGTGATCCGGAACGGGCGGTATCGCTCTTGGCTACTTCCCGCGACCGACGCCGCGCCGAAGGCACCGGTCAGCGCAACCACGGCGTCGTCGTCGAATTGCAGAACCGCCCCGCCCAGCAGCAACTCCAGGCCGGCCGCGGATTCCGGGTTGCCCACCAGCCGGTTGGCTGCGCGCAGGGCCCGGGCGTCCAGCGCCCCGGACGGGCCCACACCGATGGCAGCATGGCCCGGTCGGCCGAGGTCCTGCACCAGCAGTTCCGGCCCGGCCTTGAGCACGGTAATCATCGGCTACACCGCCCTAAAGCGCACGCGCGTTCCCGGCACGATCAGCGCCGGCTGCTCCCGCGCGGCGTCCCACACCCGCGCATCGGTCCTGCCGATCAGCTGCCAGCCGCCGGGCGACGACGACGGGTAGACGCCGCTGAACTCGCCTGCCAGGCCCACGGAGCCGGCGGGTACCCGGGTCCGCGGCTCAGCCAGCCGCGGCACCTGGAGCGGATTCTCCGGTGCCACCAGGTAGGCGAATCCGGGCGCGAAGCCGGTGAATGCGGCCGTCCATTCGCACTGCTGATGCCGCCGGACCACCTCGGCGTCGCTCACGCCCAGCAGCCGTGCGACCTCCGGCAGGTCCTGGCCCGAGTAGTCCACCTCGAGCGTGACGATCTCCCCGGGGTCTGCGGCGCTGCTTGCTTCGGCGTCGTGCGGTGCCGTTTGTTCCAGCCATTGGCGGACGACGGCGGTGCTCGCCGGGGCGGCGAACGTCACCAGGATGGTGCGGGCAGCGGGAACCAGCTCGGTTACCCCGGGCGGCGGCGAGGCCGAGAGCGCAGTGTAGTGTGCCAGGACGTCGTCGAGGGTGGTGAATTCGGCCAGCAGCGCGCCGTCGCCGAAGGGCAGGATCCGCACCCTACCGTCCAGCGGCCGGGGCGGCGGCATCGGTGAAGGGACGGAGGCTGATGCCCGCTGCCGCGAGCCGCTGCCGGACCAACCGCGCCATGGCCACTGCGCCGGGGGTATCGCCATGGACGCAGAGCGAATCGGCCGCATCGTTCAGGGCGAATTCCACCGCGCGGTCGGCGATCTCTTCCAGGTCTTCCAGCAGGTCGCCCGGCTCGCCGCGCGGAATCAGCGTGCCGTCGCCGCGGTAGCCGCGGTCCACGAAGGCCTCCCGGAAGACAGGCAGCCCTGCACCGGCGGCCAGTTCGAGCACCGCGGATCCGGGCAGCCCCAGGATGGGAAGCTGCGGGTCAAAAGCGCCGACGGCTTCCACCACCGCCGCGGCCTGGCTGCGGTCGTGGACTATCCGGTTGTAGAGGGCGCCGTGCGGCTTCACGTAGGCAATGGCGGTCCCTGCGCTGCGGCCGATTCGGTCGAGGGCAGCCAGTTGGGACGCCACGTCGGCAATCAGTTCGGCCGGAGAGACGTCCATGGACCGTCGGCCGAACCCCGCCCGGTCCTGGTAGGAAACGTGCGCGCCCACCGCCACCCGGTTCTCGGCAGCACGGCGGCAGCTCGCCAGCATGGTCTCGTCGTCGCCGGCGTGGTAGCCGCAGGCGATGTTGGCGCTGGTGATCAGCGGGAACATCGCAGCGTCGTCGCCCATCAGCCGGCCGTCGACCGATTCGCCGAGGTCGCTGTTGAGGTCGATCCCCGGCCGGTCACTCATCGTCCACCGACTCCGCGATGGCTTTTTGCCCCTTACGCTTCCGTACCGGGAGTTTCTCCAGCACCTTGGCAGTCAGTCGCCCTGACGCCGCCGGGAGCTTGCCCAGCCGGTACCGGTTTTCGACCAGGTCCTCCACCAGTGACATCGGCAGCACCAGCGGCGGTTCGCCGAAGGCGGTCTTGGTGGCGCGGATGACGCGCCGACCCATCACGTGGTTGCCGGCCCCGCCGACCGCCGCACCAATACCGAACGGGATGGCACGACCGAGCAATGCCGTGCCCTGCTTGGCCACCAATCTGGACAGGAAGCGCTTCTGCAGGCTGTCCAGCAAGGAACTGACCATTCCGGAGGGCATGCTGCTACCCACGGCGTTCCCCCAGGCGCGGGCTGGATTCCCGCCGCGGCCGCCGACCTGTCCGGCGAACTCCTTGATCAGCGAGCTCCCCTCCTCGCCCATCAAGACGCCCATCACCATTGCCTGCGAGCGCTCGGGGTTTTCAGTATCAATGCCGTGCAGCTCGGCGATTGACTGGGCGAAGAGCGCCGTGGATTCCAGGAAGCCGATAGTGGCCACCGCGGAAAGGCCGAGTGTGGCCACTGTGCCTACACCGGGCATGACGGCTGTGGCCCCTACCGCCGTACCGCCGCTGGTCACGGCTATCAGGTAGTTCTTCTCCAGCGTCGCGGCCAGCTCCGCCGGCGTGGCGTCCGGATACTTGCGCCGCAGCCGATCCAGGTTGGCCAGCACCAGCGGACGCTGGACGTCCAGGGCCCGCATGAAGGCAGTCGTCGTGCCAGGCTTCGGGTTGCCCTGCTTGTCGAAGGCCGCATCCGTAGCCACCCGTATAGCTGGATTGATCTTCCGTCCTTTGGCCACAAAACCTCCTGGAGACTCTCAGCACCGCAATGCTGTTCCGGTCTTAAGCGTAAATCACAGCTTCCGGGACGATTCCGCAAACAGCAAGTATGCTGACAATTGCACCGCGTACTTCCTGTCCGACGGCCCGCAGCAGCACTTGCTGCGCCGGCCGCCCAATACAAAAGGAGTTGCAGGCTATGAGAATCGGATCATCAATTGCGTTGATTGCCATCGGCGCCATCCTTGCCTTCGCTGTTGCGGACGTCGTGGATTTCGTCGACCTGACGCTGATCGGCTGGATCCTCATGGGGGTCGGCCTACTGGGCCTCATCATTTCGATTGTCATGGCCATTCCGCGCGGCGACCACCGCGTGACTGAGAGCCGCCAGGTGCAGGACCCGAACACCGGCGAAACCATCCGTCGTGACGAAACCCGGGGCAGCCTGTAGGCCAACCTTTTCGAGCCAACGGCGAGGGCCGACGGCGCGGCCACGGAAGTCGGAGCGGGCGGCGCGGCCACGGAAGTCTGAGCGGGCGGCGTGGGCCGCGGGGGTCAGCGCGGCTTCTTGCTCCCCAGCGCGACCAGCGAGAGCACGATGCCCGCCCCACAGATGAGTGTGGCGATGTACGCCAGGGCCGGCGTGCCGCTGGCTGCGCCCAAGGCCAGGCTGAGCGGCAGCCAGAGCACGGCCCAGCCGAGCACGGCGAACAACGGCGCATAGCGTTCGCCCCGGGCCGTCCACCGGTACGCAAAAATCGCCAGCACCACGACGGTGAGCGCGCCGGCCAGGGAAATCACGGCAAGGGCGCCGCCCGCGTCCGGCTCGTCCCGCGCCCCGGTGGCGAAAGCGGTCAGAGCGTTCACGGCCATCACGATGACGCCGGCCGCAATGGCCAGCAGCAGAACGTTGCCTGCCTGGATTACCAGCATGCGGCGCACATCAGGTCTCACGCTGCTTCCTCCCTGCAGGTCCGGCGCCCATGGGTGCAGCCCACGGGACCAGGGTGACTGGTCCGACCACCCTACAGAAGGCAATGCCCTAGTGGCTGCACTGCGTAGCTTGAGTGCCCAGTGCATGCGGTGCCGCTGTATGCAGGTGCCCCATAGAGAGCAGTGCCCCGGCGGAACATGTCCGTCCGGGGCACTGCGTGTGGCACTGCGCGGGTATTACCAGCGCACCTTCTTCTCCGGCGGCCCCTGCCGGCCACTGGCGTGCTTCGGCTTGTGGCTGTTGCCGATGCTGTGCCAGCCGGGCAGATCGCCGGCTTTCGCGCCCCGTGGGGACGCCAACTTGGCCTGTTGCTCAGCGGTCAGCTTGGCTGCTGCAGCCGGAGCTAGGTGGATGGTCGGTGCACTGAGTTCTGCGGGCTTCGGCGCCCGCGGATCAATATCAGTCATGGCTCTCCTTCGCTATTCTCGTCGAGCCTGCTGAAGACTTTTCCGCCGGATCAGCGTTCATGGCGAAGACGCCAAAAAACCGGATCAAATCCGGGAAGCGGAGGTGGATTCAGGGAACCACTCGCGAGGTAGAGCCTCAGCAAGCATTGTTTTCGGTTGTCGGTTTGACCGGTCCAGGACCTGGTTACTCGAAAATCAGAATTCCCATGGCGCACAGCCTAACAGCGTTGCTTGGCATCCGGTAGATTCAAACAAAGGACGGCGACAAGGGGGCACCATGTCCGCATCACAGTTCGACCAGCGGTATGACTCGATCTACCAGCGGGGCGGTGAAGCCCGTGAAGCGGCACGAGCGGGCGGCCGGTCCGCCACCACCAGCCCGGCATTCCGGACCGCAGCTGTAGAGCCTTCCGCCGACGTCGCCGCCCAGTCCACCGACATTGCCGAGGTCATTCCACCGGGTGCTGCGCCACAGGTCCAGTTGGAAGGCGCTCCCGCTGCGCGCCGGAAAATCAATCCCTACCTGGTGGCGCTTTGGTTGCTGGGCTTGGCGCTCTCCGCCTTCGGAGCGTGGTGGTCGGTCGCGCCGTACGTAATCGAGATGCAAGCCACCGCGCCGACCAGCCCGTTCGGACCGCCATGGTATTTCATGTTGTCCTCTGTGGCACCCAACGTGCTGGTCGCAGGCCTGGTCACCATCGCCGGTGTGCTCACCCTGCATGCGGTCGGCTGGATGCGCCGGCACGGCTAAGCGGCAGCTAAACGGCGGCACGGCTATGCGACGCGGGCCGATCCGGGCGGCCGCGGGCATCCACTGCTCAGCAGGCGCCCTTTCCATGCGGGAAAAGGGCGCCTGCTGAGCAGTCGTTGGGACGGGTTGCCGCAGCGGTCAGATCAGGCCATCGGCCAGATGGTTCGGTGTGCCGAACCGGTGAGCGGTGATGCTGACGGCCTGCTCGTGCAGGAATGGCAGCATTTCCAGCCTGCCGGCTTCGGTCACGGTATGGGCATAAACCGCCAGATCGGGCCGTCCGCCGGTAGCGACGGCGAGCGCCTTGGCGTCCCCGCCGATCAGGCGGATCCTGCCGGCGCCGAGCCGGGGCACCCGAGCCAGCCAGGCGCCGTCGTCCTCCACCGTCACGGCAAGGCCCAGCTCCGTGGCCACCGCCTGCAATGACGCAGGAAGCGCGACGGCGGTGGAAACCGCCACCTCGGAGCCGGCCAGCACGCCGGCGGCCAGCACGCGGACCAGCTGTGCCAGCGGTTCGCCCTCGGACAGCCGGACGGTGACCGGGACGGGCAGGTAGCGGAAGACATTGCGCTCGGCAGTCAGCCCGGAGACGTCCCTGGCCACGCCGAACTCGTCGGCCCAGGCTGCGGCATCGGAACGCAGCGAACGCTCCAGTCCGCGCAGTTCCTCGATGGACAGTGCCTGCCCGGCCCTGCGCGCGGCATCCAGCAGCTTGGCTGCTGCCCCGTGCACCTCCGCCGCTGCCGTAGACGGGGCAGTCTCCCACTCGCCCAGCCCCATCAAGTAGTTGGGCCCGCCGGCCTTGGTACCGGCGCCCACCGAGGACTTCTTCCATCCTCCGAACGGCTGGCGCCGCACGATGGCTCCGGTGATTCCCCTGTTCACGTAGAGGTTGCCGGCTTGGATGTTCTGCAGCCAGTAATCCAGCTCGTCCGCGTCCAGCGAATGCAGGCCGGAGGTCAGCCCGTATTCAATGTCGTTGGTGATGGCCACGGCTTCTTCCAAAGTTTCGGCGGTCATCACCCCCAGGATCGGACCGAAGAACTCGGTCAAGTGGTAGCGGGATCCGCGCTTCACTCCGGTCCGCACGCCCGGGCTCCAGAGCTTGCCGGAATCGTCCAGCTGCCGGGGCTGGATCTGCCAGCTTTCCCCGGCGCCCAGCGTGGTCAGCCCGTCCAGCAGCTTGCCTTCTGCCGGCGCGATGATCGGGCCCATCTGCGATGTGGCGTCCTGGGGGTAGCCCACCTTCATGGACGTGACCGCGTCCACCAGCTGGTTCCGGAACCGCGGCGAGCTGGCTGCGGAACCCACCAAGATCACCAGCGACGCCGCGGAGCACTTCTGCCCGGCATGGCCGAACGCGGAGTACGCCACGTCCTTGGCGGCCAGGTCGAAGTCCGCGCTCGGGGTGACGATGATGGCGTTCTTACCGGAGGTCTCGGCCAGCAGCGGCAGGTCCGGACGGAAGGAACGGAACAGTTCGGCGGTCTCGTACGCGCCGGTGAGGATCACGCGGTCCACCTCGGGGTGGGAGATCAGCTGCCTGCCCAGTTCGCGCTCGCCCAGCTGCACCAACTGCAGCACGTCGCGCGGCACGCCCGCTTCGTCCAGCGCCTCCCACACGGCTTCAACCATCACGGCACCGGTGCGTGCGGCCTGCTGGGCAGGCTTAATAATGACGGCGGAGCCAGCGGCGAGCGCGGCGAGGGTACCTCCGGCGGGGATCGCCGTCGGGAAATTCCACGGCGGGGTCACCACCGTCAGGTGCGACGGGATGAAAGTGGCGCCGTCCACGGTGTCCAGTTTCCGGGCCAACTCGGCATAGAAATGCGCGAAGTCGGCGGCCTCGGAGACTTCCGGATCGCCTTGGTCCAGCGTCTTGCCCGCCTCGGCTGCCATCACTTCCAGCAGCCGGGCGCGGTTGGCGTTGAACTTGTCGCCGGCCTTGTGCAGCACCTCGGCGCGTTCGGCCCCGCTCATCGCGCCCCAGCTCTTGGACTGCTCCACGGCCTTGGCGATCACTTGCTCCAGCCCTGCCTCGTCCTTGACCTGGGCGGCTGCGACGGTGTCCAGGCCGAGCGTCGATGACGGCACCCGGGCCAGGATCTCCCGGCCCCAGTCGAGGTTGGCGGGCAGCGACGGATCGGTGTCCGGAATGTTGTCGAAGGAGTCGCTGGGACGGGCCGGTTCCGGCTTCGAGCGGTCCTGCTGCCGGGCCGGTTCCGGCACTTCGTCGTCGAGCGCCTCTAGCGATGCGAGGAAGCGCTGCTTTTCGCGCTCGAAGAGCTGTTCATTCTTGCTGAGTTCGAAGACAGCGGACATGAAGTTCTCGCTGCTGGCGCCCTCTTCCAGCCGGCGGATCAAGTAGGCGATCGCCACGTCGAATTCAGCAGGATGGACCACGGGGGTGTAGAGCAGCAGCGAACCGACGTCCTTTTTCACCGCTTCGGCCTGGCCCTGCGCCATGCCCAGCAGCATCTCGAAGTCGATGCCCGCCTCCACACCGCGCTGCTTGGCGAGCAGCCAGGCGAACGCGACATCGAAGAGGTTGTGCCCGGCCACGCCGATGCGGACGTTGCCGATCCGCTCCGGCTGCAGGGCATAGTTGATCACGCGCTTGTAGTTAGTGTCCGAGTCCTGCTTGGTTTCCCAGGTGGCCAGCGGCCAGCCGTGCAGCGACGCTTCCACCTGTTCCATGGGCAGGTTGGCGCCCTTGACCACCCGCACCTTGATTGCGGCGCCGCCGCGGGAACGCCGGGCTGCAGCCCATTCCTGCAGCCGGATCATGGCCTTGAGCGCGTCCGGCAGGTAGGCCTGAAGCACAATGCCTGCTTCCAACTGCTCGAACTCGGGCTGGTCCAAGATCTTGGTGAAGACCGCCATGGTCATCTCCAGGTCCTTGTATTCCTCCATGTCCAGGTTGATGAACTTACGCTGCGGGGATTTGGCGGCCTGCCGGTAGAGCGGGGTGAGGCTTTCGACGACGTGCTCCACTGCCTCATCGAAAGCCCAGTGAGAGTGCGGCGCCACGGTGGAGGAGACCTTGATCGAGACGTAGTCGACGTCGTCCCGAGCCAACAGGTGCTTGGTGCCTTCCAGTCGGCGTTCGGCCTCGCGGCTGCCCAGCACCGCTTCGCCCAGCAGGTTAATGTTCAGCCGGACATCCTCTTGGCGGATCTTAGCGATCGCCGGCCCCAGTTTGGCGTCGGTGGCATCGACGATCAGGTGGCCCACCATCTCCCGCAGCACCTTGCGGGCTGCGGGAATGACCACCTGCGGCAGCACCGGCGCCATCGTGCCGCCTACACGCACGGCGGCGCGCATGTACCAGGGCAGGAAGGACGGAGCCTTCGGCGCCAGCGCCGCCAAGTTGCGGGCGGCAACCTTCAGATCCTCGGGCCGGATCACGCCGTCGACGAATCCGACGGTGAAACCGAGACCATTGGGATCGTTCAGCACACCAGCCAACTGCTCGGCCGCGGCGTCGGCCGGAATCTTTTCTGCTTCGGTCAGCCAGTGCCGGACCAGCTTGATGGTGTCGGCGGCGAGGTCATCTACCTGGGAATCCGCCAAGCTTGTGGTCTGCATCGGTGCCTCCTTGAGGACGTCGGTCACGGCAGCATCAGTCCTTTCAACGTAATTGCATTGCCCGTTGAGGACCAGTATGGGACTAGACTTCGTGAAGAAAAAGCGATCTTTTTCGACCAGTAATCATCGACTTTCGTGATGAATGGAGCGCTCGTGCTGGACGTCCGGAGGTTGCGGCTGCTGCGGGAGGTCAAAGTGCGCGGCACGCTGGCCGAAGTGGCCGCTGCTTTGAATTTGAGCCCGTCATCCGTATCCCAACAGCTGACGCTGCTGGAGAAAGAAGCCGGGGTGGAACTGCTGCGGAAGGCCGGCCGCCGCGTACAGCTCACACCGCAGGCAGAGATCCTGGTGGCCCACACGGAATCGCTGCTGTCCCGGCTCGAACAGGCCGAAACCGACCTGTCCGCATCGCTGACCACGGTCACCGGAAGCGTCCGGCTGGCGGTCTTCCAGTCAGCGGCGCTGGCGCTGCTGCCGGATGCGCTCACCAGCATGCGTCGCCAGTACCCGGAGGTGCGGATCGAAATGGTCCAGCGGGAACCGGAAACCGCGCTGTACGAGACGTGGGCGCGCGACTTCGACCTGGTGGTAGCCGAGCAGTACCCGGGCCACGCGGCGCCGCACCATCCGGAACTGGACCGCAAGAGGCTCACCACCGACGCCATCCGGCTGGCCGTCCCGCCGGCCCACCTGGCCGGCGGAGAGGCCAGATCCCTTGAGGATGCCGGCGGCCTGCCCTGGGTGATGGAACCGCGCGGGGCAGCGTCCCGGCACTGGGCCGAGCAGGCTTGCCGCCAAGCCGGGTTTGAGCCGGATGTCCGCTACGAAACCGCTGACTTGCAGGCCCACATCCGGCTGATCGAATCCGGCAATGCCGTGGCTTTCCTCCCGGATCTGGTCTGGAGCGGCCGGGGCACCACCTGCCGGATGCTGGACCTGACAAATCATCCGCGTCGGACCGTCTTCACCTCCGCCCGCCGGGGCTCGGCCAACCGGCCCGCCATTCTTGCGCTCCGGGGAGTATTGGAGGAAACCGCCCGGAAGGTCAGCGGCGAGCGCGCTTAGCCTTCCCTTCGGTAGCCAACCGAGCCATCGCCCCTAGCCCCCCGGTGGTCGATGGAGACCTGGATGTCCCTCGGGTCTCTACTCGGCGCTGGCGCGCCTCCATCGACCACCGCCACATCTGGCGCGCCTTCATCGACCACCGCCAGAACAGCGCGCCTCCATCGACCACCGACAGGACCCCTCGACCGCCGAGATGTTCAGCGGCGCTGGTCCAGGCTGAGGTTTCCGTGGACGGTGGCGTAAACACGCAGACCGCCGGACTTCACCGGCAGCCCCTCCCCCGGCGCCAGGATCCGCCGGGGAGGCCCTTCCACGCCATCAAGGCCCAGCTGCACAAAGAGGTCCACCAGCACATTGCCCAATCCGGCCAGGTCGGCCCGCGGCAGGACGGCACGGTGCTCGCCGGCGTCGCGCTTGACGTCGAACGTGCGTGCTTCAGCAGTACCGCGCCCACGCGCGACAATTCGGACGGATTCGAATTCGGCTGTCGGTTCAAGCCGCAGACCGAACGCCACCGACTCTTCGTCGAGTTGCGGCAGCAGGGCGCGTGCTGTGGGCTTCAGAGCTTCCTCAGTGGCCGCCAGCTTTAGTAGGCCTTCCGCATCCCGTGCCCGGACCAGCTCTGAGCGCTGCTGGAACGGGAAGCCCAGCTGTGCCTCCAGCCGCTCCGGAATGTACCGTTCCACGAAGTCCGCATGGGCTGCCACCCAGCGCTTCCGAATTCCGGCGGACATCGAACGGTAGCGGGAGGGCACGTATGTGCGAAGAAGTTTGCGCCGGTACAAGTCCAGCACCAGTAGCTCGGCTTCACCGGCGTCGTCATGGTTCTCGGTAATGATCCGGGCGATCTCTGCCACCGAGCCGGTGTAGCTTTCCGGGATGGCCAACTGCGAGCTGATGTTCGTACCGTCCTGCCGGGTACGGATGAAGTAGTAGTCGTAGTCGGCCGCGATCGCATTCCGCCGCGAGGCCAGGTAGCAGCGGGTCAGCATCATGCCGTCTTCCAGGCGGACCTTGCCTTCCGGGAAACGGATGCCGTGGGTGTCGAGCAGCTCGCGCCGGATCAGCTTCTGCGGCGAGAGCGTGCCTAGGATTTTCCGTACCGGAACGTCGGGGATGGTCTCGGTGAAAAGCGAGGACTGTACCCGCCGGCCGCCGATCCCGACCATGCGCGGCGCCAGCACATCCACCTGATGCCGGTCGGCGAAAGCCACCATCCGGCGCAGCGCCTCGACGCCCAGCTTGTCGTCGGCGTCGCAGAAAAAGACGTAGTCGGACGTGCTGGCGTTGATCCCCACATTTCGCGGCTTGCCCGGCCAGCCGCTGTTGTGCTGGTGAATTACCCGCCAATTCGGATGCTGCGCCACGTACTGGTCCAGCAGCTTGCCGCCGTCGTCGGTGGAGCCGTCGTCCACCGCCACCACCTCAAACAGCGCCGGGTCCATGTCCTGCGCCACCAGCGAGTCCAGCAGTTCCTTGAGGTACGGCATTGCATTGAACACGGGGATGACCACGGACACCCTGGCGGTCTGCGCACTGGCCGTCGGACCGGAGTCGCTCTCCCTTACGCGGATTTGGCCCGTCCGCGCCGCGTACTTCTTCAGCTTGCGCTGGGCGCCCGCCAGCTTGTCCTTGATGGCCACGATGTCCCCTTCGATCGTTTGCCGTTACTGCATTCTGCCACCGCGAGCGGTCGGGCACCTCCGCCGCGGAGAGGTCCGACCGCTGCTCCGCTGGTTCTCACGTTTGGAACAGGAACAGCATCAGCTGCTGCCCGGCGAGCAGGAGGCCGCACAGGAGGCCCAAGACGAGGGCCGATTTATTCCAACTGGTCGCGGCAGCAGCTTCACCCGGCGGTACGGACGGCGTGCGGTCCGGACGGGACCTTGTCCAAGCGCGTACCAGAGGATGCTGTTCCAGTCCCTGCCGTTGCCCGGCAGAGCCTGGCCTGTCCCAGGGTGTCACCGTTGCCGGACCGATCGCGCCGCTGCGCTGGCTGCCGGCTGCCCGCGCGCTGGGCGGAAAGGGCGCACCCCAACTGGTGTAGGTCTTGCCCGCTGCCCTGATCGTGACCGTGCTTCCGGTGCTGACATCGTCCACCACGGCAAAGGGGATGGCGTGCGACCGGAAGCTGTTGATGATGAGGACGGAATCGTCGTCGAAAACCAATCGGGGGATCCACAGGAAGATGTAGGCAAAGGCTGCAACAACCAGAGACCACGGGATCCACGTCAGGAGGGATTCCCCGTCCGCCAGAACGAACAGCAGAAGCAGAGCCGCCAGTGCTGCGGTCCACAGCAGGATCGCGGCCCAGTACCCGGATTTTTCCTTCAGCACGGTTTGCTGGGGTCGGGCTCTCGAGTCAGTAGTCACCGGGCGGCCCCCGTCGATCGTTTGCCCTGGCAAAAACGTCGTTCATCCGGCGATTCTGCCAGCTGACCGCGTCAGGCGCACTCTTTAGCCCGCTCGGCCTGGGCCCGACGCACCATCCAGCAGTTGTGCCAGATGCACTCCGCGACGTTCGGACAGATCGGCGAGCTGGGTCCGGCAGGAGAATCCATCGGCCAGCAGCACGGTGTCGGCCCCGGCCCGCCTGACCGCTGGCAGCAACTGGGACTCCGCGACGGCCACGGAAACGTCGTAGTGACCGCGCTCGACGCCGAAGTTGCCGGCCAGGCCGCAGCACCCGCCCAGGCTCTGTACGTTGGCGCCGGCGTCGCCCAGCAGGGCCAGATCGGTTCGCCAGCCAAGGACGGCGTGGTGGTGGCAATGCGGCTGGGCCACTATCTCCTCCCCCGCTAACGACGGGGGTGCCCACCCCGGGGTGCCCGAGAGCAGTTCCGCTAGGGTCCGGGTGGATTGGGCGACCGGGAGCGCCGTGCCACCGAGCAGCTCCAGCGCATCGGACCGCAGCACAGCGGTGCAGGACGGTTCCAGTCCCAGCACGGGCACGCCGGCGGCAACGTATGCGGCGAGCGCATCAACGGTGCGGCCCACGATCCGGCGCGCGGTGTCCAGCTGTCCGGTGGAGATCCAGGTCAGCCCGCAACACAGCCGTTGCCCCGGAACGAGCACCTCATAGCCGGCATGCTCCAGCACCCTGACGGCTGCCTGTCCGACCTCGGGCGAGAAGTAGTTGGTGAAGGTGTCGGCCCACAACAGCAGCGGCCCGTTCGGCGCTGAGCCAGCCGATGCATCCCGGTCCCGAAACCACTGATCGAACGTCTCCTGCGCAAACTGCGGTAGTCCGCGCCGTGCGTCCACGCCGGCCAGCCGTAAGCCGGCCTGCCGCAGGCCCGGGACCTTCAGCAGCCCGTTCGCAAGCGCCGGTGCGAACGAGGCCAATCTGGCCCAGCGCGGCAGCCACCCGAGCGAGTAGTGCGACGCCGGCCGCAGTCGGCCACGGTAGCTCTGGTACAAAACTTCGGCCTTGTAGGAGGCCATGTCGATGCCGGTCGGGCAGTCGGAGAGGCACCCCTTGCAGGACAGGCACAGGTCCAGCGCCTCATGCACTGCCGGCGAGCGCCAGTCCGGCGCAGCCTCGGCCGGACCGCCGCTCCCGCCCCCTGCCCCGCCGGGGCCGGCGCCGCCGTCGCCAAGCCGAGCAGCGCCGTCGTCATGACCGCCCGACGCACGCAGGATCATTTCCTGCAGCGCGCGGGCGCGGCCGCGGGTCGAATCCTTCTCCTCTTTGGTTGCCACGTAGGACGGGCACATCACCATGCCCGGGCGGGTCGCCGCGTCCGTGCGGCACTGGCCAATCCCGGTGCAGCGGTGAACCGCACGGCTGAAGTCCCCGCCGTCGTGCTGGTAGGAAAGGCCCAGCGGAATCCGGACGGGCTTCACGGTGGCGGTGCGGATGTCCGCATCCAGCGGCCGCGGGTCCACCAGCACGCCCGGGTTGAGCGTGTTGTCCGGATCCAGGATGCCCTTGACCGTACCGAACAGGCGGATGGCTTTTGGCGAATAGATCCGCGGCAGCAGTTCGCTGCGCACCCGGCCGTCTCCGTGCTCGCCGGAGAGCGAGCCGCCGTAGCTGGCCACCAGGTCGGCGGCGTCGCTCATGAAGGCGCGGTATTCGGGGCGGCCGTCGGTTTCGTTGGGACCGCGGTTGCCGAACGGGAAGTCCAGCCGCACGTGCACGCAGCCGTCGCCGAAGTGTCCGTACGGGAAGCCGCTGAACCCGTGCCGCTCCACCAGGTCGTCGAATTCGCGCAGGTAGGCGCCTAGCCGTTCTGGCGGCACGGCAGCATCCTCCCAGCCGGAGTGCGCCGGCTCGCCGGCCGGCGACCGCCCCGACAGCGCGGACCCGTCCTCGCGGATCCTCCACAGCGCGGCCGCCTCGGCCGGATGGTCCACCACCCGGGCTTCCACGGCCTCGGGCAACCGGACCAGCCGGGCGGCGCGGTCGGCCACTTCGGCGGCGCGGTCGCCGGCCAATTCCACGAACAGCCACGATCCGCCGGCGGGCAGTTCCGGCACGGATCCCGGTCCTTTCCGGCGACGCACCACGTCCACAATCCGCCGATCCAGCCCCTCGCAGGCGGTCGGCGAAAATGCCATCACGTCCATCACCACGTCCGCGGCGGTGCCGATGTCGGCAAATCCCAGCGCCACCATCGTCTTGTGCGCCGGGTCCTTGACCAGCCGCACGCCCGCTTCCAGCACGACGGCGAGGGTCCCCTCGCTGCCCACCAGCGCCTTGCGCAGGTCGAACCCCTTCTCCGGCAGCAGGTGCTCGAGGGCATAGCCGGAGACCTGGCGGCCGAAGCGGCCGAATTCCGTGCGCAGCGCCTCCAGGTGTCCGGCCGCCAGTTCACGCAGCGCCCCGGTTTCCGGTGCGTCGGGAACCCGTCCTGCGTCCAGCCGCAGTAGGCGTCCGGAACCGGTGACCAATTGGAGGTGCTCCACGTTGTCCACGGTGCGGCCGTAGGCCGGGGTGCGTGCGCCGCAGGAGTTGTTGCCGATCATTCCGCCGATGGTGCAGCGGGTATGCGTGGACGGGTCCGGTCCAAAACGCAGTCCCTGGGCCAGCGCCATCCGCTGCAGCGAGGCGTGGACGGTGCCGGGCTGCACGGTGGCAGTGCGGGCTTCCGGGTCCAACTGGAGCACGCGGTTCATATGGCGGCTGAATTCCAGCACCACGCCGGGGCCCACCGCATTGCCCGCAATGGAGGTGCCCGCTCCGCGCGAGGTGAGCGGGACGCCCGCCTCGCGGCAGGCTGCCAGCACCGCCAGCACCTCGTCCGCGTCGTGCGGAAAGGCCACGGCCGCCGGCCGCACCCGGAAGAGCGAGGCGTCGGAAGAGTACACGTCCCGGGTTGTGGCGTCGGCCCGGACGTCCGCCACGCCGTTCCGCCGCAGCGCCTCGATCACTCCGGCCGCCGCCGCGCCGTCCACCGCAGCCCCGTGAACCGCTTGCATGCAGCTCACACTACCGACCGGCACCGGCAGGTGTCTGCCCCTCGCGGTGGCTGGGTCTTGACTGGCTCTGATCTGTCAGCTGACCTGGATCGTCGTTGCGTGCCTGCGTGTCCGCTCCGGACAGCCAGGGTACTGAGCGCCGCGTACGTTATACGCCACATTGGCTTCCCAGAGCTACCAGCAATGGCGTAGCGCGGCGCTCCTGCGCGCATGCTTCCGCTTTTGCGGATCGTGCAGCGACGAGAATTCCGCAATGTGGCGTATAACGTACAGCTCGGCGGGGCGGCCGGCGGGCTTGCTGCGGAAGCCCGGAGGTGATGAGGTGTGGCCCGCCCTCCGCCGATGTCCTGCGGAAGGCGAGCCACGCCGTCGTTATGTGCCGCTCTTCAGCAAGGGGGCGTCCCCTGGGGACGGTCCCCGTTGCTGGGAAACGGTGCAGCTACCGGCCCGCCGGGGTGAAGTCCCGGGCTCCGATGTAGTCAGGCCGCGGATTCTTGGCGGCAAAGGGATCCACGGCCGTGTTTTCCACGCTGTTGTACACGAAGAACAGGTTGGAGCGCGGGTACGGCGTGACGTTGCCGTTGGAGGCGTGCATGCAGTTGCAGTCGAACATGGTGGCCCCGCCTGCCTTGCCTTCCATCACGTCGATCCCGTAGCGGTCGGCGAAGTCGCGCAGCGTGGCCTTGTCCGGAGTTCCGGCGCCCTGCATCACCAGCGACTGCTTGTAGTTGTCGTCCGGGGTCTCGCCCACACAGGAGATGTACTCCTGGTGCGATCCGGGCATGATCATCAGCGGCCCGTTGTAGGAGTAGTTGTCCGTGAGCGAGATGGAGATGGACACCGTGCGCATGCGCGGCAGCCCGTCCTCCGCGTGCCAGGTCTCGAAGTCGGAGTGCCACATGAACTCCTTGCCCTCGAAACCGGGCTTGAAGTTCACCCGGGACTGATGGATATAGACGTCAGAGCCCAGCAACTGCTTGGCCCTGTCCACCACCCGCGGATCGTTGGCGATCTTCGCGAAGACCTCGCTGATCTTGTGCACTTCGAAGATGGAGCGCACCTCCTGGCTCTTAGCCTCGACAATGCACCGTTCATCCGAACGGACGGCCGGATCCGCGGCGAGCCGATCCAGCTCCGCCTGGTACTCCTTCACCTCTTCAGGCGAGATCAGCTCCTTAATGTTGAGGTAGCCCTTCTCCTCGAAGCCTGCCAGCGTGGCCGCGTCCATCGGGCCCGACTCCGCGGATCCCCAGACGACCTTGTCCTGGCGGGGTTGCACGCTGGCGGTGCCTGCGGATCGTGTCGGGTAGAGGTCAACACGGCTTCGGTCTGCGGTCGCAGTCATCTTTATCCTCCTGTGGGTTATTTCTTGTGCCGGGTGCGGAAAAGCCCGGCCGACAAGGTTGCCGACCGGGCCCTCCTGCCGCCGGAGTCAGTGAACCGGCTCAGCCTCGACGAGCGGGTACACGCCGTTCTCGTCGTGGACTTCGCGGCCGGTAACGGGCGGGTTGAACACGCAGGCCATCCGCAGTTCAGTGGTGGCGCGGACGGTGTGCTTCTCGTGCCCGTTCAGCAGATACATGGTGCCGTCGCGCAGGTCGTGGACCTCGCCGGTTTCCTCGTTGGTCAGCGTGCCTTCGCCCTGGACGCAGTAGACGGCCTCGATGTGGTTGGCGTAGTGGAACGTGGACGTGGTGCCGGCGTAGATCACCGTGTCGTGGAAGGAAAAGCCCACGCCTTCCCCGGCCAGCACCATCCGGCGGCTCCGCCACGTCTCCGACTTCACGTCGCGGTCGGTGTCGTTCAGGTCATTCAGGTTGGTAACAATCATGGGAACTCCTCAATGTGGATCATCTACAAGTCGGTCGTGCGGCAGCCGTTTGTGCTGCCTATGCGGCGGCGGCGGGGATCGGTGCGGCCCCTGCCACCGGGATCTAGTGCGCGCCGACCAGTTCCGGAACCGCGGTGACGGCGCGGGTGGCCTCGACCAGAATGTCCAGGCCGCGGTCCAGATCAGCCGCACTGATGGTCAGCGCCGGCATCAGCTTCACAACTTCGCTCTCCGGCCCGGAGGTTTCCACCAGCAGCCCGTTCTGGTAGGCCTCGGCGGCAATCTTGCCGGCGGTCTCGTCGTCGGCGAACTTGACTCCGGCCAGCAGTCCCCGGCCGCGCACGCTGGCGCCTTCCACCGAGGCGGCGATCCGCTCCAAGCCCTCGTGCAGCTGGGTGATCCGGGCCTTGACCTGCTGCTGGAACTCACCGGTCCGCCAGTACGTCTCCAGCGCAGCCGTCGCCGTGACGAAGGCCGGGTTGTGGCCGCGGAACGTACCGTTGTGCTCGCCGGCGTCCCAGACGTCCAGCTCCGGGCGGAACAGCGTGAGCGCCATCGGCAGGCCAAAGCCGGAGATGGACTTGGACAGGCAGACGATGTCAGGGGTGATGCCTGCTTCTTCAAAGCTGAAGAACGTGCCGGTGCGCCCGCAGCCGGCTTGCACATCGTCCACGATCAGCAGGATTTCGTGCTTCTGGCACAACTCGGACAGGCCGCGCAACCAGCTGGCGCGCGCAGCATTCAGGCCGCCTTCGCCCTGGACGGTTTCCACGATGATGGCCGCCGGCTTATCCACGCCGGAGCCGCTGTCTTCGAGCACGCGTTCCAGCCAGAGGAAGTCCGTGGTCTCGCCGGAGAAGTAATCGTCGTAGGGGATCTTGGAGCTGTTGGTCAGCGGGATGCCCGCGCCCCGGCGCTTCATCGAGTTGCCGGTCACCGAGAGCGAGCCCAGGGTCATGCCGTGGAAGGCGTTGGTGAAGGACAGGATGTGCTGGCGCCCGGTGACCTTGCGGGCCAGCTTCAGCGCCGCCTCAACCGTGTTGGTGCCGGTGGGGCCGGGGAACATCACCTTGTAGTCCAGATTGCGCGGCCGCAGGATGACGTCCTGGAAGGTTTCCAGGAACTTCCGCTTGGCCGGGGTCTTCATGTCAAGCGAGTGGACCACGGCGCCGCTGGCCAGGTACTCCAGCAGCGGCTGCAGCAGCTGCTGGTTGTTGTGCCCATAGTTGAGGGCGCCGGCACCCGAGAAGAAGTCCAGGTAGGTGCGGCCGTCCTCGGCGGTCAGGGTGCTGCCCTCGCCGCGGGTAAACACGGCGGGCCAGCTGCAGCAGTAACCGCGGACCTCGGACTCCAGGGTTTCGAAAATGTCAGTCATGAAAACGCTTCCTTCCTCAGCGCGGCCGCGCACCATCCCGGGTACGGGACAGCGCCACAGCAGCCGCAGGTCGATTTCGTGCGGATGTGCGTTGGTGCAATTGGTGATTGGCCGGCGTTCGTTGCGCACAGCAGGCTGGACGCCGGCGGGAATTAGTTGAGTGGGCCGATCCGGTACAGGTACTCGGTGTCGTGCCCGTCCGGGTAGAGCTCTGCGGTGAACAGCGGCTCGCGTTCCATCGGCGCCTCTCGGCGCGACGCGAAGCCGGCGAACAGCCGGATGGAGGCCTCATTGTCCGCTGTGATGGTGGTTTCCACGCGCTCGGCCCGCACTTGCCCGGCCAAGCGGTCCAGCATCTCGGCGGCCAGCTTGCGGCCGCGGAATTCGTGGTCCACGGCGACCTGCCACACCATCAGCGTGCCCGGTTCGTCGGGGCGCATGTAGCCGGTGATGAAGCCGGCCGGCTCGCCGTCCACTGTGGCCACAACAGACGTCTCGGCGAAGTCGCGGGACCACAGCAGGTAGGAGTAGGACGAGTTCAGGTCCAGGACCTGTGAGTCCCTGGCCATGCGCCACAGGGACTGCCCGTCCTTCAGGGTTGGCTTACGGAATTTTGCTTTGATCCTCGGACTGGTCTGGGTTTCTGCTAGTTCTTCAACCATCACCTCCAACCTAACGAGGATCGATGCGTTATCAACCGGCATTCCGGCAATTTGACAAGGGTTTCCGGCAGATTGGCGGCCGGGTCGGCGCCGCCCGCTTCCGCTGGATCCCTTGTGCCAGTTGCGCTCCAGCGGAATTACGACGGCGGTGCCCGGCACACATTCTTTCGTTATCATTTCGTGACATTAGCTGTGTGACGGACTACTCGTTTGCCGCTGAGAACGGTGTCATGAGCGTCTTAGAGGCCGTTACGTGGACGTCGGGGCCGGGCAAAGGAAAAGCGGCTCCGACCGGTGACAACCAGTCGAAGCCGCTTTCGCGGTGGGCCCTGCGGGGATCGAACCCGCGACCCGCGGATTAAAAGTCCGATGCTCTACCAACTGAGCTAAAGGCCCGCCAGCCTGTTCCGTCCATCCTGGTGGAGACCCGGAGGTGGGCGGATTTGGCCGGTTCACAGTTTATCGCACCCACCGCCGCGCATTCGAATCCGCCGTGCCGACGGTGGCGTTCGCCTTGCTGCGGCCTGCCGTAACCCCGACGGACCGCCTCCCTGTACCGGCGTCAGAGGCGGGAGTAAGGTCGTGGCATGAGCCCGAACAACGGAAATGACGTCCCCAGGCCGCACAAGCCGAAGCCTTTTGCCCCGTTGGACTTTGAGGACTTCGCCGGCGGCGCCGACCCGGCACGAGTTTCCGAGGCTGCCCATCTGGCAGCCCAGGCTTTGGTGCACCGCGGCCGTGGCTCCGACGATCCCGAGGTCACCAAGCGCCTGGTCAAGCTCGCCGACCAGCAGGGGCTCGAGGCCATAGCCGAAATGTGGTCCGAGAGCCCGGCCCGGTCGCTGCCCGGTGCGCTCTGGCGGCTCTACGCCATCCGCGCCGCGGTGCAGTCCCATCCGGACAAACTGGCGGCGTTCTTCAAGGCGGGCACCTCATCTGCGGAGGTGTCCAAGGTGATAGCGGGCGTGGCCGAGCCGCCCGGCGCCGATGAAGTGCGCGCCATGGCTGACACGATCCTGTCCGGAGCCTTCGACGGCGATTTCGATGTGGCATTGGACCGGTCCGCGGCCTTCTGCCGGATCGTCGCGCTCGGCCAGACCCATCACGCTGACTCAGCTGAGCCTGCCAACGAGAACCACGCCAGCAAGCTGACGCTCAGTTCGCACCGGCTGGTGAAGACCGCCGAGGACCTTGAGGCGGCGGCCGCCGCGTGGCGCCGCGGCGAACTCGACTGACGGCTGGAGCTCCAGCACACTCGCCCACGCGGCAGGAATTTCGTGCCTTCGCCGCTGCCGGCAAACGGCCACCCCGGAGGGCCCAAAGCACTGCGAACGGCCCAAACATGACGCGCGCGTGTACCACAAATACGCCGGGTTGACACGTTTTTCCCCGGTTTTCTGCGGCTGTTGACATCGGCTCTGAGGCGTAGAAAACTGAAGGTGGTGTCGAACCGTGGCAGCCCCGGGCTCCAACTTTTAGCCGCCTCGAGCGGCCTTCCGCCGAGAGGCGCTCCCGGTTCGGCACCATTAATCTTGTTCACCCAGAGGCGATAATCTAGGCACGGCGGATGCTTCCCTTCCGCCGTTCGGACCAGTGAGAAAACCGCCGGTGACATGAAGTTAAGCCTCTTCCCGCAGGACACCAAGAGCCTAGAACTGCTCGCACAGACGGCAGCAGAGCTCATGGCAGGAGTCAAGAGCCTCTCGGAAATCCTCGGGGCACCTGCAGACGACTACGACAAACTCTCCGAAGAGCTGCACGACCGGGACGGCAACGTCTCCCGCCTGCGCTTCGCACTGCTCACCACCTTGCGCACCAGCTTTGTGAATCCCCTTCCGCGCGAGGACATGTTCCAGCTCTCGCTGCATCTGGTCCACACCTTCGAACACCTTGACGCCGCCGCGGAACTGATCGCCCTGAACCGGGTCAAACGCCTGTCTGCCCGGGCCTCCGAGCAGCTGGAAGTCATCGGCCGGATGTCGGAGATGACCCGGGACGCCATGCCGCGGCTGAACTCTTTGGAGGACCTCGAGGAGTACTGCATCGAGATGGTCCGGCTGGCCAAGCGCGCCGAACGTACCCACCGAGTGTGGGTGTCGGAGCTCTTGTCGGACCACAAGGGTGCCACCTTGGCCCGGCACCGCGACGTGGCCGACCAGCTGGTAGCTGCCACCAAGACCCTGCGCCAGGCGTCCCACCATGTAGGGCAGATCCTGGTCAAGGAATCGTAGGTGGAGCTTGTCCTGCTGGTGCTGGTCGTTGCTTTCGCCGGCTGCTTTGCGTTCATCAATGGTTTTCATGACGTCTCCAATGCCGTAGCGACCGCCGTGCGCACCCGCGCCCTCACGCCGCGCATCGCCGTCGTTCTGGCCTCCGTCTGCAACCTGGCCGGCGCCTTGCTGTCCAGCACGCTGGCGTTGGTGATCAGTACCGGCTGGATCGGCCTGCCCGCCGGGCAGTCCGGACTGGCTATCCTGCTGGCCGGGCTGCTGAGCGCCAGCGCCTGGGGAGTGCTCACCTGGTGGCTGCGGATGCCTTCCTCGTCCACGCATGCGCTGCTCGGCGGTTTGGTGGGGGCCGGAGCGGCATCCACCGTACTGGGCGGCGAGAACATCAGCGCCACCGAGAATCCGATTTGGGCCCAGCTGGTGCTGCCGTTGCTGCTGTCCCCGCTGGTGGCGTTCGCGTTGTCCTACCTGGTGATGGTGCCGCTGACCTGGCTGGCCCGGTACCGGACGCCGCGTGAAGTGGGCCGGACCACCAGATTGGCGCAAGCGGTCTTCGCGGGGACGTTCTCGCTGGGACACGGCCTGCAGGACGGCCAGCGGACGATGGCTGTGGTGCTGCTGGCGCTGGTAGCTGCCGGCTATGCCACGGGCGAGCAGATGCCGCTCTGGGTGCAAGTTTTCGCCGCGATCCTGCTGGCGGTGGGCGCGCTCTTCGGCGGCTGGCGGATCTCCTACACCCTCGGGTCCCGGCTGGTCCGGATCGATCCTTTGCACGGGGCCGCCGCGCAGGGAGTCGGTTCTGCCATGCTGTTCATCGGCGCGATCGGCCTGCACATGCCGCTCTCCAGCACGCAAACCATGACCTCTTCGATTTTGGGCGCCGGCGCGAGCCAGAAGCTGCATGCGGTGCGCTGGCGGGTCGCCATCCGCGTGCTGGCCACCTGGGTGCTGACCTTGGTGGCCACCTCGCTGCTCGGCGCCATCCTGCTGCTGGCCATGGATCCGGTGCTCTAAGCCGGAACAGGGAGCGTGCGGTCCTGACGACGGGCAGCAGGTTGCCCCGGTGATCGGCCAAAGGCGCTTGCGCCTGCGTGGAGATCCCGCCGCCGCTTAACCACGACGGCTTAACCACGACGGCGGTGCCTCCCGGGCGTGGGGAGGCACCGCCGTCGTGTGCTTGCTGTGGGGCTTATCCAAAGCGTCCGGACACGTAGTCCTCGGTGGCCTTCTCCATCGGGTTGCTGAAGATCGTCGGTGTGTCGCCGTATTCGATCAGCTTGCCCGGCTTGCCGGTGCCGGCGATGTTAAAGAACGCGGTCTTGTCGGACACGCGGGCCGCCTGCTGCATGTTGTGGGTCACGATCACCACGGTGTACTGCGTCTTGAGTTCCTCGATCAGGTCCTCAATGGCGAGCGTAGAGATGGGGTCGAGTGCTGAACACGGCTCGTCCATCAGGATCACCTGCGGGGAAACAGCGATGGCGCGGGCGATGCACAGGCGCTGCTGCTGGCCGCCGGAGAGGCCTGATCCGGGCTTGTTCAGCCGGTCCTTGACCTCATTCCAGAGGTTGGCGCCGGTCAGCGACTTCTCCACCAGAGCGTCGGCGTCCGACTTGGACATCCGCTTGTTGTTCAGCTTGACGCCGGCCAGCACGTTGTCGCGGATGGACATGGTGGGGAACGGGTTGGGGCGCTGGAAGACCATGCCGATCTGGCTGCGCACGGTCACCGGGTCCACGC
>NZ_JBNHHC010000041.1:0-42537 GCF_059091865.1 Arthrobacter sp. B0316-1-20 | reverse complement strand
GGCACACTATTGAGTTCTCAAACAACAGGAGCACCCGGCACCAAGACGACCCTCACAGGCCCTCCATCGCTCCGGAGCAACTTTTCTAACTTACCCGTTCCCCGCGGCCTTTGCAAATCGCCGTTCCCGGCGGATTCAGACCCGAATCCCGGCCCCAACCAACCACCCCAGAGGCGCGTAAAACGCACCAGATCCTGGCGTATGTTCGAAAGGGGGTTTGGCCGCTGTTTTCCCTGCTTCAGCAGCAGCGACTCAGAAAACAATACACCCCATCCAGCCACCCCGCAAATCACCCCCCACACCTCAACCCGGCAACCCGCCCGGCGGCCCGAAAACCCCGCCGGCACGCGGATCCGCCCACCCCAACACCACCCCGCAGCACAGCCAAACACCGCGCCCCCGGCCACCAGGACGCACTGTGCAGCCGCTCACAAAACCCCGCGGCAAATGCCCGTAACGGGGACCGCTGAGCTGGGGAGACCCGGCATGAAAGAGCCGGCGCCGCGGATGAGATGTCCCGGCCCCGATCAAGGACAACTTCCCGACCCGGCGTCGCCGACGACTGCGGCTGCGGTACGGGCCTCGCCCATCGCACGAGCAATCAGCCGTCCCGGCCTGCAAGTTCCCCGGATGCGGAGCACCGCCCCGGACGGGAGCAGGACCACGTGCGACTCAGCATCATTCCCGACAGCAAAGGGCGCGGACATCGCTGCCCGCGCCCTTTGCTGTCGTCCGACGGCCGCTGCATTAGCCAAGCGGCAGGCGGCACACGGGGCCAAGCCGCGGCCCGCCGTCGTTGTTTGCTGTCCTTTACTCGGAAATCAGATCCCGGATCACGATGGTCTGGTCGCGGTCCGGGCCAACGCCGATGGCGGAGAACCGGGTGCCGGACATTTTCTCCAGCGCCAGCACGTAGTTGCGCGCGTTGGTGGGCAGGTCCTCCAGCGTTTTGGCGCCGGTGATGTCCTCGGTCCAGCCGTCGAAGTACTCGAAGATCGGCTTGGCGTGGTGGAACTCGGTCTGGGTCATCGGCATTTCGTCGTGGCGGACGCCGTCCACGTCGTAGGCCACGCAGACCGGGATCTGCTCAATGCCGGTGAGCACGTCCAGCTTGGTCACGAAGTAGTCGGTGAACCCGTTGACCCGGGAGGCATGGCGGGCCAGCACGGCGTCGTACCAGCCGCAGCGGCGCGGACGGCCGGTGTTTACGCCGAACTCGCCGCCCTTCTTCTGCAGGAATTCGCCCATGTCGTCGAAGAGTTCGGTGGGGAACGGGCCGGCGCCCACGCGGGTGGTGTAGGCCTTGATGATGCCCACGGCCCGGTTGATCCGGGTGGGGCCGATGCCAGAGCCAACGGACGCGCCGCCGGCGGTCGGATTGGAGGAGGTGACGAACGGGTAGGTGCCGTGGTCCACGTCCAGGAAGGTGGCCTGGCCGCCCTCCATCAGCACCACCTTGCCCTCGTCCAGCGCCTGGTTCAGCACGAAAGTGGAGTCGATAACCATGGGGCGCAGCCGTTCGGCGAAGGACAGGAAGTATTCCACCACCTCCTCCACATGCACATCGCGGCGGTTGTAGACCTTGACCAGCAGTTCGTTCTTCTGCCGCAGCGACCCTTCGACCTTCTGCCGCAGGATCGATTCGTCAAAGACGTCCTGCACGCGGATGCCGAGCCGGGCCACCTTGTCCATGTACGCCGGGCCGATGCCGCGGCCGGTAGTGCCGATGGCCCGCTTGCCCAGGAAGCGTTCGGTGACCTTGTCCATGGTCTGGTGGAACGGGGCCACCAGGTGTGCGTTGGCGGAAACGCGGAGCCGCGAAGTGTCCGCGCCGCGGGCCTCGAGCCCGTCGATCTCTTCGAAGAGGGCCTCAAGGTTGACCACGCAGCCGTTGCCGATGATCGGGGTGGCGTTGGGGGACAGAATGCCGGCCGGCAGCAGCTTCAGCTCGTACTTCTCCCCGCCGACGACGACGGTGTGGCCCGCATTATTGCCGCCGTTCGGCTTGACCACGTAGTCCACGCGGCCGCCAAGCAGGTCGGTTGCCTTGCCTTTTCCTTCGTCGCCCCACTGAGCTCCGACGATCACAATTGCTGGCATGGGATCCTCCCCCATTCGATGCGGCGGAAGCCCCGGACAGTCTGTACAAGAAGGAGCCGCTGCCGCGCATGAGAACGCCCCTCACTCCAAGCGGAGTATGTGGGGCTCTTACCCACCAAGTTTAGCCGATGGCCGCTCAGCGCCCTCAATCCGTTTACTCGGGTGGCCTTTCACGGCCGAAACCGGGATTCCGTTTTCAGAGCCGGACCGGGAAGCGAGGTTTCCGGGCCTCACCACGAGGACGCATCGAGTGGCGAGAAGATGCGGTAAAACCGAGTGCAAGTGTGCAACTTCCCTTCAGTCAATGAAACGGGGGCGGGTGCGTTTCCTCCCGCCGGCGGGTACGGCGACGTCCCCGAAGCACGACGGCGGGTACGGCGGCGGTACGGCGGAAGCCCCGAACTACGACGGCGGGTGCGGCGGCCACCCCCGGAGTGCGACGGCGGTGGGGCAGCTTGCTCTGGCCTAAGCCACCGCGGCGGGGTAGCCTGCCGATCATGGCGGCCTCTCATCCGGTGGCACGGATCGGCATTTCCGGCTGGCGGTATCCTCGCTGGCGCGGCACCTTCTATCCCCAAGGGCTGCCGCAGCGCCGAGAACTGGAATATGCCTCCAGCCACCTGAACTCGGTGGAAATCAACGGCACGTTCTACTCCCTGCAGCGTCCCTCCAGCTTCCGCCAGTGGTATGCGGAAACGCCGCCGGACTTTGTCTTCGCGGTCAAGGGCGGGCGCTACATCACACACCTCAAGGGGCTGAAGGACGTCCGCGAGGCACTGGCCAACTTCTATGCCAGCGGCGTGCTGGGGTTCGGTGACAAACTCGGCCCGTTCCTCTGGCAGTTGCCGGAACGCGCCACCTACGACGCCGGAGTGATGGAGAAGTTCCTGGCCCAACTGCCGCGGAGCACGCAGGCGGCCGCTGCCCTGGCCGCGGAACACACCGACATAATGAAGGACCGAACCTGGATTCCGGACGACGGCGCCGACCGCCCGCTCCGCCACGCCGTCGAAATCCGCAGCACCACGTTCATCAACGAGGAGTTCTACGACCAACTGCGCCGGCACAACGCAGCCTTGGTGCTCGCGGACAGCGCGGGAAAGTGGCCGATGCTGCACGAGATCACGGCAGACTTCATCTACATCCGGCTTCACGGCAAGGACGAGCTTTACGTCGGCGGCTACCCGGACACGGACCTGGACCGGCTGGCCACGGCGGTCAGCGGTTGGCTGTCCGGCTCCGGCTGTCCCGACGGCGCGGGCCGGGACGCGTACCTGTACTTCGACAACGACGCCAAAGTCCACGCCCCGTTCAACGCAATGGGGCTGGCTGAACGGCTGGGCCTGCCTGCCGGCCCCTGACGGTCTGACGCTCGGTGGGGGCCCCGCCGTCGTTATGCTTCGCCGTCAAACCTCCAGCTTGCCGCCGGAGGCTTCCAGATAGCAGGTGCCGCAGAGCGACTCGTACCAGACGTCCTCGCCGTCGATGGCGACCTGCTCGCCGTCGAAAACAATCTCCCCGCCCACCCGGCGCGTGTTGAACACGGCTTTGCGTCCGCAGCGGCAGATGGTCTTCAGTTCCTCCAGGGTGTGCGCGATTTCCAGCAGCCGGCGCGCGCCGGGGAAAGCCTGGGTGCGGAAGTCGGTGCGGATGCCGTAAGCCAGCACCGGAACGTTGTCCAGCACCGCAATCCGGAACAGGTCGTCGACCTGCGCCGGCTCCAGAAACTGGGCCTCGTCCACCAGCAGACATGCCACCGGTTGGACGTCCACGCGCTCCAGCAGGGCGTCCGGATCTTCGCCGGCGGCTACCCGGCCGAAGTGTTCGCGCACCGCCTCGCCCGGCCGGATCATGAAGTCCACGTCCCGCGCCATGCCCAGCCGGGAGACGATCTTGCTGTCCCCTTTGGTATCCAGATTCGGTTTGGCCAGCAGCACGCGCTGCCCGCGCTCCTCATAGTTGAACGCGACCTGGAGCAGGCCGGTGGATTTGCCGGAGTTCATCGCCCCGTAGCGGAAGTAGAGCTTGGCCAACACAGTCCTTTCAAGCGGTCCCAGCAGTCGATTCTACTGAGCCCGGGCCCGGGTGCACGGCAGCGACGGATCAGGGCGCGGCCTCGGCGAAACGCTTGAAACCGGCCAGCTGGCCGGAGTCCGCCTCCGCCATCGCCGTCCGGATCTGGTCTGCCATGCCGGTTAGTTCCTCGCTGATGACGACGTCGGCCGTGAGGGTCAGGCGCGTAGCCCCGCCATCGCCGTCGAGCTCGTAGCGGTAGTACGCCTGCACGTCCCCTTGTGACGAGGCAATGGTGATGCTTCGTCCGACGTCGAGTTCGCTCACCGTGCAGCTTCGGTCATGTCCCTGGGAGTGGAAGTCGATGGTTTGGCCCACCATCAACGGGCCTTCGGCGTGCATCTCGCTCACCCCGGGCATCCATGCCGGCGCAGCCGCCCAGTCGGTCAACAGCGCCCACGCCCGTGCCGGCGGCACATAAACCTGCTCCGTGACCGTGAACGCCGTGTCCGCACCCATACCTGCATCATGCCCTCCCCCGCGCGGCGGCGAAAGGCCCGGCCGCGGACTGGGCGTATCGCCTGCTCCGGCTTGCTGAGCGGCGGACTGCGCGGTCGCCCGGGCCCGGCTTGCGGAACGGCCAACACAGACACTGGACTGGCAACCTTTAGGTTGCGTATTGTGGAGGCATGGACACGGTTTTCCACGCCCTCGGTCATCCGACTCGGCGGATCCTGTTGGAGGAGTTGGCCGCAGACAACGACCAGACGCTTTTCCAGCTGACCGTGAACCTGATCCACAAGCACCACTTGGAACTATCCCGCCAGGCTGTCACCAAGCATTTGGCCATTCTGCGCGCGGCCGGTTTGGTGACCGCGAGCAGCCGGGGGCGCACTACGGTGCACCATCTGGACCCTGCGCCGCTGTCCGCCGCGCGGGAATGGCTCACGCGTTTCCCACAGTCCACCACCACGAAGGAAGAACCATGATTGTCACCACCACAAGTATTTTCGTCGACGACCAGCAGAAGGCGCTCGAGTTCTACACCGCCAAGCTGGGCTTCCAGCTGAAGAATGACGTGCCGGTCGGCGCCGACCGCTGGCTGACGGTCGTCTCGCCGGAGGCCCCGGACGGAGTGGAAGTGCTGCTCGAGCCGTCCAGCCACCCGGCGGTGAAGCCGTTCAAGGAGGCCTTGGTGGCCGACGGCATTCCGTTCAACAGCTTCGGCGTGGAGGATGTGCATGCCGAGTACGAGCGGCTCGTTGCGCTGGGGGTGAAGTTTATCCAGAAGCCTGCCGACATGGGGCCGGTCATCACCGCCGTCCTGGACGACACCTGCGGCAACCTCATCCAGATCGCCAGCACGAAGGACTAGCCGCAACGGCCAGAGGGCCGAAGCGTGGCTACTCGAGCACGCGCTCCCGCACCAGCGCGGAAAGCTCCTCCGCCCGGCGCACCACCCGGTCCGCCTTCTGCGTGTGTTCGCGAAGCGATTCCTGCAGGGAATCCTCCGCCATCGACGCCAAGTTGGCCTCCACGGTGATGCGCGCGGTGGCCGCGGCGGCGCGGGCCGCCTCGGCCGCTACTGCGATGTCGCTGAGCAGGTCGGACTTGCAGACATCCAGCAGCTCCTCGCCCAAACGGACGACGGCGGTGGCAAGGTCCAGCTGCGCCCTCGCCGGCAGCGTCGCTTCAACGAGTGCCTCGCGGATGGCCGCGCTGCGCTTGGCCCGCTCCTCGTCGGATCCGGACGGCAGCTTGTAGCAATCGACCACCCGCTGGAATTTCTCCTCGTCGGATTCCGCCTCGTCCATTGCGGTCCGCATCAGCTGGTCCGCCTCGGACAAAATGACTTCGAAATCCGTTTCCGAAGTTCCGGACGCGCCCTCCCCGGACGCGGCTGCCGAATTACCTTGGCCGCTGCCTTCAGCCGGCTTGGAGAAGTGGGCAACCATGCCGATCAGCGCCGCTGCCTGCGCGGCATGGATCGCCCCTACAGCCCCGGCACCCGGCGTCGGATCACTCGATCCGAGCCGGCGCAAATACTGCTCGATGCTTTCGGATCTGCTCACGCTTCAGCCCCGTCCGCTGCTGCGGCGGCTGCACTCCAGGTATCTGCTTCCATCTCTGCATCATCCCCAACAACGCAGCGCAGCGAAAGGCCCCGGCGCGGTCAACCAGTGCTCTTCAGGACCGAAAACGGGCGGGCGCAGAAAACGGGAGCTGCCGTGCGGCGAGCTCCCGTTTTCTACCCAGCGGATTGACGAAATCAGGCGCCTTCGATGGCCGCCTTGGCGTTCGGGTCGGACTCGGCCAGGAATTTGCCGATCCGGTCCACCTCTTCGGCCTCGCCAATGGCACCGGCGGCCCGGCCCAGGGCGTATAGTGCGCGCAGGAAGCCGCGGTTCGGTTCGTGCTCCCACGGGATCGGCCCGGCACCGCGCCAACCGGCACGGCGCAGCGAGTCCAGGCCGCGGTGGTAGCCCACCCGGGCAAAAGCATAGGACTCGACGGTCCGGCCCTCGGCGTAGGCTTCATCGGCCAGGATCGCCCACACCAGCGAGGACGACGGGAACTTCGCGGCCAGGTCCACCGCTTCGTCGCCGGCATCCAGGCGGGCCAGGACGTCAGTCTCTTCCGGCAGATAGGTCGGCTCGGGCCCCAGCAGGTTGGTGCGGAAAGGCTCGGTCATTTACTTCACCGACTTTCCGGCAGAACCCAGGCTTTGTGCGGCCTCCACCACGCGGGCGGCCATGGACTTCTCGGCGGCCGCACCCCAAACACGCGGGTCGTAAGCCTTTTTGTTGCCCACCTCGCCGTCAACCTTCAGCACGCCGTCGTAATTGGCAAACATATGGCCGGCCACCGGGCGGGTGAAGGCGTACTGGGTGTCCGTGTCTACGTTCATCTTGATCACGCCGTAGGACACGGCGTCGGCGATCTCCTGCGCGGACGAGCCGGAGCCGCCGTGGAAGACCAGGTCGAACGGGTTGTCCTTGCCGATCTTCGCGCCGACCTCGGCCTGGATCTGCTGGAGCAGCTCGGGGCGCAGCTTCACGCCGCCGGGCTTGTAGACGCCGTGCACATTGCCGAAAGTCAGCGCGGTGATGTAGCGGCCCTTCTCGCCTGCGCCCAGCGCCTCGATGGTCTTCAGCCCGTCGTCCACGGTGGTGTAAAGCTTTTCGTTGATCTCGTTCTCGACGCCGTCTTCCTCGCCGCCGACGGTGCCGATCTCCACTTCCAGGATGATCTTGGCCGCGGCGGTGCGGGCCAACAGGTCTTCGGCGATCTTCAGGTTCTCTTCCAGCGTCTCGGCCGAGCCGTCCCACATGTGCGACTGGAAGATCGGGTCTTCGCCGCGCTTTACGGCCGCCTCGGATTCCGCCAGGAGCGGCAGCACAAAGCTATCCAGCTTGTCCTTCGGGCAGTGGTCGGTGTGCAGCGCCACGTTGACCGGGTACTTCTTGGCCACCTCGCGGGCGAACGCGGCGAAGCCCAGCGAACCGGCGACCATGTCCTTGACCCCGGAGCCGGACCAGTATGCGGCACCGCCGGTGGAAACCTGGATGATGCCGTCGGAACCGGCGTCGGCAAAGCCCTGCAGCGCTGCGTTGAGCGTCTGCGAGGAGGTGACGTTGATCGCCGGGTAGGCGAAGCCGCCCGCCTTGGCGCGGTCAATCATGTCGGCATAGATCTCAGGGGTTGCAACGGGCATGCTGACTCCTTGGCTAGCGATACGGATTCGAAGGCGTTGCCTCTGGGCCCATCCTATCGAGTCCCGGTCCGGGAGCGGCTTCTCAGTCCGCCCGCACCATAGTTACGGGACGCTCAGGGCTACCGTCCCCGGTCGGATCCGGGCCAGTGTCTGTGAAGCCGGGTTACCTCCGCTGCCTCGCTCCCCCGCGGCGTGGCCGGTCGTGGCAAGCTGGGGTTATGACTGCAACCCCGCCGCCGTTCCACGGTCCGCGCGATCCCGGCGACGCCTGGGTGGAAGGACCGGACGGCACTAGAATGTGGGGCCGGTTCGGCTCGGCCGGGCTGCTGGCGGTGGACCGCGAGCGCGGCATCCTGCTCCAGCACCGGGCCCAGTGGAGCCATTTCGGCGGCACCTGGGGAATCCCCGGCGGCGCGCGGCACCAGGACGAGCTGGCAGTCGACGCCGCCCTGCGCGAGGCGAACGAAGAGGCTGACGTCCCGCTCGATGCACTGGCGCCGCTATTCACCTCGGTGCTGGACCTGGGCTTTTGGACCTACACCACCGCTGCCGCCAGGACCGTGCGGCCGTTTGAACCGGCCATTACCGACGCCGAAAGCCTCGCCCTGGCCTGGGTGCCGCTGCATGAGGTGGACGATCTGCCGCTGCACCCGCACTTCGGCGAAGCGTGGCCCCGGCTGCGCACCTTGCTGGAGCACCCGCCGCTGCTGATTATCGACGCCGCGAACGTGGTGGGCTCCCGGCCGGACGGCTGGTGGAAGGACCGCGCCGGTGCCACCCGCCGGCTGCTGACCTCGCTGCGCACCGCCCTGGAACCGGGGCTTCCGGCCGACCTGCTGGCCGTGCCCGCCGGCACTGTCTGGCCGCAGACCGTCGTCGTGCTGGAAGGCGCCGCGAAGGCTGCCGCCGCGGAAGGTCGCTACGAGTACGACGGCGGGGCGGCCGCTGCCCGGGGCGGCGTCACCTCACCTGCGGCTTCCCCAGGGGACGACGGCGGGGCCACCTCCGCCGGGCAGGCGTCGGCAGCGCACCGCCGCGGCGTGCAACTGGAGGTGGCGCACGCGGCCGGATCGGGCGACGACGCGATCGTGGCCCAGGTGGAGAAGCAGTTCGGCGACGACCCCGGGGCGTCGGTGACCGTGGTGACGTCCGACCGCGGGCTGCGCAGACGGGTGGAGGACCTCGGTGGCCGGGCAGTCGGCGCGGGAACGCTGCTGGACCTGCTCGGCTGACCGCGCCGTCCGCTGCCACCGCCGGAAAGTGCCGCACGCGCAGCGCCCCGACGGCCAACCGCCCAAGTCCGCCATATGGAAACTGGACGCTCCGTTCGCTCCCACGTTTCGGACGGCCCTAAAATGTTTCCGCACCGCGGATTCAATTGGTGAATGCAACAACCTGAAAGGGGTTGTTGCATGGATGTCTTTGATCCAGCGTCGAATCGTCTTGTTCAGTTAGTCCGTTCGGGGCTCTCGTTGAAGAAGGCGTCGGCCCAGGCTGGCTTGTCTTACGACCAAGGGAGGACACGGTGGGCAAAACTTGATGGCCGGAAGCTGCAGGGCGGCAGGCTGGGTGGTCTGCCCAAGCCACCGCGCCCGAAGCTTGCCGTCAGGGGCCGCGGACCGTGGGAATTCACGGATTCTGCCTCGCTGCGCTTCGTGGAGTTGGTCCAATCCGGTTGGTCCATGCTGGCTGCCTCCCGCGAGGCGGGGCTGACCTACGACCAAGGCAGGACCCGGTGGGCAAGACTGGGCGACGTGAAACTGCAACTAGGCGCGATCGGCGGGATACCGCGAGCGAAGAAACCCCGGGGACTGGAACCTGAAGACATTCCGGCACCACCGGCGGGCCCGTGCACCGGACCGGTGACCTTCTATGAACGGTGCATGATCCAGCTGCGGCTCCAGGACGGGTGGAAACAGGCCAGGATCGCCAAAGAACTGTGCAGGGATCCGAGCGTGATCAGCCGTGAACGGTGCCGCAACCTGAACAGGGACGGCATCTATGACGCCAGATGGGCCCAGCACAACGCCGAGAGGCAACTGAAACGACCCAAAGGGTTCAAGCTGCTGGCCAGCCCGGAACTGGTCAAGTTCGTCGAGGACAACATGGACGACGGGTGGAGCCCGAAACTGATCTCAGACGTCCTCAAAAGCCTCTACCCCGAGAATAGAGAGATGCAGGTATCGCACGAGACGATTTACCAATGCCTCTATGTTCAAGGCCGCGGCGTCCTTCGTCAGGACCTTTACCGCTGCTTGAGCCTCAAACGCAGTTCCCGGCGCTCCCACAGCCGGACAACCAGCCTGCGCGGCAGCCGCTACGAGGATGCCCTGACCATCCGCCAGCGTCCGCCAACCGTCCAGGACCGTGCCGTGCCCGGACATTGGGAAGGCGACCTCATCCTCGGCGCGGGAAACACCTCCGCAATCGGAACGCTCGTCGAACGATCGACCAGGTTCACGATCCTGCTGCACCTGCCCGGTGACCATACCGCCCACACCGTCGCCGAAGCGATGCTCAAGGCCATGGGCGAACTCCCCTGGCATCTGCGCCGCTCGATCACCTGGGACCGCGGGGTCGAACTCGCCGATTACGACCGGATCATGCTTGAGCTGCAGGCCCCGGTCTACTTCTGCGATCCTTACTCGCCCTGGCAGCGAGGCTCCAACGAAAACACCAACCGCTTATTGCGGCACTGGTTTGAGAAGGGCAGCGACCTCGCCGGCCATACGCCCGAAGACCTCCGCCGGGTCCAGGACAAACTCAACAGCAGGCCGCGACCCACCCTGAACCTGAAGACCCCGGCCCAAGCACTGACCGAACTACTCCTGCCACAGGTAGCCTAAGCCCAACTACAAAATTGCATTCACCGATTGAATTCGCCCACGTCAGGGGCCTGTGGACGGCCTCAAACATGGGAAGTTGCTGCTATACGTGGGAAGTTACTGCCGGTCCGGACCCCCAGGCTGCTCCGCGAGGCCAAATCTGAGCCGGCCCGCCCGCTCAAGTCTCAGCCAGCGCCCCGCCGAGACCGGGCGCCCGCCCCCCGCCCCGCCCCCCGCCCCGCCCCTCGCCCCGCACCCCGCGCCCGCAAACCTACCCGGCCGGCGTTCCCACCGGCTGGGCGAAGACGTGGCGGCGGATCCACGCGTGCATCGCGATGGCCGCGGCGGCGGAGGCGTTAATCGAGCGGGTGGAGCCAAACTGCGCGATCGACAACGTGGCGTCGGCGGCGGCGTGGACCTCCGGCGTCAGCCCGGGCCCTTCCTGCCCGAACACCAGCACGGCGTTCTCGGGCAGGTCGTAGGTCTCCAGCGGCACCGAGTCGGGGAAATTGTCGATCCCGATGATCCGCAGGCCCTCGCCCTGCGCCCAGGCCACGAAGTCCTCCACGGTGGGGTGGTGCCGGACGTGTTGGTAGCGGTCGGTGACCATCGCGCCGCGCCGGTTCCACCGCCGTCGTCCGATGATGTGCACTTCCTTGGCCATAAACGCGTTGGCGCAGCGCACCACGGAGCCGATGTTCAGGTCGTGCTGCCAGTTCTCGATGGCCACGTGGAAATTGTGCCGGCGCGAGTCCAGGTCCGCCACGATCGCGTCGTGCTTCCAGTAGCGGTACTGGTCCGTCACGTTGCGGCGGTCGCCGTCGGCCAGCAGTTGCGGGTCCCAGTGGTCGCCCTCCGGCAACGGCCCCTCCCACGGCCCGACGCCGATGCTCGCCTCCGCGGCGCCGGTTCCGGGAGCGTCGTGGTTGGCTCCGGGAGCGTTCAGATCTGCCCGCGGACCGTCCTGATCGGCCCCCGGACCGTGCGGTTCGGGTTGCTGCCCGTTGGTCAGCGGCCGCTCGGCCTCGGCTTCACCTGCGTTTTTTTCCACCCCACAAGCCTAGGTGACAGACTGGGGCCGAACGCGCCGTCCCGCCGGCACGGGCCGGGGACATTTCGGCCTGTACCTACACTGAGACCGATACCTGCACGAAAGGGAACCATGCACGAGCAGAAGACCCGCACGCCGGCCGACATCGAGTGCTGGCTTACCGACATGGACGGCGTGCTGGTTCATGAGAGCACCGCTATCCCGGGCGCAGCTGAACTGATCCAACGTTGGGTGGACACTTCCAAGCGCTTCTTGGTTCTGACCAACAACTCCATCTTCACTCCCCGGGATATGGCCGCACGACTGCATCAGGCCGGCCTGGAGGTGCCCGAGGAGAACATCTGGACGTCGGCGCTGGCCACCGCCCAGTTCCTGCGCAACCAGACGCCCCCGTCGGAGGGGCACGGCCGCGCGTACGTGATCGGCGAGGCCGGATTGACCACGGCCCTGCACGAGGCCGGCTTCATTTTGACCGACCGCGACCCGCAGTACGTGGTGCTGGGCGAAACGAGAACCTACTCCTTCGAGGCCATCACCAAGGCCATCCGGCTCATCCTGGCCGGCTCGCGCTTCATCGCCACCAATCCGGATGCCACCGGCCCGTCCAGCGAGGGATTGCTGCCGGCAACCGGAGCCATCGCGGCGCTGATCAGCAAGGCCACCAACCGCATGCCGTACATTGTGGGCAAACCCAATCCGATGATGTTCCGCTCGGCCATGAACCAGATCGAGGCCCACTCCGAGACCACGGCAATGATCGGCGACCGGATGGACACGGACATCGTCGCCGGCATGGAAGCCGGGCTGCACACCGTGCTTGTCTACACCGGCATCACCCAGCCCGACGACGTGTCCCGCTTCCCCTTCCGGCCCAACCAAACGGTCGAATCCGTGGCGGACCTCATCCCGCTGATCTGATGGGCACCGGCACCCACACGCCGACGAGCCCGAGTTCGGCCGGAAACTCGCCCAGGAAGCTGCCGCTGCCCGTGAAGTAGCGCCACCGATCTAAGTCCCGGACAGCTTGGGGGGAGCGGCGCCGCGCAAGCGGCCCGCTCCCTTGACGCGGGAAGGCGTGCCTTGATGCTGGGTTAGAAGAACTGCGCCTTGGAGCCAGCCACCGGCAGCGGGAAGAACTCATCCTCCACCTGCTGGATGATCGGCACGTAGATCGCCGAATTCCACTGCGGACTTGCGTGCGCCGGCCGGGCCCCATCGGTCACCAGGTTGTTGGTCAGGAAGTTCGCCTCGTAGTTCACCAGCCAGCTGCGCCGGGCCGTGGTGTAGTTGATCGTTTGGTCTCCCGGATTTCCCATCCAGGCCATCTTGGTCTCGCCTATGCTGTGGCTGAACCGGTGCGCATCGAAGTGGTAGATGTACGAGGACTGCGACTGGATCAGCGTGCTGGAGACGGCCAGCGGGGACAACTGCTCCATGGTCTGCTCCACGATCTGCCGCCAGCTCCGTTCGTTCTTGTGCACAATGCGCTCACCCAGCTCATAGC
The DNA here is from genome assembly GCF_059091865.1 of Arthrobacter sp. B0316-1-20. Taxonomy (NCBI): domain Bacteria; kingdom Bacillati; phylum Actinomycetota; class Actinomycetes; order Micrococcales; family Micrococcaceae; genus Arthrobacter; species Arthrobacter sp. B0316-1-20. The sequence continues at coordinate 29,329 of NZ_JBNHHC010000041.1, read as the reverse complement.
CCCCACGCACATAGCTCGGGACCCGGTAGCCGGCCTCGTACAGGAACACCACGCCTTCGAACATGGTCTTGTCCAGCACGTCGAAGCGGCTGTACGGGGAGGAGTCCATCAGGATCAGCTCCACCGGGAAGCCCTTGGCCCGCAGCCGCGCGGTCATCTCCACCGCCACCATGCCGCCGAAGCTGTGCCCGTAGAAGTAGAGCGTCTCCAAGCGATTGTCCTGGATGTGCTTTTGCAGCACCTCGGTCAGCTCGGCCAAATCCAGTCCGCGGTTCGAATAGCCCGCCACCGCCAGCCGGCCGCGCTCCGCCAGGCCGGGGCGCAGCGCGTTCAGAATCCACAACCCTTCCTCCCAGCTGGTCTTGTACCCCGGGAACAGCACCCAGCTGGAGCGCGGGAAGCGTCGATCCGCATGTTCGTCCGCCAGCGTGAGGATCTGCGCTTCATTGCGCATGCTTTGGATGGCGCGGGTGGCCGCCAGATCGGCGGCGGTGCCCAGACCGAAGGCCGCGCCGATCAGGAACGAGCGCCGCGAAACCCGGTGCAGGTCGCTGGCCAGGCGCAGCTGGCGGGCGGCCTTGTTCCTGCGTACATCCATGAGTTGGTGGGCTGCCTGCCGCGTTTAGTCCAGGCCCAGCTCGTCCTTGCCGAAGGCGAACAGATACGGAACGCCGGCTTCAGCCTCAATGCGCTCCTTGGCACCGGTGTCGCGGTCCACGATGACGGCCACCGCCTTGATCTGGCCGCCGGCGTTGCGCACGCCTTCCACCGCGGCCAGCGCGGAGCCGCCCGTCGTGGAAGTGTCTTCCAGTACGACGACGGAGCGGTCCTTCACGTCGGGGCCCTCCACTTGGCGGCCCATTCCGTAGGATTTCTGCGCCTTGCGCACCACGAAGGCGTCCACGGCGCGGCCGGCGTCTGCGGCTGAATGCATCAGCGCGGTACCTACCGGGTCGGCACCCATGGTCAGGCCGCCGGCCGACTGGAACTCGATGCCGGCCTCATCGAGCATGGCCAGCATGACCCTGCCGACCAAGCGGGAGGCTTCATGGTGCAGGGTGACCCGGCGCAGGTCGATGTAGTAGTCGGCCTCGGCACCGCTGGACAGTGTGACTTTGCCGCGCACCACGGCCAGTTCCTTGATCAGTTCGAGCAGGCGGGCGCGGTCGGCCGCTGGATCGGCCGCAAAAGTCTGGGTCATGATCCCCAGTCTATGGGGTTGCTCCGGTGACGATTGGAATCGGAGACGCGGGGATGCGCAGCGCGGTATTTCCTTGCCTCCGGACATCGGACGTACCCGCACCAGTGACCATTCGGGCCCGGCCTGCCATAATCAGGGCCACGCGAGCTAGGGGAGGTTTGCACAGATGGCCACCTTTGTGTTGATTCACGGGGCCGGGGATGTTGGCTGGTATTGGCATTTGGTGGAGGCGGAACTGCGTAGCCGAGGGCATGACGTGGTCGCGCCCGATCTGCCCAGCGAGGACGAAACCATGGGGCTGGACGAGACGGCAGACGCGGTAGTCCGTGAGATCGGCGACCGGCAGGACCTGGTGGTCGTCGGCCAGTCGTTTGGCGGTTTCACCGCGCCGCTGATCGCTGCCCGGCTGCCGGTCAAGCTGCTGGTCTACCTTGCGGGAATGGTCCCGGCTCCCGGTGAGCGGCCTGCGGACTGGTGGGCCAATACCGGATACAGCCAAGCTGCCGAGGAGCAGGCCGCCGTGGACGGCGGATTGACCGGCAACTCCGACCCGTTCATCTGCTTCTACAACGGCGTCCCGCTCGAGCTGGCCGAGGAGGCCTTGAGCTATGAGCGAGGCCAGTCGGAAGCTTCCCAGGCCGAGCCCTGGCCGCTGGCGGCCCACCCGGAGGTGCCCACAAAGTTCATCCTGTGCAAGGACGACCGCTTCTTCCCCGCCGATTTCTTCCGTCGGGTCGTGCCCGAGCGGCTGGGCGTTGTGCCGGACGAGATTCCCGGCTGCCACTGCGTGGCGCTGAGCCACCCGCAGGAATTGGCCGACCGGCTGGAGAGCTACCTGAGCGAATAGCCGGCTAGAGTCCGCGGACCAGCAGATTTGGGTGCAGCTGCTCCCACCCGTCGGCCAAATCCTTGCTCACGTCGTAACCGTCGACTGCCAGTTTGGCCGTGACCCCGCCGGCGCCCATGACCTCAATCGGACCGGGATGGCCGGGAGTGAATTGCCGGGGCACGGCGGCGGAGCAGCCGGCCACCCAGTTTGAGTCGATCTTTTGGTTAACAATGACAACGCAGAAGCCGTTCGGGGCCGTACGAGCGGTGTAGAACGCATAATCGTCCTGCTCAGCCAGCAACCGAGCACTGTCTGTATCCGCCTCCGGCGGCAGTTCTACCTGAGCGGGAAGTTCGTCGCCCGCAGCAGGGGCTTGCGCCAAGGCAGCGACACTGGCATTCGGGCCGCCACAGCCAGCCACCGCCAGCAGTAGAGCAGCACCGGCTGCAATCTTGACCAACGTGCGCATGACTCCCCTGCCGTCCATGGATGAGCGTTTGTCTCACGCTAGCCCCGCAGCTGCAGGCGTGAAAGGTTCAACAGGTTGCGAAACGATAACTTCACAAACTGGGCAAGCCGGCGTCGCACGTACGCTCACGTCGACCGGCGACCAGTCCCGGCAACACCGTCATGCCGACGCAGCGGCCTCGATCGCCTCGGGCGAAAGCACGTGCCCGATCGCCAGCGACACGGCCCCCAGCACGCCCGCTCGTTGCCCGGCCACGGACGGAGCGATCCGCAGGTGCTCGGTGGCCAGCGGCAGCGAGCGCCGGTAGACCACTTCACGGATGCCGGCCAGCAGGTGCTCGCCGGCCTGCGCCAGCCGGCCGCCGATCACGATCACCGACGGATTCACCAGGTTGACGCAGGTGGCCAGCACGTCGCCGATGTCCCGGCCGGCCTGTCGCACGGCCTGGATCGCCTGTAAATCGCCGGAGCGCACCAGGTCAATCACATCCTGGCTGCTGCCTGCCTTCTTCCCCTCGGCCGACAACGCCGCGGCCAGCGCCGGTCCGCCGGCCAGTGCCTCCAAACAGCCGGTGTTCCCGCAGCGGCACGCCACGCCGTCGCCGCGCGGCACCCGCACGTGGCCCAGGTCTCCGGCCGTGCCTTGCGCCCCGCGCTGCAACTGGCCGGAGGAAATGATGCCGGCGCCAATCCCGGTGGCCACCTTGATCAGCATCAGGTCGGCGGTGTCCGGCCAGGCCATGGCCTGCTCGCCCAGTGCCATGATGTTGACGTCGTTGTCCACCAGTACCGGCACCTTGAAGTGTTGCTGCACCAGCGCCGGAACGTCCACACGGTCCCAGCCCGGCATGATCGGCGGATTAATCGGCCGGCCCGTGTCATGCTCCACCGGCCCGGGCAATCCGATGCCAATCGCGCCGAGGTCCGCCGAGCCCCGGTCGGCCTGCTTCAGCAGCCGCGCCACCGCGTCGCATAGCCAGCCCAGCACGCTGTCCGGGCCGCTGGCGATGCTCAGTTCGGCGCGTTCTTCGGCCAGCACAGCGCCGGAGAGGTCGGCCGCGACCACCAGCGCGTGCGTGGCACCCAGGTCCGCCCCAACCACCAGCCGCGCGGCCGGGTTGAGCGCAAACAACGACGGCGGCCTGCCGCCGGTCGAGGTTGCTCCGCCGACAGGTGCGATCAGCCCCACCCTCATCAAGGCATCCACCCGGGCGGTCACCGTGGACCGGGCCAGGCCAGTCAGCTGCGCCAGTTCGGCGCGGGTGCGTGGCTGGCCATCTCGGAGCAGCTGGAATACCTCGCTGGCTCCTGCGGCGGGCTGCGCTGCCAGCCGCTGCGGGGCGACGTCGGACTTCAACACACTTTCAGTAGAGCATGCACCGCTTCTGTTTGTCTCTAGACAGACTAAGAAAACACTTTGATCAACTTATGTTGGACTATCGACAAAAGTATGTGACCCGTGCCACAGTAGGGTGCGTGGAGGGCATTGTCAGCAACGATGTGGCCGACAGCGGCCCAGACCAAGATCAGCCTGTGCTCGAAGTGCGCGGGCTGACCAAGAGTTTCTTCGGGAATCCGGTGTTGCAGGATGCGTCGCTGACTCTGCACCCAGGCGAGGTCCACGGCGTCGTGGGGGAAAACGGCGCCGGAAAGTCCACCTTGATGAAAATCCTTGCAGGGGTTTACCAGCGGGACTCCGGAACCGTCTTGCTGGGCGGGCAGAGCGTGCAGTTCAGTCACCCCACGCAGGCTCACGAAGCCGGCCTGTCCACGGTGTTCCAGGAATTTAACCTGCTGCCGGACCGCACGGTGGCCGAGAACATTTATCTGGGCCGCGAACCCCGCAAGGGCCCGCTGGTTAGCCGGGCGAAGATGAATGCCGCCACCGCGGAGCTGCTGGAGTCCCTCGGCATCGGGTCCATCCGGCCCACATCGCTGGCGCGGTCGCTGTCCGTGGCCGAGCAACAAATTGTGGAAATCGCCAAGGCGGTCAGCTACGACGCCCGAATCATCTCCATGGACGAGCCGACCGCCGCCTTGTCCGGCCCGGAAGTCTCCCTGCTGTACGGTATCGTCCAGCGGCTGGCCGAGCGCGGCACCGGAATCCTTTACGTTTCACACCGGCTGCGCGAGATCTTCGACCTCTGCCAGACCATCACGGTGCTCAAGGACGGCCGGATTGTGGACACCAAACCAGCCGCCGAGCTGGACGACGCTTCACTCGTGCGGATGATGGTGGGCCGGCCCATCTCCGCCTATTTCCCGGACAAACTCCCCGCCGAGCCGGCGGCCGAAACCGCGGCTGCCGGCGAAGCGGCGGCGAGCACCCCGTTGCTGGAACTGGCCGACGCCGGCAACGACCAGTTGGACGGCATCGGGCTGCGGCTCATGCCCGGCGAGATCGTCGGCGTCGCCGGGCTCCAGGGCTCCGGCCGCACCGAATTACTGCAGGCCGTGTTCGGCGCCGCACCGTTCAACCGCGGCACCATGCAGCTGGATGGCCGTCCGGCCCGTCCGCGCTCGCCGCGGCACGCGGTGCGGCACGGCATCGCGCTGATCACCGAGGACCGCAAGGCGCAGGGCCTGAGCCTGAACCAGTCGCTGCTGGACAACGCGCTGGGCGTGGTTCGCGCCGTGTTCCCCGGGCGCACCGCCGCCGTGCGCCGCGAGGTCGCCGGCTCGTTCAGCACCTTGGAGGTCGTCGCGCGGGACCTGGACCAGGAAGTGCAATACCTCTCCGGCGGCAACCAGCAGAAGATCGTGCTGGCCAAGTGGCTGGCGGTCTCCCCACGCGTGGTGCTGCTGGACGAACCAACCCGGGGCATCGACGTCGGCGCCAAAGTGGCGGTTTACCGGCTGATGCGCCAACTCGCCGCCGAGGGGAAGGGGGTGCTGATGGTTTCCAGCGAGCTGCCGGAGGTGATCGGGATGTCCGACCGGATCCTGGTGATGCGCGACGGGCAGCTCGCCGGCGAACTCCCTGCCGGCGCCACCGAAGAGGAAATCCTGCGGCTGGCCACCGGCGCGCGGGTTCCGGGCACGACGCCCGAAGACGGCAGCACGACCGGAGGGACGGCATGACCACGACGCGCACCGCAACCCGGGCCAAGCCATCACCGCAGGCCGGCGGTTTTTTTGCCAGGCTGAGCTCAACCCAGATCGTCTACCTGGTGGCGCTGCTGGTCTTGATCGCCGGCAGCATCCTGGTGGCCACCACCGGCCGCAGCTTTTTTAGTCCCGGCAACATCTCGGCCATCCTGACCGGCACCAGCGTGCTGGGCTTCATCGCCATCGGCCAGACCCTGGTGATCCTGGTCGGCAGTCTCGATCTCTCCGTATCGTATGTGACCAGCCTGGCCAGCCTGATCGCCGCCGGCGTCATGGCCAACCAGAGCGGGAACGTGCCGGGCGCCGTGGCCCTGACCCTCGGGGTCTCGGCGGTGATCGGCCTGGCCAACGGCCTGATAGTCGCCGGCTTGAAGGTGCACGGCTTCATAGCCACGCTGGGCATGGGCCTGGTGATCAGCGGCTATCTGGGCACCAACTTCAAGGGCAGTTTTGGCCAGGCCCCGCTCTCCTTCCGGCTGATCGGCGCCACCGGGCTGGGGCCGGTGCCGATCTCCACCCTGATCATGCTCGCCTGCGCCGCGCTGGTGCTGCTGATGCTGCACCGCACGCGGATCGGCCACCACATCTACGCGGTGGGCGGCGACCGGGACGTGGCCCGGATGTCCGGCGTCCGTGTTCCAGGAGCCGTGATCACCGCACACGTGATCTGCTCGGTACTTGCCGGCATGGCGGGTCTGTTGCTGGCCAGCAGGCTGGGCGTCGGCAGCCCCACGGTCGGCTCGCAGGGCGGCTACGACCTGCTCTCGATCGCCGCCGTCGTGCTGGGTGGAACCCTGCTCGCCGGCGGCAAGGGTTCGGTGGTCGGCACGCTGGGCGGCGTGTTGATCTTCGCGATGCTGGACAACATCATGTCCGTGCTGCAGATCAACCCGTTCCTGAAGGACGTGGTCCGGGGCGTGGTGATCGTGGTCGCCGTTGCCGTCTACGCCCGCCGCACCATCGTCACCCGGCCCCCGCGCTTCGGGCACGGCGGTCATGGCGCGCACAGCGGTCACCAGCAGGAGGTACAGCCATGAGCACGATCCTGGACCCGGCTGCCGGCCGCGCGGTGCTGCAGCAGAACCGGGCCAGCCGCGGCGAACGTTTCCTGCGCGGCCTGCGGACACCCGGCGGCGGCGTCTTCGTGCTGCTCCTCGCCCTGCTGGTCGCCATCATCATCCTGAACCCGTCGTTCGGCGAGCCCGAATCGCTCATCCGCTTCATCGGCCGCACCGCCCCGATTGCGATTGCCGCGATCGGGCAGTACTTCGTGATCGTCTCCGGCGAATTCGACCTGTCCATGGGGTCGGTCGTCACCATGCAGGTGATCGTGGCGGGCAACTTGATCCGCGACGACGACTCCAAGGTCCTCCCGGTGCTGCTGCTAATGTTCGTCCTTGGCGCGTTGATCGGCTTGATCAACGGCCTGATCACCACGTTGCTGCGGGTGCCCAGTTTCATCGTGACGCTGGGCATGATGCTGGCGCTGCTGGGCCTGGTGCTCTACTGGACCGGCGGCGCCGCGCAAGGAAACCCGGCGGACAGTTTCCGGCAAATCGGCCGCGGCGGCATCAAGGACGTCCCGGTGCTTGAGATCATTCCCTACCCAGTGATCATCCTGACCGTGGTGGCAGTACTGGCCTTCTGGCTGATGCGCCGCCCCTACGGACGCACGCTGCTGGCCGTCGGCGACAACGACGTCGCCGCCGCGCTGACCGGCGCCCGCGTCTGGTGGGTGCGCACCCGGGCCTTCATGCTCTCCTCGCTCGCCGCCACCGTCGCGGGAATCCTGCTGGTCGGGTACGCCGGAGTCCACCCGTCGGTAGGGCGAGGCTACGAGTTCACGGCGATCACCGCCGTCGTCCTCGGAGGGGTGGTGCTGGGCGGCGGACGCGGCTGGGTGCTCTCCGCCGCGGCCGGGGCCTTCGCCTTGGAGTCGCTGTTCGCGCTGCTGACCTTTATGGGCGTGGCATCCACCTGGCGGCCCACAGTGCAGGGCGTCATCATCATCGTCGCCGTGGCTGCCGCCGCGCAGTCCTGGCAACGCAAGCGCCGCGGAGGCTCTGCGGCCGCGCAATCCGAACAACAACGAATCACTGCGGCACCAGAGCCCACTGAGGGCACCGACAAGGGAGGGAACTGACATGAAGAGGAAACGTCTGAGTACCGCGGTCGCGCTCACAGCGGCCGGCTCGTTGCTGGCCATGACGGCCTGCACCACCGATCAGTCGATCACCGAAAACACTGGCAGCCCCGGCGCGTCAGCTCCGGCGGAGACCAGCGAGGCCTCCACCGAGTGGTTCAACCAGGCGCTTTATGACGAACAATTCGAGCAGCGCACGGCCGACTTTCAGGGCGACGAGAAACAACCCTGGCTGCAGTACATCGCAGGCGACATGACCGACACCTCGGACTTCGCCTCCAAGGGGGCCAAGAAAGTCTGCTTCGCCAACGCGTCCATCTCCAACCCATGGCGGCAGACCGGCTGGATCACCATGAACCAGCAATTGAAGGTGCTGCAGGACAAGGGCGTGATCTCCGAGATGGAGACCCGCGACGCGCAGGACGACTCCGACACCCAGATTGCCGACATCGACTACTTCATCAGCGAAGGCAAGTGCGACGCGTTCGTGATCTCACCGAACGCGACGGCGGCGCTGACGCCGGCGGTGGAGCGGGCCTGCAAGACCGGCAAGCCGGTCGTCGTGTTCGACCGCGGCGTGGAAACCGATTGCGCCACCACGTTCATCCACCCGATTGGCGGATTCGCCTGGGGCATCGACAGCGCCAACTTCCTCACCGACCGGCTGAAGCAAGGCGACAAAGTGGTGGCACTGCGCATCCTGCCCGGTGTGGACGTGCTGGAGCAGCGCTGGGCGGCGGCGGAGAAGATTTTCAAGGAGAAGGGAATCGAGGCCAAAGATTACTTCACCGGCGCCGACCCGACCGAGATCAAGAAGATCATCTCCGACGAGCTGGCCACCGGCGACGTGCAGGGTGTCTGGATGGATGCCGGCGACGGCGCAGTGGCCGCGATCGAGGCGTTCGAGGACGCCGGCAAGGACCTGCCGGTGATGACCGGCGAGGACGAGCTGAGCTTCCTGCGCAAGTGGAAGGACACCGGCATCGACGCGCTGGCCCCGGTCTACTCCAACTTCCAGTGGCGCACGCCGCTGCTGGCGGTGCAGAAGATCTTCGCCGGCGAGGAGATTCCGGCCGAATGGGTGCTGCCGCAGAAGCCGATCCCGGCCGAGGAGCTGGACGACTGGCTGAAGCGCAATGAAGGCATGCCGGACGGCCACTATGCGAAGTTCGGCGGCGAGGACCTGCCGGGCTACCCGGAGGTCTGGCAGAAGCGCCAGATTCCGTAAGGCAGGCGTGTCCGGCCGGTGGGGGCCCGGCCGGACACGTTGTTCCCGCCCGGACCCCTGTTCGGGCGGATCACATACGGCACCGTGCACGGCGCCAGCGGCAGTTGAGGGAGATACACCATGGACCGGCCGATCGGGGTCAACACCTGGGTGTGGCAGTCCCCGCTGACTGATGCCGTGCTGCCGCAGCTGCTGGCGAAGATCGCCGGGATGGGGTTCGACGCGGTGGAACTGCCGCTGGAGAATCCCGGCGACTTCACCGCCGGCACCGCCCGGGACGCCCTTGCGGCCACGCACCTGAAGCCCTATCTGGTGGGCGCCATGGCGCCGGGCCGCGAATTGGTCCTGGCCGACGCCGGGTCGGTGCAGGATACCCAGGACTATCTGGGTGCCTGCATCGACCTGGCGCACGACCTCGGCGCCCCAGCGGTGTGCGGCCCGTTTTACTCGAGCACCGGCCGGGTCTGGCGGATCGACGTCGACGAGCGGACCGAGGCGTACCGCCAGCTGCGCGCGAATCTGGCGCCGCTGGCCGCCCGAGCCGAAGCGGCCGGCGTCGTGCTGGGGATTGAGCCGCTCAACCGGTACGAGACATCGCTGATCAATACCGTGGAGCAGGCGCTCGAAGCGCTGGAACCGCTGCTCGGCCACGGCGTGGGGCTGGCGCTGGACAGTTACCACCTGAACATCGAAGAACGTTCCAGCGCCGCGGCCATCCGCGCCGCCGGCGAACACTTGGTCCACCTGCAGGTCTGCGGCAACGACCGCGGAGCTCCGGGCGGCGACCAGACGGACTGGCCGGCGCTAGTCAGCGCGCTGGACGACGTGGGCTACGCCGGCCCGCTAAACATCGAGAGCTTCACCGCGGACAACGCCGCCATCGCCACGGCCGCATCGATCTGGCGGCCGCTGGCACCCAGCCAGGACCAGTTGGCCGAGGACGGGCTGGCGTTCCTGCGGAGCCTTTAACCGTGGCGGTGCCGGGTTGCGCAGGCCCCTTTGGCCGCCGCTGGTCCCGCCGCACCACAGACCGAGCCGCACCACAGACCGACGAGCACGAAGGAGAAGACGATGACCGCCAATCCGGACGGGCCGCCGCTGGGCGTGGCGGTGTTGGGGCACGCCTTCATGGGCAAGGCGCACTCCAATGCCTGGCGCAACGTCTCCGCATTTTATCCCGGCGGGCCCGCTGTGGCCCAGCGGGTGCTGGCCGGCCGCGACCCGCACGGCGTGGCCGCGGACGCCGCCCGGTACGGCTGGGCCGAGGGCTCCACGGACTGGCGCGCCGTGCTGGAGCGCGACGATGTGCAGATCGTAGACATCTGCACGCCGGGACACTTGCATGCCGAGCTGGCCGTGGCCGCGCTCGAAGCCGGCAAGCACGTCATGGTGGAAAAGCCGCTGGCTAACTCGGTGGCCGAGGCGGAGCTCATGGCGGCCGCGGCCCGCACTGCCCGTGCCGCGGGGGTGCAGGCGATGGTCGCCTTCAACTACCGGCGGGTTCCGGCCCTGGCCCTGGCCCGGCAGCTGATCGCCGACGGCAGGATCGGCACGGTGCGGCAGGTGCGGATCGCCTACCTGCAGGACTGGCTGGCCGACGATGCCGCGCCGATGACCTGGCGGCTGCGCCGGGAGACCGCCGGCTCCGGCGCGCTGGGCGACCTGGCCTCGCACGCGGTGGACCAGATCCATTTCCTACTCGGCGCGCGGGTCAGCTCCGTGTCCGCAACGCTGAACACCTTCGTGGACACCCGGCAGGGTCCGGACGGGCCGGAACCGGTGACAGTGGACGACGCCGCGTGGGCCACCCTGCGGCTGGATTCCGGGGCGGTGGCCAGCCTGGAGGTCACCCGGATGGCCACCGGCCGCAAGAATGCGCTGCAGATCGAAGTGTATGGATCGGGCGGGCACCTCAGCTTTGATCTGGAGCGGCTCAATGAGCTCCACTATTACGACGCCGGTGCCCCGCCTGGGTTGGCAGGTGCGGCGAGGATTTTGGTCACCGAGCAGTCGCACCCCTACCTTCAGGCCTGGTGGCCGCCCGGGCACGTGCTCGGCTGGGACCACACGTTCACCAGCCAGGCCGCGGATTTCCTGGCCGCGGTGACTGCCGGCTCGCCACCCAGTCCGAGCTTCGAGGACGGCCTGGCGGTGCAAAAGGTGCTGGACGCCATGGTGCGCAGCGCCGCGCAGGAGGGCACCGCCGTCGTCCTCGCCGAATCCGGAACCCGCCACGACCTTTCAGCGACAGGAGCATCCGATGCCTCGTAACTTCACCCTGTTTACCGGCCAGTGGGCGGACCTGCCCTTCGAGAAGGTGGCGGAGCTGGCCGCCGGCTGGGGTTACGACGGCTTGGAGATCGCGGTGTCCGGCGACCATCTGGATGCCTGGCGGTGGGACGACGACGATTACATCGCCGACCGGCTGGGCATTTTGGAGCGCTACGGGCTGAAGGTGTGGGCCATCTCCAACCACCTCAAGGGCCAGGCCGTCTGCGACAATCCGATCGACTTCCGGCACCAAGCGATCGTCGGCGAGCGCGTGTGGGGCGACGGCGATCCTGAAGGCGTCCGGGCGCGGGCGGCCGAGGAGATGATGCACACCGCGCGGTTGGCGCAGCGGCTCGGAGTGAAGACGGTGGTGGGGTTCACCGGGTCCTCGATCTGGCAGTACGTGGCGATGTTCCCGCCGGTGCCGGCCGAGGTGATCGACGCCGGCTACCGGGACTTCGCCGACCGCTGGAACCCCATCCTGGACGTGTTCGACGAATGCGGCGTGCGGTTCGCGCATGAGATCCATCCGTCCGAGATCGCCTATGACTACTGGTCCACGGTGCGGGCGCTGGAGGCCGTGGGGCACCGCGAGGCGTTCGGGATCAACTGGGATCCGAGCCACATGATGTGGCAGGACATCGATCCGGTGTCGCTGATCTGGGACTTCAAGGACCGGATCTACCACGTGGACTGCAAGGACACGAAGCTGCGGATCACCGGCCGCAACACCCGGCTGGGATCGCACCTGCCGTGGGGCGACCCGCGGCGCGGCTGGGACTTCGTTTCCACTGGGCGCGGGGACGTGCCCTGGGAGGCCAGCTTCCGGGCGCTGGCGGCGATCGGGTACGACGGGCCGATCTCGGTGGAGTGGGAGGACGCCGGGATGGACCGGCTGCAGGGGGCGCCGGAAGCGCTGGAGTTCCTGAAGCGGTTCGACTTTGACCCGCCGTCGGTGTCTTTCGACGCCGCGTTCAAGCAGTAGGGACGCGGGGGCAGGACGCCGGGGCGCGACGCCGCGGCGCGGCGGACGCCGGGGCGCGGCTGAGACGGGGCCGTTTGGAGCCGGCCGGTTTCAGTTCGCTCCCACGTATAGGACTAATTTCCCATGTCTTAGGCCATCATGTGCCCCTGACCTGCGGCGATGCCGGCGGCCCCGCCAGGACATGGGAGCGAAAATGGCACCGGCAGTCCAGCGGCGGCCCCTGCCTCTGGCCGGGGTCCTCCAGTAGGCTGTGGTCATGCGTGAACTTCAGGCCACGATCATTGACGAACTGGGCGTCCAGCCTTCCATCGACCCGGTACAGGAAGTCGCACGGCGCGTCGGATTCCTCAAGGACTACCTCAAAGCCACCGGCACCAAGGGCTATGTGCTGGGCATCAGCGGCGGGGTCGACTCCAGCCTTGCCGGCAAGCTCGCGCAGCTAGCCGTGGACGAACTCAAGGCCGAAGGCGTCGAAGCCACCTTCATGGCCGTACGCCTGCCCTACGGCGTCCAGCATGACGAAGAAGACGCGCAGGCCGCGATGGACTTCATTGAGCCGACGTCGTCATGGACGTTCAACATCAAGTCGGCCGTTGACGGTTTCCAGTCCGAGTTCACGGCGACCACGGGCGAGTCGATCACGGACTTCAACAAGGGCAACATCAAGGCCCGTGCGCGGATGATGGCCCAGTACGCGCTGGCCGGACAGCACAATTACTTGGTGCTGGGCACCGACCACGGCGCGGAATCGGTGACCGGCTTCTTCACGAAGTTCGGCGACGGCGCCGCCGACGTGCTGCCGCTCTTTGGGCTGAACAAGCGGCAGAACCGCCAACTCCTGGCATACCTCGGCGCCAGCGACCAGGTGGCGCACAAGGTGCCGACGGCGGACCTGCTGGACGACAAGCCTGGCCGCACGGATGAGGACGAACTGGGCATCAGCTACGACCACATCGACGAATACCTAGAGGGCGGCACGGTCCCTGTTGAGATCGCCGAGATGATCGAGCGGCGTTACCTGCTGACCAGGCACAAGCGCACCACCCCGGTGTCCATCCTGGATAAGTGGTGGCGGAGCTGACGATCAGCCGACCAGGCTTTTCGCCCGCCTTACGGCCTTCCGGAAGTCTTCCTGGTTTTTCTTGCTAATCAGGGCCTTGCCGCCGGGGCTGGGCGCCTTGATGACAGTAGGCCGGGTGAACGCGCCCATGTGCTTGGCCCACTGGTTCTTGGTGAACGTCCCGCACAGCACGACTACTTCAAGGCGAGGCAGCAGCCGCAGGACCGACTTAAGCGCCTTAATCCCGGCGATGGTCTGAACCGGTGTCGGCTCGGCGCCGTCCAGGAAAAAAGGCACCGTGTTCCACTGCAGGATTCCGTCGTGCAGCTCCGCCTCGTTCCGTTCGTTCCAGCACCGCTCGGCGGCCTGGTCCGGGTTGTCGACTGAGACGAATCCCAGCCCCTCGGCGGTGACGGTGTTGCTTCCGGGGCTGTCGAGCAAGAAGAGCACGCGGGCCGCGGAACCGGCGTCTGCCGGGTCAAAATGCGGTACGGGCTCAGTCCGTGTCTTGGCATATTCTTCCCGCCACTCTTCAAGTTCTTGAATGGCCGGCTCGGTTTGCAGCATGGCTTTCCGCTGCTGCTGTTCGTTCGGATCTGCGAGAGTCTGCGGCTTATCGGCGAACATGTCTCCAACATACCCTCGGCCCCAAAATGCCGCAGGAGCCTCGGCCCCGTTTCAGCGCCCCGCGGTCCGTTTCCATGCCTCGCGGCCTCTTGTGCCGGCGTCCGAGTTGTTCCGCCACCGCCGCGCCGGTAGGGAACCACCGGGGCTGTTGCAACACCGCCAAGCCCCGTTTCGCCTCCTCGGGGCCCGTTTGGCCCGGACGAGAAGCGCACCCTGCGCCGGTTGGGTAACGTAGCTGTTGTGAAGATTGCTACCTGGAATGTGAACTCGATCCGTGCCCGCGCCGACCGTGTTGAGGCTTGGCTGCAGCGCTCAGACGTGGATGTCTTGGCCATCCAGGAGACCAAGGCCAAGGATGAGAACTTCCCGTGGGACCTGTTCGAGAAGAACGGCTACGAAGTGGCGCACTTCGGCCTGAACCAGTGGAACGGCGTGGCCATTGCCTCCCGGGTCGGCCTGGATAACGTGGAACGGACCTTCCCCGGCCAGCCGCACTTCGGCAAGACCGAGGAAATCACCGCCGCCGAGGCCCGCGCCATCGGGGCAACCTGCGGCGGCGTGCGGGTCTGGAGCCTCTATGTTCCCAACGGCCGGGCGGTCGACGATCCCCACATGCCCTACAAGCTGAACTGGCTGAAGGCCCTCAAGGAGGAGGCCGCCGGTTGGGTGCAGGCCGACCCCACTCTGAACCTCGCCCTGATGGGTGACTGGAACATCGCCCCTACCGACGACGACGTTTGGGACATCGAATGGTTCCGCGCCCAAAACGCCACGCACATCACCGAGCCGGAGCGTGCCGCTTTCCGCGCCTTCGAAGAGGCCGGATTCGTGGACGTGGTCCGGCCGCACACCCCCGGCCCCGGCGTCTACACCTACTGGGACTACACCCAGCTGCGCTTCCCCAAGAAGGAGGGCATGCGCATCGACTTCATCCTGGCCTCGCCCGCCCTGGCCGCCCGCGTCACCGGCGCGATGATCGACCGCGAGGAGCGCAAGGGCAAGGGCGCCTCGGACCACGCCCCGGTCATCGCGGAGCTGGACTGAGATGAAGTTTCCGTACGTCTCCTACCTGCGGGTCTTCGAACCACTCGATGTGTTCGACGACGACCAGCAGCTGCTCATCATGAGCCAGCGCGGGCGCGGTCGGGACGTGACGGAGAACCTGGACCGCGGTGACTCGCTGCGCCGGATCACGCGCACGGTGTCCGATCCGTTCCCGCATTCCAGCGAGGACTTGATCCGGGTCCTGCATTACCCGACGGCCGATGGCATCACCGCCCCGCGGTATTGCCCCAACCAGCTGGCCGTCCGCAGTACCTTGGCCGCCGAATCGCTCTCGAGCAGTCTGCGGGACCCGCTGCTGGGTCTGCTGGTGCCGGAAGCCGCACGCGACGCCCAGCAGTCGCGGCTGGATCCGGACAACTTTGTGGATTCCCTCGCCAAGCTGCACACGCGCAGCTCCACCTGGGGCATTCCGTTCGGCTGGTTCGTGCTGTTCCGCGAGGACGACCACACCGAAAAGGTGGAGACGGACCACACGCTGCAGACCGTCCGCTTGGCCGCCCCGGTTCCGCAGTGCATCGACCGGGCGCGTTACGCGGCGGCATCGCTGGCCGTGGCTGCCCCGGGTCTGGATCTGCTGGAAGAACTGACCGAGCTGATCGAGTGGCTGGAGACCTTCACGGCGGATGCCATCGTGGAGCTGGACTACGGCCGGGTAGCCGAACTGGTCTACCCGGACGAATCACCCTCGGACGTGCACGCTGGTATTGAATCGCTGGCCGACGGAGACATGACCGGCGCCGCTGCCGCCTACCGGCGACTGGCCGGTCGCTGGATCAAGATCCGTCAACTGGCCCGCGCCTCCTGACCGCTCCAGCCAGCACCGCGTGCCCACCCCTGCTGCAAACGAACGTCGCTGCGGCGGTGATTTACGACGGCGGTGGCCCGGTTGACGCCCTGACCACCAGTTCGTGCGGCTGGATCCGCGGCACCTCCAGGCGTGCCTTGCCCTGCAGTTCAGCCAGCAGCAGCTCCGCGGCATAGGCACCCTGCTCGTCCGGCCGCTGCCGGATGGTGGTCAGGCCCATCGGCTCGGCGAACTCGTGGTCGTCAATACCCACGACGGAAACGTCCTCGGGCACCCGAAGCCCCCGTTCGTGGGCGGCCTGCAGCGCGCCGAAGGCCATCTCGTCCGCGGAGGCGAAGATCGCCGTCGGCCGCTCCCCCGGCGTATCCAGCAGCTGGCCGGCGGCTGCCTTGCCGCCGGCAAACCGGAAGTCCCCCATGGCCTGCCATTCCGGACGGACCGGCAGGCCGTGACGGGCCATGGTGTCCCGGAAGGCCTGCTCGCGCCGGCGCGGCACGTCGAAGTCGATGCCGTAGGCGCCGCCGCCCTGCAGGTGCGCAATCCGGGTGTGGCCGAGCGAGATGAGGTATTCCACCGCGTCGGTGGCAGCGGCGGTGTCGTCCACGCTGACGCTGCGCAGCCCGTTCACGTGGCCGCCCACAATCACAGTGGGATACTCCAGCGCCCGCAGGGCCGCCAGCTCGTCCGGCGTCAACTGCATGCACATCACCAACAGCGCGTCAATCCGTTTGCGCAGCATGGACCGGTGGAAGACACGTTCGCGGTTGGTGCCGGTGCCGCCCAGGCTGAACACGATCAGGTCGTACCCCGCTGCCCGCAAGACCCGGTCCACGCCTTCCAGCGCGGACGCAAAGTACCAGCGCTCAATCATCGGCAGCAGCACGCCCATCGCCATGGTGCGCCCGGAGGCCAGGTGGGCCGCCGACGACGACGGCTCATAGCCGAGCGAGTCGGCCGTCTGCAGCACCCGGTCGCGGGTGGCGGCGGAGACCCCGGACAGACCGCGGAGGGCACGCGACACCGTAGCCGTCGAGACACCGGCGGCCCGGGCGACGTCGTCGATCCCGGTCACGGCATCCTCATCCCTTGAGACCACCCGCCAGCAGGCCGCGGACAAAGTAGCGCTGCAGGCCGAAGAACACTGCCAACGGCACAATGATGGAGACGAAGGCCCCTGCCGTCAGGCGGTGCCACTCGTCGCCACGGGTACCGGTCAGCTCCGCCAGCCGCTGCGTGATCGGTGCGACGTCCGCGGTGCCGCCGGAGAACACCAGCGCCACCAGCAGGTCGTTCCAGACCCAAAGGAACTGGAAAATGCCGAAGGCGGCAATCGCCGGCACGGACAGCGGCAGGACGATCCGCCAGAAGATCGTCGCGTGGCCCGCCCCGTCCACCCGGGCTGCCTCGATGACTTCGCCCGGGATCTCGGAGATGAAGTTGTGCAGCAGGAAGATGGCCAGCGGCAGCGCGAAGATGCTGTGCGCAATCCACAGCTGGGCGTAGGTTCCGGACGGCAGCAGCTGGAACTCGCCGATCTTGAGGTTGATAAACAGCGAGAGCAGCGGGATCAGCGCCATCTGCAGCGGCACGATCTGCAGCGCGAAAATGAAAATGAACAACGTGTCCTTGCCGCGGAACCGGCCCCAGGCGAAAACATAGGCCGCCATGGAGGCGATTACCAACGGAATGATGGTGGCGGGGATGACGATCGCCAGCGAGTTGATGAAGTACTGGCCCAAGTTGGACGCGGAACCGCCCCCGGAAGCCAGCACGTCGGTGTAGTTCTTGGTGGTGAACTCTAGGTCGCCCAGGACGTTCCACCAGCCGTTGGCCTGGATATTGTCTTCCGGCCGCAGCGAGGAGATGAACAGTCCGAAGGTCGGCACTGTCCAGATGACGGCAATGATGATCGCCGCCGCAGTGGCCCCGCGTGAGGTGAGGCGTTTTTTGACCCGGCTGGCGATCGGAATCTGCACTTCGGCGGCGTTGGCCACTGCTGCCTCGGGAGCGGCCGGGATGGCAGGCGTTGCGCTCATCGAATTTCCCTCTGCTTCTTCAGCTGCCGGGCGTTGTAGAGCACGATCGGGAGCACCATCAGGAACAGGATCAGCGCCAGCGCGGCGCCGCGTCCCGGCTCGCCGGCGCGGAACGCCTGGGTGTACATCTCGTTGGCCACCACCGATGTTTCAAAGTTGCCCGCGGTCATCGTCCGCACAATGTCGAAGACCTTCAATGTGCCGATGGTGATGGTGGTGACCACCACGATCAGTGCCCCGCGGATGGACGGGATGGTGATGGAAAAGAACTGTTGGCGGGCGCTCGCCCCGTCCAGCCGGGCAGCCTCCACAATTTCGGTGGGAATGCCCTTGATTGCCGCGGAGAGGATCACCATGGCGAACCCGGTCTGGATCCAAACCATCACAGCGATCAGGAAGAAGGTGTTCTCCGGCGCGTCCAACAGGAACTGCTTGGGTTCGCCGCCGAACCACACCAGCATCTGGTTCAACAGGCCGATCTGCTCGCGTTCGGTCCCGCGGTAGGTGTACATGAACTTCCAGATCACGCCGGCGCCCACAAAGGAAATGGCCATCGGCATGAAAACCAGCGCCTTCAGCGCCTTCTCGCCGCGCGCCCGGTCGATGAACACGGCGTAGGCCAGCCCGATGCCGGTGGACATCAGCGGCACCAGGACGACCCACAGCAGGGTGTTGCGCAGCGTGACCAGCGCCTCGGGCTGGGTGAACATCCACACGAAGTTGTCCACACCGTTGGGCGTTCCGTTGCGGTCGGTGAACGCCAGGTAGGTGGTCTGGATGGCCGGCCAAATCAGCCCAATAGCCAACAGCACGACGGCGGGGGCCAGGAATCCAATGACCGTCGCCTTATCGCGGAACGTCTTCGGGGCCCGGTCCACCAACAGCATGATCAGGGCGATGATCGCGGCAAAGACCGCCAGCGCGATCACTACCTGCACCAGCTTTTCGCCAACGTCTTCCATGGCACTCCTCCTTGGTGCGTGGAAGGGAAGGGTCGTGCCCGGCCGTGCCGCCTGCAGTCACCACAGGAGGCACGGCCGGGCTACGGGTACGGGCTTAGTCCGAAGGCCAGCTGGCCTCGATTGAGTCCACCACTTCCTTGGTGGACTTGCCGTTGATCCATTCCACAACGCCGCTCCAGAAGGAGTTCGCGCCCACCGCTCCGGGCATCAGGTCCGAACCGTCGAAGCGGAAGGTGGTGTCCTCCGACTGCAGCAGTTCGATGGACTGGCGGTCCAAGTCGCTGGTGGCCAGGGCCGGGTCAAGGCCCTTGTTGGCGCTGATCGCGGCGCCCTGCTCCACCCGCTTGTTGGCGAACTCTGGCGAGGCCATGAACTGCAGGTAGGCCGAGACCTCTTCGCTTTCGGTGTAGGCAGCCACGAACTCGCCGCCGCCGGTGATGGCGCTGGCGCCGGCTTCCTGGCCCGGGGTGATGAAGGCCCAGACGTCGCCGTCCTCGGCCACGTTGGTGCCCTCGGGCCAGTTGGCCGCCTGGAAGGTGGCCTGGTGGTGCATGGCGCAGCTGCCGTCGATCACCGGCAGGCCGCCGTCGTCCACCGAGGTGGAGATGATCGAGCGGACATCGCCGATGCCGCCGTTGACGTAGTCCTCGTTTTTCAGGATGTCTCCGACGGCGTCGAACGCGTCGGTCACCTTCGGATCGTTGAACGGAATCTCGTGGTTGACCCACTGGTCGTAGACGTCCGGACCGGCCTGGCGCAGCAAGGCATCCTCGATCCAGTCGGTGCCGGCCCAGCCGGTCGCGTCGCCGGATTCGAAGCCGGCGCACCACGGCTTCATGGTGCCCTCGTCCGCGATGGTCTTGGTCAGCGCCATCATCTCGTCCCATGTTTGCGGGACTTCCCAGCCCTTGTCCTTGAAAGCGGACGGCGAGTACCAGATGTAGCCCTTGACGCTGGCCAGCATCGGAGCGGCGTAGAACGTGCCGTCAATCGTGCCGTAGTCCTTCCAGTCCGCAGACCAGTTCTTGTCCACCAGGTCGGAAACTTCCTGCGGTGCAGGCTTGAGGTTCCCGGCGCGTGCCTGCGCAGCCAGCAGGCCGGGCTGCGGGATGATCGCCACATCGGGCGGGTTGCCGCCTTGGGCGCGGACTTGGAGCTGCGTCTCGAATTCGTTGGAGCCCTCGTACACCACGTCGATCCCGGTGCACTCCTCGAAGTCCGCCCAGGACTGCACCAGCTTCTCCTCCTCGGTATCCGTGATGGTCGAGTAGACGCTGACCTCGGCGCCGTCAAAGGTGCCATAGGACTCGTAGGCGGAACAGTCGGCGGCCGCCGCCGACCCACTGGGCTCTTCCGTGTTTCCCCCGCAGGCGGAGAGTGTCAGTGCCATGGCGCTCAACGCGGCCAACGGCAGGACGGCCTTTCTGGAGCGTGCGATGTGCATGATGTGACTCCTTTGTCCGGTGGCCGCGCAGACGCTTGTCAGGTCAGGAAGAAGCCACCCCAAGTACCGATCTGGTAACTGGTAACGTAAACGCTTACCAAGTGTGCGGCAAGACACATTTTTGCGGCCGGGCGCTTCGATATCGAATCGTGATCTGTGCCGCATTCACGGTCACCGGGCGATCGGGCCCGCCCACTCCGCCGTGAAGATTATTAGGCTGGAAGTGGTCCTGACCCGCGAGCCGAGGAGTGTCAATGGCTGCAGCATCCGTACCGTGGTGGCGCGACGCCGTCATCTACCAGATCTATCCGCGCTCATTTGCGGACAGCAACGGCGATGGAATGGGCGATCTGGCCGGCATCAGCGCCAAGATCCCCTACCTGAAGAACCTGGGCGTGGACGCCATCTGGCTTTCGCCCTTCTACGTCTCCCCGCAGAACGATGCAGGCTACGACGTGGCCGACTACCGCGACGTCGATCCGCTCTTCGGCACGCTCGAAGACTTCGACTCCCTGCTGGCACGCACGCATGAACTTGGTATGCGGGTGATCGTCGACTTGGTCCCCAACCACACCTCCGACCGGCACGAGTGGTTCGTCAGCGCGCTGGCGGCCGCCCCGGGTTCGCCCGAGCGCGCCCGCTACATCTTCCGCGACGGCAAAGGCCCGGACGGCGCCGAGCCGCCCAACAACTGGCAGTCAGTGTTCGGTGGCAACGCCTGGACCAGGACCACCGGACCCGACGGCACGCCGGGCCAGTGGTACTTGCATCTGTTCGACTCCACCCAGCCGGACCTGAACTGGGAGAACCCGGAGGTCCAGGCGGAGATGGTCTCCGTCCTGAGGTTCTGGCTGGACCGCGGTGTGGACGGCTTCCGGATTGATGTGGCCCACGGTTTGGTCAAGGCGGACGGCCTGCCGGACTGGGCGGCGAGGACGTCGATGGTGGCCGGCAACGAGCGGATGCCCGGCGAAGACGCCTTGCTTGGTGACGACGGGGTTCCGGTCGGCAAGCCGGCCGGCGCATCGCCGGCCCCGGATGCCCGCCCGGCCCAGGAGCAGGTGCTGGAACCGGCCGGCGGTGGGGTCCAGGGCACGGCGGTCGCAGCCGGTTTCGAGTCAGCAGGCCTGCCGGCTGTGGGTCTGGCGGAAGCCACCGTCCATCCGGATACCCCGCCCTACTTCGACCAGGACGGCGTGCACGAGATCTACCGGGACTGGCACAAGGTTTTGGCCGAGTACGACGGCGACCGCATGCTGGTGGCGGAAGCCTGGGTAGAGCCGGTCGAGCGGCTCTTTGCCTACGTCCGGCCGGACGAAATGCACCAGGCCTTCAACTTCGACTTCCTGCTGGCGGGTTGGGATGCGGAGCGCATGGCCCGGAGCATTGACGATTCGCTGGCGGCGGCAGCGTCGGTGGGCGCGCCGAGCACCTGGGTGCTGTCCAACCACGACACGGTCCGGCACAGCTCCCGCTATGGGCTGGCCGACCCCACCACGTTCCCCAAGGGTATTGGCCCGGACGACGAACAGCCCGACGAGGAACTCGGTTACGCCCGTGGCCGTGCAGCAGCGCTGGTCATGCTGGCGCTGCCCGGCTCCGCCTACATTTACCAGGGCGATGAGCTGGGCCTGCCGGAACACACCACCCTGCCGGCCGCGGTGCGCCAGGATCCGGCATTCTTCCGTACCGGCGGCGAAGAGCGCGGCCGCGACGGCTGCCGCGTTCCGATTCCGTGGCGGGCAAACGCGCATGGCTTCGGCTGGGGCTCCACCCAGCACGAACCGTGGCTGCCGCAGCCGGAGGGCTTCGCCCGCTACGCAGTGGATCGGCAGGTGGGTGTGCCGGAGTCCAGCTACGAACTCTACCGGGCGGCGCTGAGCCTTCGCACCGAGCGGAAGCTGGGCCAGGGCAGCCTGGAGTGGACGCCGGAGCACGATCCGGCGTCCGGAGTCTTGAGCTACCGCAACGGAACGGTGCAGGTGCTGGCCAACCTGGGCAGCTCGGCGATCCGATTGCCCCCTGGCGCTTCGGTGTTGGTGGCGTCGACGGACCGGACCGCCGACAGCGGCTCGCTGGCACCGAACGCCGCCGCCTGGCTGACCACCGGTCGCTAGGCCCGCCCGCTCCGGCCACTGGTCGCTTGGCGGCCTGCACCAACCACGGTCACCGGACACGGTCGGCGCGGACCAGGCGCGAGCGGGCGCCGGCCACCAGGTGGATCACCACCGGGAAGTGCATGCCGAGGGCCAGGTCCAGTGCTTCCACCAGGTCGGAGACTTCGTCGGCCACGGCTTGCGGTGACACGCCCAGCCGGGGCACCACCCGGACGCGCAGGGCCCCGCCGCCGTCGTAGTCGTAGGCAGTGACGGTTGCGTGCAGGATGCTGTGGCGTTCCTGGAGCGCGGCACGCAAGGCCTGCTCGGCCACGCCGGAGCTGAGCTGGACGGCGCCGGGCGCGCCGTCGCCGTCGTAATCAGCGGCAATGGTTCCGGTGCGACCCTTGCCTTGCTGCGCCACCCAGGCAATCATCAGCAGCACCAGCAGGAGCAACAGCAGGGACACCACGATCCACAACCAGCTGTCCCGCTGGCCGGGCACAGTGGTGGCATCAAGCACCGTCCGCAGGTTGATGCCGGCCTGTTCGGTGACGGCGTGCCACCAGCCCGCCAGCGCCGGAACCAGCGCCAGCGCCAGGGCGGTGCCGCCAGCCAGCATCAGCAGCAGCCCGAGGATGGTGATCAGGATGCGGTTGAGGGTCCGGGGCGTCTGGTTCACTGTCCCACCACCCCGGAATTGGAGACGAAGACGCGCACCTGCGGGACCGGGCTGATCTGTGCCCGCCGGACTTCGTCCTCCACCGCCAACTGGATGGCATCGGCGTCCACCGGAATGCCGGACGTGGGCCGCAGCCTGACCTCCACCAAGCCGCGCGACACCACCACCAGCGCCTGCTCACGCGCCACTTCCGCCTCGATGCGGGCGCGGCGTGCCAGCGAGGCGGCGAGCACTTCATCGTCCACCACCACCACGCCGCGGCGGCTGGGAATGCGGTGACGGTGCAGATGCCCAGGCAGCACTCCCTGCAGGAAGAAGAACAGCCCCAGCAGCAGGATCAGTGCCCCGGACGCACCCAGCACCGCCGGTGCCACGTTGCCCGGCAGTTGGTGCAGCCAGCTGGCTATCTCCTCCGGCATGGCCAGCCATGGCTGCTGCCCGATTGCCTTCAACGCGGATTCAAGCAACAGGTACAGGCCAGCCAGACCAACAACGGCGGCGGCAATCACCGACGCCGTCGCTCGGGAACTGCGCAATTCCCGGTTGGCCAAGCGCTCCAGACGGTCGTCGGCCGAACGCTCTTTGACCGGCCGTTCGCTTTCAACCTCGGTGTGGCTCACCGGACCCTGCCTCCTTCTTGCACGCGGATGCCGGTGACCCTGATGTCCACCCGGCTCAGCCGCGAACCGCTGATCCGCGAGACCTCTTCCAGGATCGCCCCCTTGGCGGCATGGGCCCGGTCCCAGACCGAGCCGCCGAAGCCGGCCACCACCTGGGGGTCGCGCAGTACCCGGTCCAGCGAGGGGATGCCGACGGGAAGCGCCAGAGACAGAGCCAGGGAACCGGCGTCGTCACTCCACGTGGCGCGGACCAGCCCCGGCGGAATTCCCAGCAGCTGTGCCGCGGCACCCTGCGCGGTGCTGGTCAAGGCCTGTGTGCTGACCCGGGTGTGCCCGGCGTAGCGCTCCGCCGGCGGCCCGGCCGGGTGTGACGGCTCGGCCGGGTGCGGCACCAATGGCTGTCCGTCCGGCCGGTAGCCCGGCACTGGCCAGTCCGGGCGGGGAGGCACGTTCTCGGCGTCCACGGCACGGTCCGTCATGAAGACGAGCGGCGTCCGGTCAACGCATCGCGGATGCTGCGCCAGTCGAGTTTTCCTTCCGCGGCCCGGCCCAGCAGCGCCCCCACGATCAGGAACACCGCCATCAGCAGGAATCCCCAGAAGTGGAACACCAGCGCGGCCCACGCCAGCGCCGCTCCGACGGCCATGCCGACCACCGTGTAGCTCATCCTTGCTCCTCCCACCGTCCCGCGCATCCTGTTACTGGGCCACTTGCCGGACGGGCTTCTCCGCCGGTGCCTTCGGGTCCAGCCCAGGCACGTGTACGTCGTTGATCTCTACATTCACTTCAACCACGTCCAGCCCCACCAATTGCTCGACGGCGGTGTAAACCGCCGCGCGCACGCTGCTCGCCAGCTCGTGCAGCGGCTTGCCGTAGACAGCCACCAGGCTGATGTCCACGGCCACCTGCGTCTGGCCGACCTCCACGTGCACGCCCTGGGCGGCAGCATCACCACCGCCCACCACATCGCGCAGTGCACTCAAGGCACGCGCGGTGCCGCTGCCCAGCGCGTAGACCCCCGAAACGGAGCGGGCCGCGACGGCCGCGACCTTGGCCACGGCTGTCTCTGAGATAGTGGTGCGCCCCGGAGCGGCAGGGATGCCCAGCGCCGAGTCGGGAAGCATCGACGGGTCAGTCCCGACTTGTCCGGATTCCTGCAGGTTCGGCAGATCCGTGCCGCCGACCGGTGTTGCAGCGGGTGCGGAGACAGGGACTTCCCTAGGAGCATCTCCTACGGACGGGGCGGGGGGCCGATCCTTGTTGTGCATCTGTTCTCCCTGGCGGCTGTGCTGACTCTCAGGGCAAGCCTAACGCCTCATTCCCCGCAGTGTTCGGCCAGCCAGTCCTGTACCGGCTCAAGTGCTTCGGCAAAGGCTGTGACGTCGATCTTGTGGTCGGGTGCTGCCTGCTCCAGCAGCTGCTCCACCCGGTCCAGGTCATCAGTGAGCTCGGGCGGGACGCCGCGGCTGAATTCGTCCAGTTCTTTTTGCAGGGACTCCAGTTGGGAGTCCTCCACGCCGGTCATGAAGCCGAGCGGAACCAGCAGCAGTGAGGCCATGTTCGCCGCCACCGCCGCACAAGCGTCGGCCTGGTCTCCGTAACGGCCCCACACCCCGGTGCCTTTGCCTGGTTCGCCGCGTCCCTTGACGTCAGTGGAGCCCGACGGCGGTGTTGGGCTGGGCGTTGCCGTGGCGGTTGGTTCAGGAGCCGGGTCGGGTGCGACGGGCGCTTCCGCAGGCGCGGTCTGCAGTTGGGGAGCGGCCGATGCAGAGGGGGCAGGCACCGCCGTCGTTGGTTCCTCTGCCGGATCCGCGCTGCTGCATGATGTCAGCATGACGGCCGTTGCCAGGCCGCCGGCTGCAATCTTCAGAAGGGCCTGCACTACGCTCCTCGCTCCCATCGTCCCCGGTTAGTGCCTCATCAGGTGCAGGCGGCACTCGGAATACCCACCCATGGTAGGCCGGTCATCCTGAATGGAGGCTGGGAAGGGGCTGGGACCAGTGCGTAGGCTGGGAAGGGGCCGGCGAGGAGGTCAGGCTGGAAGCAATGTGCCCGGCAACACCGCTTGATCCTGCAACCAGTCCTCCAACGTCCGGTTGAAGAGCTCGGGACGGTTCATCGGCCACTCGTGCGGGGACTTCGGTGCCAGCCCGCCACGGGCGTTCGGCAACAGCCCGGCCAGCACAGCCGCTGACTCCCGAGCCTGCCGCGGTTCCTTTTCGCCGGCCGCGATGAGCACCGGACAGGCGGCCTTGTCGAGGCCCTCGACATTCGTGCCGACGAAGATTTCCGAGATGATGGCACGGTATTGCTGCGGGTCCAGCGGCTGGTTCCCCGCCAGGTACTCAGTCATCTGCTCCGGCCCGAGCCGCAGGTACTTGGCCGAAGCCCGCCAGAGGACGCGGTTCTTGGTCAGGCCCGCGAGGGCAAGCTGCGCCTTCAGCATCCACCGCGGCACCGGAAGCACGAGGACACCCGTCAGAAGGGCGGTCTGCACCAGCTCCGGACGGTGTGCCAGCAGCCGCAGGCCCACGTCGCCACCCATCGACAGCCCGACCAGATGGACCGGCTTGTCCGTGACGGATTCGATGAGTTCGGCCACCAGCTTTGCGGTTGCGTCCAGGCTCTGCCAAGCAATGCCGCTGCTGGCACCATGCCCCGGCAGGTCCGCGGCCAGACAGCGGTAAGACCCGGAGAAATACTTCATTTGCTGGTGCCACGTGATGCCCGGCCAGCCTGCCCCATGCAGGAAGAGGATGGCTTCAGCGGATTCGGGTCCGGACGCCTCGAAGGCAAGGTGCGGCATCAGTCCACTGTAGCGAGTTGGCCTACAGGGACAGCTTCTCTCCCGGAGTGGGGACCCGAAGCCGGTCATCCAGGCTGCCGGCCGAGAATTCGGCGCGGAGCTGAGCGTGGCCTTCGCTGTAGTGGCTCCAGCCCTCGGCGTGGACCGGCACCACGGCTGTCGCTTCCAGCATCCGGGCGGCTTTGGCCGCATCTCGGGCGGTCAGCGTGAGCGCAGCGTTGTCGAAAACGCCCACCCGGGCGGCGCCAGCGAAGAGAACCGCCAGGCCAATCGGTGCGAACCGTTCGGCAACGGCGCCTACTACCTCCAGCGACGCGTTGTCACCGCTGACGTAAACGCTCGGCAAATCGGATGCCGTGAGAACGAACCCGGTCACCGTACCGACCACGGGTTCGCACCCGTCCGGTCCGTGCTGCGCAGGGACGGCAGTGATGGTGATTGTGGCGCGGTCGGGAGCCTCGAGCACTGACCGCTCCCAGGGAGCCATGCCGGTGACAGCGGCAATCCTTTCCGCTGCCTCCAGGGTTCCGAGGACTTTGGAGCCGCCGGATTCCACCAACTGCCGGCCCGAGGAATCCAGGTTGTCTACATGCTGGTCATGCGAAAGCAGGATGACATCCACCGCCGGCAGGTCTTCAACTTGGATGGCCGGCCTGATGGTCTTCACCAAGGTCCCGGTCGGGGCCGGGAACTCGCCCGGGTCATCAAAGGTGGGGTCGGTCAGGAAGGTCCAGCCGCCATACTCCAGCAAGGCTGTCGGCCCCCCGACATGGGTGAATGCCGTTTCGCTCATGTGCCTATGTTCCCGCACGGAGCCCGCCGTGGACAGAGGCGGGAGACGACGAAGCCCCGCGTCCTGATTCAGGACTGCGGGGCTTCGTTTTCCCAGCCGTGCTACCAGGCACGTAGCTGGCCGTGGATGGTGCCTGACGGACCCAGCGGGCACAATCGGTGCATGGGACGGCGACTATCCCGCCCTCACCGAATAACGGGAGGCAAACCATGAGAATGTTCGGATATTTGATCCTGACCCTCGCCGCCGGTTGCGCGCTGGCGGCGATTTGGATCGCCGAGTCCCGATGGCAGGT
This sequence comes from Arthrobacter sp. B0316-1-20, assembly GCF_059091865.1. Taxonomy (NCBI): domain Bacteria; kingdom Bacillati; phylum Actinomycetota; class Actinomycetes; order Micrococcales; family Micrococcaceae; genus Arthrobacter; species Arthrobacter sp. B0316-1-20. The sequence continues at coordinate 1,805 of NZ_JBNHHC010000041.1, read as the reverse complement.
GGGCGTTCACTGCCCTGTTGGTATTTTTTATCGGCAGGGCACTGGCCAAACGGCCGGCACCAGAAAAGCGGCTCAAATACACGCGGGCCAACATCGACGCGGTAAACCGGCTGCTCAAGGACTGAGTCGCGCTAGCGTCCCGGTAGTCCCGCGAGTATCCAGTAACGGCAGTAGCTTCCAGGTCACTTTCGGTGACGGCCCTCGGAGTCGGAGTGTGCATCGGCTGGCAAAGCCCCACCCTCACCCACCCATCGGTGCAACTGCTTCTCCAAGGCCTCGGCCCCCTGGTGTCCTCTGGCCTTGCCATGGCCGCTGCCCGTCAGCCTATCCATCGTGCTGGCTGTAAGCAGCTGATGTGGGCGGCGGGACGGGGCTTCAAAATTAGTTTCAGGTACCAACCTAGAGCTCCTTATATTTCATTGAGGAATGTGAACGTTGGGTTGGCAGGTGTTCCAACGTCGACGCTTCTCTCCCGCGACGATGGCCAATACCACTGCCGACTATTAAGATGTCCCGGAAGGTCTGCTCGTCCTTCCGGGGGCAGTTATCGCCAATCCGTTTGTGTCAAACATATGGCTTGCAATTTATTTGTTGGCAACTTGTGGCGGGCTGGATTTCGCGGCTGGCGCGTGTGATTTCTTCGAGGGCCTGCTAGCTAACCCGCCTATAACTATTAGCAGAAAGCCAATCATGCCAACGAGAGGCAGCTGCGTGACGATTCCAACCACTACTACCAGTACCCCAATCAACAAGAGGAGCAGCCCGGACCAACACGGAGCAATCGTCGAATCAGCGGGTTTTGGAGCCCGGAAATTTCGGGCAAATACAGGATCGTCGGCACTGACTTGCCTTTCCAGTTCCGCCAGCTGCTTTCGTTCGTTGTTAGACAGAGACACATCCTTCCCTAACACCTAAACGGCTCCTCCCAGTGGTTCAGTTCCCGGTCGGGCAGGCCCCGGAGACGTCGCGGCACGGCCCCGCCAAGGCGCACTGCTTGCCTGCGACCTAACCAGGAGTTCGGCTTCTGAAGGTGTTCGGAACCTTTTTTCTGCACGATGTTGACTAGTTGCTTTTCCCACGAGCTTGAATTCGTTTCGGGCAGATGGATGATGACCCTGCAAAAACTCTCCTTAAAATGGCATTACATTTTTCTTGCCTCCCCCCTACATCGACAGTAGCCAAAAAGCCAAGTTAAGTAAAAAATAAAAATGGTGACAGTAGCAACACCGAAGAAAGGGGATATGAACAGCGCTAGCCGAAAAGAATGCGTCTGGTAAATGCTCGATCAACTGTCAGTGCTTACTCACGCGCCTGGCCTCACGAAAGCTTCCGCGTTTCAGCCGAGCCCTGAGCCACCATGCACCCGACGGTTCCGGTCGAGTTCACTTTCGGAATAACTCAGGGGTCTGACCGGATTTCGGGCGCGTCGTCGACTCCCGCTGCGCGTCCGAGGCGTTGGGGGGCTGCGGATTGTCGATGCCTCGGTGTTCCCGATCAGGTCATCGGGCAATAAAAGCGCTCCCAGGTCATCCTTGGCCTGGCTTGGGCTGGGTGCAGACCTGATCCCAGAGGAACGCGTAGACGTCGCCGGGAAGACTTGAAGATCTCAGCCACAGGAGGGCCTCAAGACCAGCGAACCACTCCTGGAGGCTCCCAGGAAGAACGAAACCCCGGAACTCGAGGAGTTCCGGGGTTCATATCGTTTTGCTGGTGGCTCCGACCGGCGTCGATCCGGTGACCTTTCGATTTTCAGTCGAACGCTCTACCAACTGAGCTACAGAGCCGTGGCAACATCTTGCGATGAT